>CALEXX010000059.1 GCA_937925095.1 uncultured Leptotrichia sp.
AAATCAAATTATACTAAAATAAAATATGTATTGGATAAAGTAATAAACTATTTAGATGAAAATGAAAAAAATACAGCGGAAATAAGTAAGAAATTTAAGGAACAAATAGAAAATTCAAAAGAACAAATAAATAATAAAATAATAGATTTAGAAAATAAATTTTATAAAATAAAATCGAAGACCTTAAATAATTTTGTAAATACGACTACAAAAAAAATGTATGATTATATAGATTGCGATATAACTAAATCAGAATTAGAAAGGAAATTAAAAGAAAAAATAATTAAAAATCAGACTGTAATTGAAAAAGAGTTTAAAGAAAAAAGTGATGAAAATATAGCTGAATTTAAAGAAGCTATAAAAGAAATAGCTAATAATTTAAAAAAATATTTAGAAAATATCTTATCTTATAATTTTAAATTTAATAGTACAGATGATTTTAAAATAAATTTAGATATAGATATAGGAATAAAAATAGGGAAATTAATAATGGTTATAATAGGGGGAATTTTGATGTTTTGGAATCCAATAGGATGGATTGGAATGATTTTAGGAGCGATAAGTATTTTTTTAGGAGTAATAGATGCTGTTGGTAGTTTTTTTAGTAAAGAATATAAGAAAGCTCAGCAAAGAAAAAGTGTAGATAGAAATATAAAAAATATTGTTGAAAAATTGAATGGAAAAATAGATGAAAAAATAGATGAAGTAATGTTTGAAATAAAAGATAAAATGAAGTATATAACTCACGAATTGGAAATACCATTAAATCAAATAATGAAAATAAATGAAGAATTATCAACAACTAAAAATCAAATAATGAAAATAAGTAAAGAAAAAATAAAATAAAGGAGTTCAATTATGGAAAAAACAATTTTAGAATTTGAAAGTAAAAAAGAAAAGTTAATAAATCTTTTAAAAGAACTTCAAGAATTTCTATTGAAAGGAAAGGAACTAGATATTGAAATAGATGAGAAAATGATAAAGAAAATAGAAAGATCTTTAGAAAAAATAGAAGATGAAAAATTAAAAGTGGCACTAATTGGAGGATTTTCAGAAGGGAAAACTTCTATAGCAGCAGCATGGCTTGAAAAATATGATAAATCTTCAATGAAAATTAGTCAACGAGAATCATCAAACGAGGTTGTAGTTTATGAAGTGGATGATAAAATAGTTTTAATAGATACTCCTGGATTATTTGGATTTAAAGAAACAGAAGATAAAAAAGAAAAATATAAAGAAATAACAAAAAAATATGTAAGTGAAGCACATATAGTATTATATATTATGAACTCAACTAATCCAATAAAAGAAAGCCATAAAGAAGATTTGATATGGTTGTTTAGAACACTTGATTTACTTTCTAGAACAGTTTTTGTATTGAGTAGATTTGATGAAGTTTCTGATGTAGAAGATGAAAATGATTATCAGTATAACTTAGCTATAAAGAAACAAAATGTTATTCAAAGATTAAAAGATATGATTTGTTTAGATGAACAAGAAATTAAAGATATTCTAATTACTGGAGTATCGGCTAATCCTTTTAATCAAGGGATAGAAGAATATTGGTTAGATAATTTAGAAGAATATAAAGTATTATCCAAAATTGCAATATTACAAAATGCTACTTTTGAAATAATAGAAAAAAATGAAGGAGTATCCTCTCTTATTTTAGAAACTGAAAAAACTATAATAAAAGATATCATGGGAAGAGAGGTACCTAAACAAATAATTAAAAATAATGAATTGGAAAAAAGTATTAAAGGATGGGATGAAATAAGTTTAAAATTAGAAAATAGATTAAAGAAAACAGAAAATGAAATAGTAAAAGTAAGACAGGAATTAAAAACGTTTATATTAGAATATTATAGTAAACTGATATTACAAAATGAAGGAACAGAACTTGAAACATTTAATGAATTTTATCAAAAAGAAATTGGTAAGGATGGAATTAACATTTCTGAAAAAGTAAAAATAGAATTTGAAAGACAAATAAATACTGTTAAAATAGAATTGGATACTATCAAACTTGAAATGGATGCTGAAATAAAAAATTTTAATACAACTTTAAATTCTTTAGGAAAAGAAGGAGTTAGTTTTATAGCTAAAGGAAATTTTATTAATAATGTTGCTGTTTTGGGTGTAAGAGATGGAATTGTAAATATTGGAAAAATTTTTGGACAAGATATTGGTCAATTTTTAAAATTTAAACCTTGGGGTGCCGTTAATCTAGCCAAAGGATTAAATAATGCACTAATAGGAGTTGGTTTTGCATTTGAAGCATGGAATCAAGTAGATAAACAACTTCAAATAGAAAAATTTAACAATAATAAAAAAATAATTACAGAATTTTTTGAAGAGCAACGAAAAGAATTAATAGAACAAATTGATTCAAGAGAATTTTTTGAAGAACATTTTTCTAATTATATTTTATTAAAAGAAGAGCTAAATAATTCAAAAAAAGAAATAGAAAAATTAAAAAAATATAGAACAGAGTTTATAGAATGGAATCAACAAGGTAAAAGGGTAATGGAAAAATTAAATCAATTATAAAATTTTACTCTATGTAATAATTTATAAAATAAAGAAGTATTTTGAACTTACATATTTTTTTAATAATAATTCAAAATACTTTTTTTATTATAAATTATACTTATTTATTGTAAAATCCACGTTTTTAGTTTATAATATTCAGAGAAATGCAGGTGATATAAATGAAAAAACTTGATTTAGGAGAAATTAGGAACAGAATAGATCATATTGACAGAAAATTAGTTGAATTGATAGAAGAAAGAATGGAAATTGTAAAGGAAGTTGCGTTATATAAAAAAGAAAATGGCATGAAAATATTCGACAGAAAAAGGGAAGAGGAAGTAGTAAATAAAAATCTTTCAAATGTCAAGAGCGAAGAGCTGAAACATTATATAGAAGGCATACTTAAGGATATAATGGATTCCAGCAAGGAATATCAGAAGTTTAAAATAGGTAGTCCAAAAGAATATGTAAATGATCTGAATTTTAATGGGAAAAAGCTTGGATATACAGGGGTTCCAGGGGCATATGCATATGAAGTGATGGTTAATCTGCTGAAAAATAGTAAAAATTCAGAAGGTCATATGGGAGCCGAGGCTGAGGAGATTTTAAATTTTAACACCCACAGAGAACTTGTGGAAGGAGTTGAAGCTGGAAAGGTTGACTTTGCAATTCTTCCAATAGAAAATTCAATAGTGGGGGAAGTAAGAGACAGTATAGACCTTATAAATAAACGTAATATTTATATTGTCGGGGAAGTAAAACATAAAATAGAGCACAATCTTCTTGGAATCAAGGGAAGTAAAATAACTGATATAAAAAGAGTTTATTCCCATGAACAGGCACTTATGCAATGTTCAGAATTTTTAGGAAAGTATCCTGAATGGGAAAAAATAAGAATGAGCAATACAGCACTTAGTGCAAAATATATAGGAGATACAGGAAATAAGGAAAATGCATGTATTGCCAATATGGAAACAAGGAAAATGTACAATCTGGAATTGCTGAAGCCGGATATAAACAACGAAAAAGAAAATTTCACAAGATTTTTTATTGTTTCAAATAAAAATCTTATTTGTGAAAACAGTGAAAAAATAAGTATCATTATAAGTACAAAAAATGAGGCGGGAGCACTTATGAAGCTACTCAGGGTATTTTCAGATTACGGTCTGAATATGGTGAATTTAAAGTCAAGACCGAAAACAAATAAGCCTTGGGAATACTATTTCTATATAGATTTTGAAGGAAATCTGGAAGAGGAAAAAGTTGAAAAAGCTTTGGAAGAAATAAGAGAAAAGTCCATATATTTACAAATTTTAGGAAATTATAAGGTATATAACGTAGAAATTTAATGAAAAATGATAGGAAAAAGTATGAGATTAGATAGATTTTTAGCCAATTCAGGCGTAGGAACAAGAAAAGAAGTAAAAGATATATTAAAAAAAAGAAAAATAAAAGTAAATGATGTTATAATGTTAGACGGGAGCGTTCACGTAAATGAAAATGAGGATATTGTAAAGTATAATGATGAAGTTATAAATTACAGACCTTTTGTATATATAATGATGAACAAACCTGACGGAGTAATTTCAGCAACAGAAGATAAGGAACATAAGACGGTTATAGATTTACTGGGAAACAATTACAGGACATATAGCCTTTTTCCTGTAGGTAGACTTGATATAGATACTGAAGGGCTTCTAATTCTTACAAATGACGGGATTCTTACTCATAATCTGCTTGCTCCAAATAAACATGTGGATAAAAAGTATTATGTGGAGCTGAGAGATCCTGTAACAGAAGAAGCTATTGAAAAACTTGAAGCAGGAATTGAGCTTGAAGTTGACTTTGTTACGAAAAATGCTAAAGTTGAGGTAATTGAAAATAGTGAAGAGCCGATAAATAAAAAAACAGGAGAAAGAAATCCAAGTAAAGCCTATATTACAATAAGTGAAGGAAAATATCACCAGGTTAAAAGAATGTTCAAGGCTGTAAATAACAAGGTGGAATATCTGAAAAGAATTCAGATGGGAAATCTGGTGCTTGATGAAAACTTAAAAATAGGAGAATATAGGGAACTTACTGAAAAGGAACTGAAAATACTAAAAAATGAAAAATAAGATTTTTTGGAAGGGAGAAAAATGAAAAAACTGGGACTTCTAGGAGAAAAGCTGGGACATAGCTATTCGAAGGAAATTCATGAAATATTTTTTAAACTTACAGGAAAAGATGCAAGTTATAAGCTAATTGAGAAAGAAATGGAGGATATACCTTCTTTTATGCAGGAACTGCGTGAAGGTAAACTTGACGGAGTAAACGTTACAATTCCATATAAGAATGAAGTAATGAATTATATGGACAATATTTCAGACTCTGCGAAAAAAATAGGGGCAGTAAATACAATAACTGTTAAAAATGGAAAACTTATCGGGGATAACACTGATTATTTTGGATTTTTAAAAACTTTGCAGCAGAATGATATTAATGTAAAGGATGGAAAAATCCTCATGCTGGGAACAGGTGGAGCGGCAAAGGCTGTGTATAATGTTCTTATAGATGAAGGAGCTAAAAATATATATTTGGCTACAATATCAGAAAATGATTCTTTTGAAATAAGAAAAGGAGATAGGCTTATACACTATTCTGAAATAAGAAATGTGAGAAATGTAAACCTGATTGTAAACTGTACGCCGGTAGGGATGTATCCTGCTGTAAATATGACACCTCTGGAAGAAGTGAATATGATAAACACTGACTGTGTAGTGGATATAATATATAATCCTGAAGAAACGGTTCTCATGAAAAAATATAAGGAAAGAAATGTAAAAGCTGTAAATGGTCTTACAATGCTTATATTTCAGGCAATAAAATCAGAAGAAATATGGAATGATGAAAAATATGATGATGAAGTTCTGAAAAAAGTTCATGAAAAATTATCAGAAAAACTTTACAAATAAATAAAAATAAGGGAAGGTAAGTAATAATGAAAAAAATAATATTAACAACTTTAATGGGAATATCTTTAATAGGATTTTCCCTTACAAATAAGGAAATAATAGAGCAGGGGGGAGTAAGACAGAAACAGACTTTTGATAAGTATTTTAATGGAAATTCAGGAAATACTAGAAGGGATTCAAATCTTTTAAATAGAGTGTATCCTGAAATTATTCTTGGATTATACAATAGAAATAAGCAGACATTTGATAATGAAATTACAAGACTTGGAAAAATGAAGGACGGAAGAAAAAATATATTGAGACCTCTATTGCCAAGTTTTAATGAATATATTAATGAAAATTCGGTTTTTACAAAGAATTTTCTGAAAAACTTTTTAGAAGAAAAGGATGATTTTCAGTCATATATTTACACTGCAACTTCTATAAGTCTTGAAAATTTTTACTTAAATATGAATACATTGCTGGAAGCAGAAAAAAATGAAAGTTCATTAGAAGAAAATGTAGATACGGTAATGGATTATTTGTATCATAGTGGAGATGAGAAAACGAAGGAAGATTATGTTAAAATGAGTAATAGCGAGCTTGACAGACTTGTTTCAAATGAATTTGCAAAACTGAATGCTGAAATAGATAAAAAAATGTATTCTGGAAGCAGCAGAGCCAGAAGTAATGGAAACAGTGTAAAATCAAGTTTAAGAAAAACTGAAAAATTATACAGTAAATATCAGGAAAATTTTGATGCCTATATAAACAGTTCACGTTTAAAGGCTGAATCAAAAGAAAAAATAAAAAAGATGATAAGATTTGAAAAATTATCTGATTTAAAATTTTTAATACAAAGTTTAAAAACACCGGAGGTAGAAAAAAATGAGCAACAGCAGCAATAATGGAGATAACAGATATATGGCAGTAGATAGGGAAATATATAAGGAAGTGGATGACTTTTCAGCTGAAGTTCTGGATGGGGATGAACTTCTGAAATATGTGGAAGCAAGAAGAGGTTTTTTTAACAATCCTGAAAAAACAGTACAGAAATATTTTGTACCTGGAGAAATTAAAGAAGACCTTGTAACTTATGGAGATTTCTATTATCATTATATGGCAAAATACAGTAAAGGATATTTGTATAAAATTGGACATACAGGATATACAGATGGTTTTAGACAATTACTTGAAAAATACAGTCTGGATCCGGATTTGCTGGATATAAACTGGGAAAATGTAAAGAAAAAGGAAGCAACGTATGAAACGGATCTTGTGGATGTACTTTTTGCAATGATAAATTATGAAATAGGAAAACATGGATATACAATGTTTGGAGTAAATATGGGATTTGATTCGATTATATACTTTATTGTAAAGGAAGATTCATATGAAAAAAGAATAAAGAAAAGCTATAATTTATTTACATTGTTTGATCTTGAATTTCTGGAAAATATTTACAATGAAATATACGAAGTAACAGGGGATTTAGGAATAGAAAAAATAAAAGTTGGAGATTTCCTTGAGAAAAAGGAAGATGGATTCCATACAATGTTTAAAAACAAGGCTTCAAATATTGTTGTAAATGACATTGATGAAAATAATGAAAAATTAATGCTGATTCTGTAATTGTTCACAAAGTAAAAGTCTATTTTATGAAACAACTTTACAGATGCTAAATATACAAGAGTTTAATAACGAAGGAGAAAGAATGTTTGATTTTGAAAATGGTGATATAAACATAATGCTAAGCATGATAAATATGAAATTGAGAGACGAATTTTCAAGTCTTGAAAGCTTTGCAAATTATTATTCCCTTTCAAAGGAAGAAATTATAAAAAGACTGGAAGAAAAAGGATATCAGTACAACGAAAATGAAAATCAGTTTAAAAGAGTGTAGAATATGGAAAATATAAAAATAAATAGAAATATAGTCCTTATAGGAATGCCTGCAAGTGGGAAAAGTACAATAGGAAAACTTCTTTCAAAAAAGATAAATTATGAGTACTATGATGCGGATAAATATCTGGAAAGAAAAGAAAATATAAAAATAAGTACTTTGTTTTCAGAAAAAGGGGAAGAGTATTTTAGAAATCTGGAAACAAAATATTTAAGAGAACTTTCTCAGAAAAATGGAATAATAATTTCTACAGGTGGCGGAGCAGTAAAGCGTGAAGAAAATATGAAAATACTTAAGGAAAAAGGTATAGTTGTATTCCTGAGCAGGAAAATAGAGGATATAGCGAAGGAAAACCATGAAGCAAGACCTCTTCTGAAGGATATAAATAATATTTATAAATTATATGATGAAAGAATAGAACTTTATAAGAGATATTCTGACATTATTATAGAAAATAACGGAACATTACAGGAAGTTACAGACAGGACAGCTGAAGAGATAGAAAAGATTTTTACAAAATAATCTTATGTAATGGAAAGGAAGAAATGAAAAAAATATTTATTATAAATGGGCCAAATTTAAATTTTCTCGGAATAAGGGAAACAGGAATTTATGGAAATGATAATTATGATTCCTTATGTAGTTACATTCAGGAAAAATTTCGTGATAAAAATATAAAAATAGAAATTTTTCAGTCAAATTATGAAGGTAGGATAATAGATATTATTCAAAATGCATATTATGAAAAGATTGACGGGATTGTTATCAATCCAGGTGCTTACACCCATTACAGCTATGCAATCCACGATGCAATAAAATCAGTATCTATTCCAACAGTTGAAGTACATCTGAGTGATATTCACAAAAGGGAAGACTTCAGAAAAATTTCAGTGACTGCCCCTGCCTGTGTACTTCAAATATATGGAAAAGGTAAAGAAGGATATGTAGAAGCTGTTGAATATATTATGAAATCTTTTGAAAAATAGATAAATATTTTATTTTTGTAGTATTCGTAGTTTGTCTGTGTATCGTATTTTATATTAATAGTGAGGAGAAATATGGAATTTAGGGATAACAAAAGTGTTGATATATGTAGAATAGCTTTAAAAATGTCGATTTCTTCAAGGGAAGAAGAAAAAAGACTCATAAAAGAATATGCAGAGAAGAAAATAAAAGTGGCTGCTGTTGATGTTGGAGGAGCTATACCTAGTGCAAGATTTAAGTTTATAGAAAGCACTCTATTGGCAGCAAAAAGAAACGGAATTATTCAGGATGAGCATGTACATGATGGAGCTGTAATAGGTGCCATCAGGGAAGCCATGAATCAGATAGAGTCTAATATAAATGGATTAAGCGTTGGTGGAAAAATTGGGATTGCAAGGAATGGAGAACATTTAGGGGTGGCAATATTCCTAAGTGTGGGAATACTTCAGTTTAATGAAGTTATATGTGCTGTGGCACATAGATCAGTTGCAATTTTACCTAATGAACAAGAAGGAGGAATTTAATGAAAAATAAAGTGCTGGATACTATAGATTTGTTCATATTTGATATGGACGGAATATTATTTGATACAGAAACAGTTTATTTGAAATATGGAAAAAAGCTTTTAAAGGAATTAGGCTATGAAGTTACAGATGAACTTGTGGAAAAAACAACGGGATTGACTAATGAAGAAGCAAAGGAAATTTATCTTGAAGAATTTGGAAAAGATTTTCCATATGATGAAATAACTGCAAAAGTATATAATTATATAATAGATGAAGCAAAAAAAGGAGATATCCCTTTAATGACAGGAGCAAAAGAAATGCTTGATTTTCTCGCTTCAAAAGGGAAAAAAATGGTTCTGGGAACATCAGCAGACAGCTTTATGGCTAATACATTACTGGAAAGTAAAGATATAAAGAACTACTTCAGCCATATAATAACTGCTAATGATGTTGAAAGAGGAAAACCGGACCCTGAGGTATTTTTACGTGGTGCAGGTAAATTGAATATAAATCCTAGTAAGACAGTAGTTTTTGAAGATTCTGTAAATGGAGTAAAAGCGGCATATGGTGCAGGAATGATGCCTGTAATGATACCTGATAAACTTACTCCTGCTGAAGATATAGAAGATATGCTTTACAAAAAATTTGATAATTTTCATGAAGCAGTAGAATATTTTAAAACACATTAAGTAAAGATAAAATAGCTCCAAAATTAATAAAAAACTTCATATATAAATAAAAAGAAAGAAACAAAAAAATAAAAAAAATTTTAAAAAATCTTCTTTTTTTAAAAAAATAGGGTATACTATAATGTAGAGAATATGATGGAGGTAGTGTTATGGAAATTTTAGCTATGATTTTAGCAGGTGGAAGAGGTTCTAGACTTGATATACTTTCTGAAAAGAGGGTTAAACCAAGTGTTCCTTTTGGAGGAAAATTCAGAATTATTGATTTTGCATTGAGTAACTGTTCAAATTCAGGGATTTACGATGTGGCATTATTGACACAGTATTTACCGCTTTCTTTGAATGAACATATAGGTTCAGGAAAACCATGGGATTTTGATAGAAGGGATACAGGAGTTACAATGTTGCAACCTCATGAAAAACCAGGAGGAAATGCATGGTATCAAGGTACTGCTGATGCAATCAGACAGAATATAGAATTTATTAGAAATAGAAAACCTAAATATGTACTGATTTTATCAGGAGATCATATTTATAAAATGAATTACAAATGGCTACTGGCTGATCATCTGAAAAGCAATGCTGAATTGACAATTGCAGTTCAGGAAGTACCAATGGAAGAAGCAGGAAGATTTGGAATATTTGAAGTTGATGAAAATAAAAAAATTCTTAATTTTGAAGAAAAACCTGCAGAACCTAAGAGTAATCTTGCATCTATGGGAATTTATATTTTCAATACAGAAGTACTTCTGGAATATTTGGAAAAAATGACTGAAGAAGATTTGGATTTTGGAAAACACGTTATTCCACAGATGATTCATGAAGAAAGAAAGGTTTTCGTTCACTGCTATGATAGCTACTGGATGGATGTAGGAACTTATGATTCTTATCTTGATGCTAACCTTGATTTAATAAAGAAATCAGAAGAAATAGGAATAAATCTTTATGATCCTGAATGGAAAATTTACACAAGAAGTGAAGATTTGGCACCTGTAAGAATAGGGGTAACAGGAAGTGTGCTGAATTCATTAATCTGTGACGGTTGTAAAATTGAAGGAAGAGTTGAAAACTCAGTATTGGGACCTGGAGTAACAGTAAGAAAAGGATGTACGGTTAAGAACAGTATTATTTTTTCAGGAACTTATATAGATGAAAATACTAACTTAGATACAATGATTATAGATAAGAAAGTATATGTAGGTAAAAATTCCATATTAGGTTATGGAGATGATTTCAGTGCAAATTATGAAAAACCTGATTTATTGTCAAGAGGTATAAGTGTAATAGGTAAAAAAGCAGTTCTCCCTGATGGTTCAATTGTAGGAAGAAACGTAAGAATATTCGGAGGAGTAAAATTGCATGATGGCAATAAATTTGTTCACAGTGGTGAAACAATAAAAGGATAGGAGTGATTAGCTTGAAAATAGTTTATCTTGCCTCAGAAGTTTATCCTTTCTTTAAAACTGGGGGATTAGCTGATGTAATGCAGGCTTTACCTAAAAAAATGCAGGAATTGGGACATGAAGTTTCCATAATAATGCCAAAATATGATAAAATTCCTTTAAAATATCTTGAAAAATTGGAATGGGTTGCAAGATTGGAAAGTCATGGGGATGTGTTTAATCTGGTAAAATATCCTGACGATAAAATAAATTATTATTTCATTGAAAATAAGGCATTGTATGAAAGAGGCCGTGTTTACGGAGATAATGATGAAGATGTTCAGTATGCTATGTTTTCAGAACTTGCATTAAGATTTTTAAAGGAAATTAATTTACAGGCTGATATATTACACTGTAATGACTGGCAGACAGGACCGGTACCTTATTTTCTTAATGTGAGATATAATAATGATCCTTTTTACTGGGATATGAGAACAGTTTATACAATACATAACTTAATGTATCAGGGAAGATTTTCAAAATTTTCATTTGAAAGAATGGGATATCATATAGGTGGCCATGATTTAAACTTTATGCAAATAGGAATAGGATATGCAGATATTGTAAATACTGTAAGTCCTACTTATGCTGAAGAAATAAAATATCCTTATTTCAGTGAAGGTCTGGAATGGATAACAAATGCGAAAAAAATTTATGGTGTGCTAAATGGAATTGATGTTGAGGAATTTGACCCTGAAACTAATCCTGATGTTATAAATTATAACAAGGATACATTGGAAAAGAAAAAAGAAAATAAATATAGACTTCAGGAAAAACTGGGATTACCTAAATCAGATAATCTTCTGATTTCCATGGTTACAAGACTTGTGGAAGGAAAAGGACTTGATCTTGTGTCTGCAGTACTGGAAAATTTATTACAGTATGATGCTGTTCAGATTGTAATTTTAGGTAGTGGTGACAAATTCTATGAAGATTATTACAACTATCTGACAGTTAAGTATCCTGACAAGTTTAAAGTATACTTGGGATATAATCCGCATCTTGCAAATGAAATATATGCTGGAAGTGATTTATTCCTGATGCCTTCAAGATATGAACCTTGCGGGCTTAGTCAAATGATAGCAATGAGATTTGGAACAATACCTATTGTAAGGGAAACAGGAGGATTGAAAGATACAGTAAAACCATATAACATTTTTACAGATGAAGGAAATGGATTCTCATTTACAAACTTTAATGCAGACGATATGCTGTTTACAATAAAGGTTGCTGAAGGTGTATATTATGATAAGCCTGAAATTTGGGAAAAACTTGTAAAAAGAAATATGGATTTGGATTTTTCATGGGACAAATCTGCGAGAGAATATTTGAAATTATATGAATTAGTAAAAAGCTGGTAATATAAAAAAAGCAGGATTAACTCAAATATCATGTAAATAAAGATGTTTTTATTCAGGAAAATATTTTTATTTAAAACAGTAGATTTGAGTAATTCTGTTTTGTTATTTGTATGAAGGAAAATAATTTTTTAAATTTTTATTGTGAAGGAGAGAAAATTGAAAAAAGAAGTAACTCTAAAAAAAATAAGTGAAAACGATTTTAAACGTTTGCATTCTATTATATACCAGGGAGAAAACCCTGAGTGGAAGAAATGGGATGGGCCATATTATGATGATTATAAATTTACTGATTATGAAAACTTTTTGAAAGATAAAGTAGATTTTTTTAAGTCTGATAATGTAAAAGGAATTTACATTGATGGAATTCTAATGGGAACAGTAAGCAGATACTGGGAAGACAGAAAAACTAGGTGGATTGAAGTTGGAATAGTAATTTATGACAGTAATTACTGGTATGGTGGATATGGAAGCGAAGCACTTAAAATATGGACAACAAAAACATTTGATGATTTTCCTGAATTGGAACATATTGGACTGACAACTTGGAGTGGAAATATATCCATGATGAAAAGTGCTGAAAAAATTGGATATAAGCTTGAAGGAAGAATAAGAAAAGTAAGATATCATATGAATAAATACTTTGACTCGATAAAATACGGAGTGTTAAGAGAAGAATGGGAGAGTTTAAAATAAGAGGAGAAAAATGCCAAGGGAATAGAAATACGGATATAAAAAAAGACTGTTTCAGAATGAAAAATATAAATAAAATTTTATATTTTCTCTTGAAACAGGCTTTTTTCTTTTTAAGAGGCTTATATATAATTCATAGGAGAATTATTTTTTTAATGAGTTTTCTTCATTTTTTACAAGTTCATATGCTTCTTTTCCATTTTTTAAAGCAAGTTCAGTTGCAAATTTTTCAGCTTCTTTAGGTGACATTTTTGCAATTTTTTTGTTTAATGCATTTTGTTCAGCAATTTTTTTCTTTTCATAGTCTTTTATTTTTTGTAAATATTTATTTTTAACATCATCAGATGCATTTTCCATATTAATATTTACATTTTCTGCAACCCAGTAGAATGAATCTGGATTATATGTAGTTCCTTTTACATGATAAGTGTCATAAGTAGCTTTTATATTACCATAATAAGGAACAAATGGAGAATATTTAGCACCAGCCATTGCCAGCCACATAACTCCTCCTACATTTGCAGGTAAGTCTTTTTTAATTTGGAAAATATGAGTTTCGATACCATTTTCGTTACTTATAGGATATTTAGCAGTATCGTTGTTCTGTTTTCTTTTTGCAACTGTAAAGTTTGTATTTTCAAGACGGTTTCTTAAAACAGCCATTACATCCTGTACAGATATTTTTTTGTCTCTAGTTTGGAAAAGTTCGTAAACTTCGTCAGTATAAGTGATATTAGCTTTTGGATTTAATTGTAGGATTCCTGAATAAGCACGTGAACGGTTCCCGTCTGTCATTTCAGGTGCGTAAGATTTTGCTAAGTGCATTTTTCCGTCTACTGTAACGTAGCTTCCTGCATCTTTTGCAACTTTTTCGATATCATCAGATTTTATTACGTTATTTTTATCATTTAAATCAACAGTTCCAAGGAAATAAGTATTTGAGAATACAGAGAATTTATCATCAGGATATTTTATAGCAACAAATTGATGTCCTGAATAGATTTCAATGTACCACATTTCTTTTTTATCAGCTATTACAAGTACGTTCCCTTCGGCAGCACCTTTAGTCTTAATGATTTCAGCAAGACGCAGAACTCCTTCTCTTGCAGTTTTTACATATGGAAGAATAACAGTAGGTATTGCAGATTCAGCAAGACCATCTTTAACATAAGGGTCAATCTTCTGAATTTTTTCATTAGCATCAGCTGAAACTGTAGAATCTATTGCTACACCAAATTCATTGAATCCTGCTTCATCGAATATTCCTTCTTCAGGAGTAACATCAGGAACAGCAGTATATTTGTATCTAGTTTCAGGAATAGGATATGTAAATCCGTTGCTTTCATCTTTAAATACTGCACCAGGTTGATTTTTCCCTCTTTCATAAACAACAAAGTTTTTGTTATGATCAGGTTCAGCTGTGAAATCTTCATTTCTTCCGAAAATATAACTTCCGTCAGTTGTCAATCCTTTACCTACAATAACTCCTGTACATGCAAGAACATACGATGAAAATTCAAGCATCAGAATAAATAATGTCAGTAGGAACATTGTTTTTTTAAACTTCATACTATCATCTCCTATAAAAAATTATAACGTTTGTTATATAATAATAGTATATTATGAAAAAAAAATTAATATGGAAAATTTCTTATAATTTTTTTGTATAATTGATATATTTTATGAAAAGTAAATAGTAATTGAAAAAAAAATATAAATATAGTAAAATAAGAAGTAAACGAATAGAATTTTTTTCATTTTACACATTTCACAAGGTAACATATAAATTTATTTTGAATTGGAGGGAGAAGCAGTGTTCAAATACAGCATTGGAACATTAATCTCGAAAGAAGAAATTTCAGAAAAGGTAAAAGAATTGGCACTTCAGATTGATAATGACTATAAAGGGGAAGAAATTTTATTAATTGGGCTTTTACGTGGTTCGATCCTTTTTTTAAGCGATCTTGTAAGGGAACTGAAAACAGAAGTAACTCTTGATTTTATGGTTGTCTCAAGTTATGGAAACGAATTAGAAAGTTCAAGGGATGTAAAAATTAAAAAAGATTTGGAAGAAGATATCAGAGGTAAAAATGTAATAGTTGTTGAAGACATAATAGACACAGGCCATACATTGAAAAAAGTTCTGGAAATACTTAAAACCAGAGATCCAAAAAGTATTAAAATATGTACTCTGCTTGACAAACCTGAAAGAAGGGAAGTTGAGATAGAAGTGGATTATACAGGATTTAAAATACCTGATGAATTTGTAGTTGGGTACGGAATAGATTTTGCACAGAAACACAGAAACTTATCTTATATTGGAATTGTAAAGAAAGAGGAGGAATAAAAATGGAAAATAATACTTTTGTAATTGTAGGAACACAATGGGGAGATGAAGGAAAAGGGAAAATAATAGACGTTCTCTCACCTAAGGCTGATTATATTGTGAGATTCCAGGGAGGAAATAATGCCGGTCATACTGTTGTTGTAAATGATGAAAAGTTTATTTTACATCTGCTTCCTTCAGGGATTATAAATTCTCAAGGAAAGTGTGTTATTGGAGCAGGAGTAGTTGTTGATATTGAAGTACTGCTGAAAGAAATAGAAGCACTGGAAAAAAGGGGAAAAAATCTTGACAAATTATTTATAGATGAAAGAGCTCATGTAATAATGCCTTATCATATTGAAATAGATAAAGCAAAGGAAGAAGCAATGGGAGCAAACAAGATAGGAACTACCCAGAGGGGAATAGGACCTTGCTATATTGACAAGATTGCAAGAAATGGAATAAGAATAGGAGATTTGCTTGAGCCTGAAAGATTTAGGGATAAGCTGGAATGGAATGTAAAAGAAAAAAATGATATGCTGACAAGATATGGAAAAGATACATTTAATCTGGAGGAATTATACGAAAGATTTATGAAACTTGCCGAAAAAATAAGACATAGAATAATAGACGGAGTTGTAGAAATAAATGAAGCTATTGAAGAAGGAAAACAGGTTTTATTTGAAGGTGCGCAGGCATTAATGCTTGACATTGACTATGGAACATACCCTTATGTTACTTCATCTTCACCTACAGCTGGAGGAGTGACAGTAGGTACTGGAGTTTCTCCTAAAAAAATAAACAGAATTCTTGGAGTTATGAAGGCTTATACAACAAGAGTAGGAGAAGGACCTTTCCCTACAGAGCTTAATGATGAAACTGGAGAAAAATTAAGAACAGTGGGACATGAATATGGAGCAACTACAGGACGTCCTAGAAGATGTGGATGGCTTGACCTTGTAATAGGAAGATACGCTGTATTGATAGATGGCCTAACTGATATTGTACTGACAAAACTTGATGTACTTACAGGATTTGAAACAATAAAAGTAGCGGTTGGATATGAAATTGATGGAAAAGTTTATCATTCTTATCCTGGAAATTTAAGAAAATCAAAAACATTGAATATAGTTTATGATGAACTTCCTGGATGGACAGAAGATATTACACAAATAAAAAATTATGATGAACTTCCTGAAAACTGTAAAAAATATGTAGAATATATAGAAAAGAAATTAAAATGTAATGTATCTATGATTTCAGTAGGACCTGAAAGAAGTCAAAATATTTATAGATATGACTTGACTGAAATTGTGAAATAATTTTTAGGAGTTGATGAAATATTGAAGAAATTATTAATTTTAATTAGTATATTAGTCTTTTCAACCTTTGCAATGGCTGAAAATGGAGAGAAAGAAGTAGAACAGGCAAGAGAATTTTTTTATCAGAAAGACTTTAAAAGTGCAGAAAAATTATATTTATCTGCAATTGATAAAGGAAATATAATAGCTTTAAATGATTTAGGAAATTTATATTATTTAAAAGGAGATTATTCAGAAGCTAAAAAATATTTTCAAAAATCAATAGATAAAGGTGGAACAGTTGCATTATTTAATTTAGCTGAAGTTTATAGAATCGAGAAAAATTTTCCTCAAGCTGAAAAATATTATTTGCAGGCAATAAAGAAAGGCGAAATACAGGCATACAATAATTTAGCACTTCTTTATTCTGAAAATGGGAAACTTGAAAAAGCAGTAGAGTATTATTTAAAAGCTGGAGAAAGTGGAGATGTCAAAGGATATTACAATTTAGGAAATTTGTATTTTTATAACTATGAGGATTTGAAAAAAGCTGAAAAATATTACTTAAAAGCAGCGGAACAAAATCATCAAAATTCTATAAGAATGTTAGGATTTGTTTATCAAGGATTAGAAGATTATAAGAAAGCTAAGGAATATTATTTAAAAGCTTTGAAAAATAATGAAAATGATGGTCTTCTTGTAAACTTAGCCTTAGTTTATGAAAAATTAGGAGAAACAAAAAAAGGCGAAGAAACTCATTTGAAAGCAATTGAAAAAGGGTTTGTTGGAAGTATGTATAACTTAGCAAGGTTTTATGAAAAAAATGGAAAAATTGAAGAGGCTAAAAAGTGGTATAAAAGAGCTTTGGAAAATGGAATAGAACCTGCAAGGGAAGAACTGGAAAAATTAGAAGGAAGTAAGTCAGATAAACTTAAAAATACAGCAACTTCTAATGTTTCTTTTGACACACTTACATTAAAATTAATTGGTCATGGATTACTGAAAACCAATGAAAATGAGATAGAATTAGAATATCAGAATTTTAGGGCAATTGGAAAAGATAAAAAAGTATACACTGAAAAAGATTTTCAGGTAAATGGTAAAAAACCTAAAATTGTAGTAAGCAAGGCAGTATCTACTAAAATGATAAGAAATTTTATTGAAACTGATGAAAAAATATACATAGTTGGTTTTTTAGATGAAACCAATGAAAGAAAAAAAGGAATCAGATATGAACCTTTTGATGTAAAATTCAGTGAAAATGAGGATTGGGTAAAGAAAATATATTTTAAAGACGGTATAATTTATATTTGGGATAATTAATGAAAAATAGAATGGAGATAAAGATGAAAATAAAAAAAATAGCACTTATGACAATAGTTGGATTAATTTCTGTATTAGGAATTTCGTGTGGTAGAACAATGAATAGCAAACAGGTTTCAGTAGATTCAAAAGAAGTAAAGGAAGTAAAAAAAGCAGAATATAAAAAAATAACTTCAGATGAAGCTAAAAATATTATGTTAACTGAAAAACCAATAGTTGTAGATGTTAGAAGCCTAGAGGAATATAATGAAGGGCATATTCCAAATGCAATTTCTGTTCCGCTTGAAACTATTGAGAATGAAGCAGAAGCAAAATTAAAAAATAAAGATGATTTGATTTTAGTTTACTGCAGAAGTGGAAGAAGAAGCAGAGAAGCTGCATTAAGATTAATCGAAAAAGGTTATACAAATGTAATTGATTTTGGTGGAATACAGGATTGGAATGGAGAAGTTGTAAAATAGAATAAAAAATAGGAGGAATTTCAAATATGGAAAATATGGATATATATTCAAATCCACTGGCAGAGAGATATTCAAGCAAGGAAATGCTACATGTGTTTTCTCCGGAATTTAAGTTTAGAACATGGAGACAGCTGTGGATAAATCTTGCGGAAGCTGAGAAGGAACTTGGGCTTGATTTTATTACAGATGAACAGATAGCAGAACTAAAAAAATATAAAGAAGATGTTGATTTTGAAGTTGCAGCAGAGTTTGAAAAAAAATTAAGACATGATGTAATGGCACATGTGCATACGTATGGTGAACAGGCTAAAAATGCAAGAAAAATAATACATCTTGGAGCTACAAGTGCCTATGTGGGAGATAATACCGACTTAATCCAGATAAAAGAAGGACTCCTTATTATTAGAAAAAAATTACTTACATTAATTAAAAGAATGAAGGAATTTTCTTTGGAGTACAAATATCTTCCTACTTTGGGATTTACTCATTTTCAGGCCGCACAGCTTACAACAGTAGGAAAAAGAGCAACTTTATGGCTTCATTCATTACTTCTTGACTTTGAAGAACTGGAATTCAGATTGGATAATCTGAGATTCAGGGGAGTAAAAGGAACTACAGGAACACAGGCAAGCTTTAAGGAACTCTTTGATGGAGATTTTGAAAAAGTGAAACAACTTGATAAACTGGTTACTGAAAAGGCAGGATTTAGCAAAAAGCAAGGAGTTTCAGGACAGACTTATGACAGAAAGGTTGACGCCCAGACATTGAACCTGCTTTCAAATATTGCACAGTCAGCCCATAAGTTTACAAATGACTTCAGACTTTTACAGCATCTGAAAGAACTGGAAGAACCTTTTGAGAAGAATCAGATTGGTTCAAGTGCAATGGCATATAAAAGAAATCCAATGAGAAGTGAAAGAATTTCTTCCCTTGCAAAATATGTGATTTCAAGTTCTCAGACAGGTGCACTTGTTTTTGCAACACAGTGGTTTGAAAGAACTCTGGATGACTCTGCAAGTAAGAGATTATCTATTCCTCAGGCATTTTTAGCTGTGGATGCAATTCTGATTATATGGCTTAATATTATGGACGGAGTTGTTGTTTATCCGAAGGTAATTGAAGCAAATATTCAAAAAGAGCTTCCATTTATGGCAACTGAAAATATTATTATGGAATCTGTGAAAAAGGGAATGGACAGACAGGAAGTCCATGAAATTATTAGGGAGCTTTCAATGGAGGAAACAAAGGAAATTAAGCTGAATGGAAATCCTAACAGATTAATTGATAGAATTATAAAGGACGGAAGGCTGGGACTTAAGGCGGAAGACATGGAAGGAATCCTTGTTTCAGCAAATTACACAGGATTTGCACCTCAGCAGACAGAAGATTTCATAAGGGAGGAAATAGATCCTCTACTTGAAAAGTATAAGGATGAAGTGACAGAGGAGAGGGAAGAACTGAGGGTTTAGAAAAATGAAAATTACAGGAAACAGTACCTTGAAACATTGAAGGATAGAATTGAAAGGGTATTTAATTATTGTGAGAAGGATATTTCTGTTCAAATGAAAATTTCTGAGTGCAAAGAAAAATATAATGAAAAAATATAAAAAAACAAATAACAATAAAATAAAATTTTGAGGGATAGAATATAAAAAATAAAAGTGATATGTATAAATTGTTTTTATAAATTCTATAAATTTATTAGTAAAACAAATCATAAATACAAATTAAGAAAGAGAGGAACAGTCATGAAGAAAATTTTAGTGATATTAACTATGCTGGTATTATTAATATCATGTGGAAAAAAAGGAACAAAAAATGATCCTTTTAAAGATTTAGGAAATAATAAAGGGGGAAGCAGTAAACAGGTAAATGAAGTTGAAAAATACAATTTTTATGTTGGAGTTCACAATCAGTTACTGAGTTTTGAAAAGAGTGCAGGAGATTACTTTGAAGATGCGGGATCAGAAGCTCAGTTTAAGAAACCGGATGGAAGTATAAATGTTAATCTTTATCAAATTCCTCAAATTATTCAACAAATGCAGAAAGCAAAAGAAGCTAAACCAAAATGGGATGATTTAGATAAAAGTTTGGATGCATTGCTTCCAATATTTGAAGAATTGCAGCCACTTGCTCAGGATATGAAAGGGTACTATGACGGGAAAGACTATACAAGTGACAATTATAAAAAAGCACAGGAATATCATACTAAATTCCTGGAACTTATAAAGAAATATGAAGCGGCAGTTGTTCCATTCAGAACTGCAATGGATAAAAAAGTTGCTGAACAAAAAGAAGCAGAAGCTAAAATGTATCAAAAAGAAGGAAGAATGATAGCATATAACAGAATGACAATTATGAATGTTGCAGAAGAAGTATTGGCTGAAATCAGTGCTCAGAAGTTAAACGGTGCTAACTTTACAAGTGCTGGAGATGCATCGAAATTTAAAGCTTTACAGGAAAAATTGATTAAAGCAACAGCTGACTATCAAACTTCTATAAGAGATGAAAAACTGCTAAAAATGGAAGGGAAAAAAGCTAATGATACTCATAGTTTTGAAAGATTCCTGGATGAAGCAAATGACTTTAAAGCAAGTCTTGTATCTCTTATAGAAAGAATAGAAACTAAAAAAGCAGCAGATGAGCATACTTTACGTAACAGCTTTTTCCTTGAAAATTCAGAAGGAACTCCTGAAAATATTGTTAAACAGTTTAACGAACTTGTAGGAGAGTATAACAACAGTATCAGATAATTTTAATGGAATTAGAATTTATTTATGAGGGTATTTGGAAAAATGAGCAGAAGAAATATTTATTATATCTTTTCTGCCATGGGTCTTTTAGCCCTCATTTTTTATTGTTGTAAGCTCTATAATGTGTATTAGGAAAAGGGAATAAAAAAATAGCGAAAACTTTTTAAAATAAATTGATTTCGCTAAATTTATTCTATTATAGGTTATTAGAACTAAAGGTCACCTGCAAAATTATGATGAACTTTCTGAACATCGTCGTCATTTTCAAGAACATCGATTAATTTTGCCAATTTTTGAAGATCGTTTTCTTCAAGAGTTTCCACCTCAATAGATGGAAGGTACTGAATATCAGCTTCAAGCAATGTATATCCTGCAGCTCTTAAAGCATCGGCAACAGCATCGAAGTTTGCAGTTTCTGTAGTAATGTAGAAACTGTCTTCTAAAGTTTCCATATCTTCCATTCCTGCTTCAAGGGCAACTTCCATTAATGCGTCCTCATCAATATCAGCAGTTTTCTCAATAATGATTTCACCTTTTCTTCCAAACATGTACGAAACTGATCCTGAAACACCAAGGTTTCCACCATTTCTATCAAAAGCAGTTTTTACAGATGCGGCAGTTCTATTTTTATTGTCAGTCAGTGCTTCAACAATTATTGCAACTCCTCCTGGTCCATATCCTTCGTAGTTTAATGTTTCAAAAGCATTGGAACCATCTGTTCCTGCACCTTTCTTTATAGCTCTGTTAATATTATCGTTAGGCATATTAATTGCTTTAGCTTTTTCAATTGCATGTTTAAGGGCAACGTTAAATTCAGGATTATCTCCACCTCTTGCAGCAACAGTTATAAGTCTGACAAGTTTTGTAAAAGAAGCGGCTCTTTTTTTATCCTGAGCTTCTTTACGCCCTGCTATTGTACCATGTCTTCCCATAAAATCCTCCATTCGTAATTATATATCTGATTATATCATATTTTTGGATAAAGAGTAAATATCTTGATTAAAATTTTATTGCCGTATGCAAATATAACGGAAAAATTTATTAAAAATGTTATTAAAACTTGTTTTTTTTCCTTTAAAAAGGTACAATATATATTAAGTGATAATAAAATTATAAAATAAATTTTTGGAGGTCAATCAATGGCAGATTTAATAGCTTTTTATTCAAGAAGAGGACAAAATTATTTTGATGGAGAAATTAAGGAAATAAAAAAAGGAAATACAGAAATTGTTGCAGAAAAATTACAGGAAATGACTGGAGCGGAAGTTTTCCAGATAAAACAGCTTGTGGAATATTCTGATAATTATAAAATATGTGCAGAAGAAGCAGAAAGAGATTTTAACAATAATGCAAGACCTGAGCTTGACGAATATCTTCAGGAGCCTGAAAAATATGACACAATTTATCTGGCATACCCTAATTATTGCAATACAATGCCAATGGTTGTTTTTACATTCCTTGAAGAATACGGTTTTGAAGGGAAAACAATAAAACCAATATGTACAAATGGAGGAAGCGGACTTGGAACAAGTGTAAGGGATATAAAGAAACTTTGCCCAAATTCAACTGTTACTAAAGGGCTTTCAATAGATAGTTCTGAAATTGAAAAAGCAGAAGATTTATTGAAAGAATGGCTTGAAAAATAAATCATATAAAATAATTGTATGAGGAGGATGTAATAATGGATATGTTTTTGAAAGTAAAAGAAAAACTGGATGAACTTGATATTCCTTTTGAACTTGTGGAACATGAGCCTGTAGTAACTACGGAACTTGCAGATAAATTCATTGAAGGCATAGAAGGAGTACGTACAAAAACAATGTTTCTGACAAACAGGAAAAAGACAGAGTTTTATCTTCTTATTATGGATGACAGTAAAAGGCTGGATATGCTCAGGTTTAAGGAAATAGTTTCTGCAAACCAGATAAAAATGGCATCTGAAAAAAGTCTTTATGAAAAAATGATGCTGCCACCGGGAACTGTATCTCCATTTGGTCTGCTAAATAATAAGGAAAAAGACATAAAGGTGTATATAGATAAGGAAATAATAAATGAAGAACGTATGTGCTTTCATCCAAATACAAATGAAAAAACAATATTCATTAAAACATCTGATTTATTAAAATATCTTGAAAGCATCGGATGTGATGCGAATGTGATTGATATTTAAAAAGAGAGAATATAAATTATAAATATTATGGGAACATGACTTGAGAAAACTATACAATGGTAGAAATTTTGAATTTTAAAAGTCATGTTTTATTTTGATGTTAGCTATAAATTATGATAAGAGGATAAGTTTATGAATTGCAATAGAAAAAAATATGAAAAAGTAGTAGAAAAGGAAAATAAGAAAAAAAGTATATTCAAAGGAAGTTTAAGAGATATACTGTTTATCGATATAATTTATATGATAATAAAAGTAGATGATAAAAGTATTTTAGGTTTAGTTCTCATATGTTTACTTTATATTACTATATTTATAATTTTTTTAAGGTATCTCATATTTAGATTAAAAAATAAATATGCTAATGTGACTTTAAGTAGAAAAATATTAGATATTGGGTTACTCATATTTTTCATTTTTTTTAGTATAAATTTTAAAAATAAGAATTTTTATAAAATTACAATAATTAAAAATTACTGTATTGAAATGAAAAATATAAGAAAAATTATTGAAAATACAGAGAATTTTAATGTAAATGGTAAAAAGTTAAAAGAATCTGATAAAATAAAAAAATGGTTACTGAAGAATACAAATTTATTTAAAATACTAGGTTATCAGATAGAAAGTAATATATGGGAAAAAAATAATGAAAAAATGAAAATATTTAAACCAAATTTATCGCTAAAAAATGAGAAAAATGAAGAATTAAAAATGGAAGTTATTGCAGTTTCTGATGGAAATAAGTGCCAAATGGGAAGCATCGAGATGGAAGTAATGAAAGGATATCATATATCCTTAAAAGAGATTTTAGAAGAGAAAAATCAAACTGAATGTGAAATTTTAAGAAAATATGTAGATTAGAAGAAATTCTGATTTATGTATTTTTTTGTTAAAATTTTATTAAAAATATTGTATATAAAAAATATATTGATTTTTTCGTTTGTATTTGGTATAATTTTCCTTAGAATTTCGTAAGAAAGAATGTCTGATTACTGATAAATAGAAGTATTAAAAAATAAAAAAATTTTTTTTAAGATTAAAAAACTTTTACTTTCTGTAATTTGGATAATGTAATAACATAATATAAACTTTTTAATATAATAAACTAAATAAAACTAAGAAAAGTTATTATTAAAAGGGGTTTATTATAAAAAATACAAAAAAGGAGAGCAAAATGAGTAATAATTTGAGAAGTTTAGAAAAGAGATTAAGATCATTTATCAAAAGAAGCAAAGAAATAAAATATACAAAAAGTCTGCTTTTTACTTTTCTTATGACTGGCGGTATAGCACAGGCAGTAGGGAAATCAGATGAAAACAATTCAATAAATGGTGAGAAAAAGCAGCTTGTAACTTCCATAGATGACATGAAGGATATATTTAAGGAAGCAAGAAAGGAAAATAATAAGTTAATAAAAGGTGCAAATCTTGAGTTGGTAAAACTTATGGAACAAGGAGATCATGTAGTAAAATCTCCATGGAGTTCATGGCAGTTTGGTGTGAACTATTTTTATAATAACTGGGGAGGACGTTATAAAGGATATGGAGGAAAAACTGAAAATATAAAGTATAACAGAGGGATGACTTCTGATCTAACAAAATATACTGCAAATACAAGTAATGGAAATTATAATTCAACTTCGCTTGATCTTATTTCTACTTATGAACCTAAAAGTGAAATAGGAATGTTTGCAACTATAAATCCTAGAGTCATTCAAAAAATAGATGTAACGGTAGCTGAGAAGTCTGTAGCAAATCCTCAGGTTCCTGAAACAGTGGAGTTTAATCCTGTAAAACCTGAAATACCAGTGTTAAATCCACCTGCAGTTAATGTTACGGCAATATCACTATCAGCAATATGGAACTCTACTGGATTGGATACTCTAGGTTTAAATAGCAATGCAACAACTCCTGGAACATATGAAATTAATAACACAACGCCTGCGAGAAGTCAAACTGATCCTGCTACACACCATCCAAGTGCAACTACAAGAATAGCGGAAACATTTATAGATATAGGAGTTGCAGGAACAGGAGGTACTACAAAAACCTACACGATAGATCCGGGACTTACTTTAAATATAAAAAGAAATGGAGTCAGAGCGGGTGTAGTAGATGCAGGAGACTGGGGACGTTCTGATGTTCAGAGAGCAGATATTGTAAATAAAGGTACTATAAATCTTTATAATGAAACTACTGGAGGATTGGAGATACAGGGAAATCCATTGGTAGGGATATTTTCTGCTATAAATGAAGGTGAGATTAACGGTCTTGGTAATAAACAGTTGGGTCTTACAATGACTCCAGAACAGCCAAATGCTACAGGAAGTATGCAGACATTTGAAAATAGAGGAAAAATAAATCTTGCTGGAAATGAATCTACTGGAATAAATATTGTAAATAGAAAACTGTATGCATCAACAGAAAATGGAGGACTGAGAGCAACTTATCCAAGCGGATTTTATAATGACGTAGTTATAAAAGCTTTAAATAGTGCAGGTGGAACTATAACTCTTGGAGGAACAGGAAGTTACGGTATAGCATTTGGAGCTTATGGAAACGATAGTAGATTAAGCGAGAATACAGAATTTAAAAATGATGGTACAATAAATGTTAATAATGATACTTCCGGGGGAATTGCTGTAAAAAAAGCAAATGACTGGGTAGGTACTCGTGGAAATGCTGTTCTTGAAAATAGTGCCAGCGGAACAATAACAATAAAAGGAAAAGATTCATTCGGAATATATTCAGAAGAAGTATCGGGAACAAATAAAGGAACGATAAGCATTGAAGGAAGTAAGGACAAAGCGATTGGACTACGTGCAAATAAGACAGGAACTTTAACACCTGTACTTAAAAATGAAAATAAAATAGATATAACAAGTACAGGAAAACATAATATAGGGCTTTTTACAGATAATGCAAAAGTTATAAATGATACTGCAGGAAAGGTAAATATAACTGCAGGTGAAAATATTGGAATGGCTGTTTATGGAACAGGTGAAGGAGAAAATAAAGGTAATATATCTGCTACTTCAGACGGTTCTATAGGACTTATGACTTCAGATACAGGGAAAATAACAAATACAGGTTCTGTAACTGTGTCAGGAGGAAATACTGCTACTTCAGGAACATACGGAATTGTTACAGGACAGGGGTCGACAGTTGATAGTACAGGAGGAACGCTCACTGTAAATGTAAATGGAGATAAATCTCTTGGAGTATATTCAAATGGGATTTTAAAAATAGGAAATTCTACTATTAATGCATCAGATGGTGCTGTAAACTTCTATTCAGATAATAATGGAAACATTGAAATAGCTTCAGGAAAAACTGTAAATACAACAACTGGTAGCAAGTCACTGTTATTTTATAATGGAAATGCAGGAACAGGAAGAGTTCTTGTAAATGGTACATTAAATGCAGTTGTTCAAGGTGGAACAGATGCGACAAATAGAGGTACGGCATTTTACTATATTCCAGGAGCACTTTCATCTGCAGGAAGTGTGTCAGGGTATAATAATTCAATATCTTATGGTTCATTCCTTACAGGAGATATTCAAAATTACTTTAATACAAACTTTGGAGGAACTTTAGGTAATGCAAATTTAAATATGCAAAATGGTTCCAGATTATTCGTTGCTTCAAATGTAAAAATGAATTTGAGTAATACAGCGGCCGGAGCTTTAAGTGGACTTACAGGAGCTCCTGTAATAACAGGTTCAGATTATAAAACATTTATGATGTATTTAAGTGAACTTAAGGTAGATGCACCTGTAAATTTAGATAGTACTACTGACAGCTATAATCAGCTTGAGATTTCAAATTCATCAATAATTAATGAAAATACTATCTCTGGAACAACAGCCGGACAGGCGGCTATAGCCCAGAAAAATAAAAATTCCAATAAAAATTATGTAACATTGGTAAATGAAACAGCAGGAAATATAAATCTTGCAGGAGCAAATTCCATAGGAATATTTGCTGAAAATGGAAATATTATAAATAGAGGAAATATTACACTTGGTGGAACAGCGGCTACTGCACTTTTTGGAACAGCAAATTCACTGATGTCAAATGAAAGTTCGATAAATCTGAATGGAACAGGAAATACAGGTATGTTCTTTGAAAATACTTCAACAACACCTTCTTCGGAAGTACTTAGAAATAGTGGAACTATAACATCAACACAGGGAGAAAGCGCTGCAATGATATATATACCTGGAAATATTTTGGCAGCGGGAACTACACTTGTAAACAATACAGGAACAATAACTATGGCTGGAGATAAAAATACGGGAATATATGCTTTAAAAGATACAGGAAATGCCGGATATGTTATAGAAAATAATGGAACAATAGAATTCTCTGATGACTCAGCATCTATAAATAGTGACAGTAATGTTGGAATATATACAAATGGTGAAAATAATAAAGTAAAAACAGATTCAGGATCAAAAATTGAAACAAAAGCAAGAAGCATAGGAATATATGGATATGAAGTAGAAAATGATGGAGATATTACAGTTGGAGATTCAGGCGTAGGAATTTACTCCTTAGGAAAGAATATAAATGTAAATTCAGGAACTATAAAAGTAGGTAATAATAACGGAGCAGGAATTTATATGACTGGAAGTAATCAGACACTGACTGCCGGAAATGCCGCAAATATGGTGATAGGAAATGGATCTGTAGGTATAATGGATTCAAATACATCAACATCTGGAAATACAATAATAAGTAATATAGCAAATATAGGTCTTGGAGATAATTCTGCATATATTTATTCAGCAGGAGCAAACAGCAATATAATTAATACTTCAAATATAACTTCAGCAGCAGGTTCTGCAGGAAGAAATTTTGGAATATATTCAGCAGGAAATGTTGTTAACAGTGGAAATATTGATTTTAGAAATGGTGAAGGAAACGTAGGAATATATGTAGATGGAAGCATGGGAAATGCCATAAATTCTGGAAATATAACTGTTGGAAAATCTGACACGGCAACAAATGCATATTCAATAGGAATGGGAGCAAAAAATGGAGCTTCTATAGAAAATACAGGAATAATTAATGTAATTGATGAAAATGGAGTTGGAATGTATGCGAGTGGTGCAGGTTCCAAGGCGATAAATAGAGGAGATATTAACCTTTCAGGTTCAAGTTCTGTTGGGATGTACATAGATGACTATGCTGTCGGAGAAAATTATGGAAATATTCAGACTACTGCCGGACCAAACGGAGATTCAATAATAGGAGTGTATACATTAAATAATGGAGTTATAAAGAACTATGGAACAATTAATATTAATTCCGAAGATGGAATAGGAGTATATGTAGGGAAAAATTCAAGAGTGGAAGAAAATGGAGGAAGTATTTCTGCAAGTGGAACAAACTCTGAAAGAATCTATGTTTCTACAGGGTCTGATACTTCAAAAGGTGTAAAAGGAATAGAATTTAAGCTGCCTTATCCTGGAGCACCTTCTGCTTCAGTAATTAGAGATGGATCAATCGTAACTCCTGTAACATTAGATACAAATATTCCATCACCAACAGCAAATATTGTTACAGTAGGAGCTACTTCAATAAATCTGACAAATGAAGAAATGTCAGTAGAAAATAATGGTGGAGGTAAAGCAGGCCTAGGAATGTATGTTGATACTTCAGGTGTAAACTATACAAATCCTATTAGCGGTCTTCAGCATTTAAGTAGATTGAAAAGAGTTAACCTTATATTTGGTACAGAAGCATCAAAATATACAAATTCAAAGGATATTTTGCTGGGAGATAATATAATTGCTCCTTACAATACGGCAATTAGTCAGGTAAATGCAACTAATCCAACAATGAAGTGGCAAATATATTCAGGAAGTTTGAGTTGGATAGCAACTGCAACTCAGGATCCGGTTACTAGTGAACTGAAAAATGTATATCTTTCTAAAATACCGTATACTTCCTTTGCAAAAGATACAGATTCCTATAATTTTATGAGCGGATTAGAAGAAAGATATGGTGTAGAAGGTGCAGGAACAAGGGAAAAAGCTATTTATGATAAGCTTAATGAACTTGGAAAAGGAGAAGCTGGCATATTTGCACAGGCAGTTGATGAAATGAAGGGACACCAGTATGCAAATACTCAACAGAGAATCTATGAAACAGGAAATTCTTTAGATAAGGAATTCAGATATTTAAAAAATGAATGGAGAAATCCTTCTAAACAGAACAATAAAATAAAAGTATTTGGAATGAAAGATGAATACAACACAAATACTGCAGGAATACACGATTATAGAAGCAATGCCTATGGAGTTGCATATGTTCACGAAGATGAAACAGTAAAATTAGGACATTCAAGTGGATGGTACGCAGGAGCAGTTACTAACAGATTCAAATTTAAAGATCTGGGAGGTTCAAAAGAAGACCAGACAATGCTTAAATTAGGAGTATTCAAAACAATGTCACCACTAGGAGACCATAATGGAAACTTAAGATGGACTATATCAGGGGATATATTTGGAGGAATAAACCATATTAACCGTAAATTCTGGGTAGTTGATGATGTGTTTGGAGCAAAAGGTACTTATTATTCATATGGAGCGGCATTGAAAAATGAACTGGGTTATGATATAAGAATGAGTGAGAGAACACACCTTAGACCATATGGAATGCTGAAAATGGAATATGGAAGATTTACAGATATAAAAGAAAAATCTGGAGAAATGCGTCTTGAAGTAGCTGGAAATGACTATTTCTCAGTAAAACCGGAAGTAGGAGTGGAATTTAAGTATGTGCAGCCTCTTGCAGTAAGAACACAGTTGTCAGTAGGACTGTCAGCTGCATATGAAAATGAACTTGGAAAAATTCAGAACAGAAATCAGGCCAGAGTAGGATATACTTCAGCAGGATGGTATAACCTTGAAAAAGAAAAAGAAGACAGAAGAGGAAATGGTAAATTTGACCTGAATATTGGAATTGACAATACAAGATTTGGAGTAACGGTAAATGCAGGCTATGACA
>CALEXX010000060.1 GCA_937925095.1 uncultured Leptotrichia sp.
AAATCACTTTTTCTCACTAAAATATCATAATTTTCAGTTTTATACGTTACTATATCTTTTTTATCATTTGGCAATACATAACTCAAATTTATTTCCTTTTCAAAAGTTTGACTCAATTCCGTGTATCTTTTTTTCTTTGTATCATAAGTTCCTTTAACTACTGTTTCTGCAACTCCTTGAAACAGAATAGCTAAAAATAATGTAGCCAATATTTTTTTCATTTTCATCCCTCTTCTCCTATTAAATAAATAATTTGTTTCCTAATCTCTCCTCCACTTTTCAAATCCGCCCTTTTTAACAATCATCGTTGTAAAATATGGAATATCATCTTCGACTAAATCTTTTATATCATAGTAAACCTTCTGATTTTCCTTCCCGCAGTTTGAAACCATAATGACTTTATCTATTGTCCCTGTTTTTACAAGTGCCTGTTTTAATTTTTCAAAATTTCTGCTGACTTTCATAAAAACTATATTGTCATTATTTTCCAGTTCAAATTCAATGTCAGTTTTCCTATTAAGCGACACGACCTTTAAAGTTTCATCTCCTATCATAAGAGGAAAATTAAACCTTGACGCCATGTCAACAAATGATGAAACCCCTGGAACTGTCTCAACTAAATATTTCTTTGGTAAATACTCTAAAATGTACACATAAGTGCTGTATGTCATTGTATCACCAATAGTTAAGAATCCTACATTCTTTCCTTCATCTAATAAATCCTGAACTGTTTTTGCATTCTTTTTTCTTGCACTTTCCCTTTCTTCAAGTGATTTTAACATGGGAAATTCTACAAAAACCTTTTCCACATCTTCCTTCATATACTGTTTCGCTATTTCATAGGCCACACTGCCATCATCCTTTTTAGCTTCAGGCAATATCACCACATCTAATTTTTTTAAGGTGTTTATCGCTTTCAGAGTTATCTCCTCAGGATCTCCCACTCCGATACCTATTCCGTAAAATTTGTTAATCATCATTTACCTCTTCTATTCCTTATATTTATAGCCTGGAACTTTTTTATCATCAATTCTACTAGCTTTCATCAAATCTTTAATATCCTCATAACTAACACCTTCTAGTCTTTGTTCCTTATAGAAAAAACCGAACTTATCTTTTGAAAATTTTCCTTCCATTGGCTCGAAAGTTTTCTTATCTGCTCCTTCTATTATTTTTTCTTTATAAAATACATTATATTTATCCTTTGCAAAAGTTAGGCTGCCCTTAATTTCTTTAAATGATTTATAATCCGCATTTTTTATTTTTGTTACACCATAATACCAGTTATTCTTATCTTTTCCATAGCCTATTCCATCTCCATTGAATGAAACAGCATCAATATAATCAATTTTCTCCCCATAATGATAAACTGATTTTTCATCTTTAGCAAGTATTCCATTCCAGGAAACTAACTTTCCTACGTCCGCATTATCTAATTTTGTTTCTTTTATATTTCCATCTTTATCTACTTCTACATGATAAGCATTTTGAGAATCTTTTACATAAAAAATAGATCCTGCATGAATAGTCGGTATACTTTCATTTGAAACCTTTCTATTTACAAATAGAAAATTTTTAGGAGAAACTTTTAATTTCTTATCTCCATAGTAAACAAAATTTTTATCTTTTACTAAATTTAATCTTATTATTTTAATACTATTTCTGTCTATGTCTGTTTCTTTACCTCTAAAATACACTGTATTGTTATCTCTTGCATAAAATGGATTCAGCTGTTCAAATGAATCTAAATCAATATTTTTAACTTCATCATCATAATTTATAAATTTACCATTTTTATGGTCATATCCTTCATAATAAATTTTTTGTTCTTTTACATAATAGTCTGCCATCAAAGAAAAACTCAAAATAGAGTAAAGTACAATAATTATTTTTTTAGTATACATCTAACTTCTCCTTTTAATTTATTTTCAATACAATAAAATATTCCTACATCTTTTCACTTTTTTGAAATAGAATATCTCCATTTTTTAGGAATATATTCCATAAACTTCCTAATTTTTTCAATTTTCGGGAATGAAATCCATAAACTTTCTAATTTTACCATTTTTAAGGAATAAAATCCCAAAAATATTAAATATAACTTCTGAAATTTTATAATATTCTTATTTTAAATTTTTCTTCACAACTTTAATTATACAGATAGGATTTTCTCCAAACATCATAGTATATGGACCTACTTTTTTTGCCCTGCCGACAGTAACCGTAACAACTTCTATATCCTCAAAACCTTTTTTCTTTAAAATTTCCAGAGATTTAGCCTGTGTTTCAAGGGTTATGCAGTTAATAACAAGTATCGCTTCATCTTTCGCATAAGTTAAAAAGTGATTTATAATTTCCTCTATCCCTCCAGTTGAACCGCCGATAAACATTCTGTCATAAGGAATATCTGGAATGGCATCAGGTGCTTTTCCATGAATTAACTCAAAGTTAGTGAGATTAAACTTTTCTGCATTAAGTTTTATTGTATTTAATCCCTTTTCTTCCTTTTCTATTGCATAAACTTTTCCCTGTGGCATATAAGTTGCAGCCTCTATTCCTATCGTTCCTGTTCCTGCTCCCACATCAATCAGGACAGAATCAGGCTTCAACATGAGTTTCGCAATGGAAACTGCCCTTATTTCCTGCTTTGTCATCGGTAATTCTATCTGTGTAAATTCCTTATCATATATGTGCATCATTTTCGCCTTTCTTTAAAACAAGGACATTCATATCAAATTTCCTGTTTAATTTTTCATAATCTTCTATTTCGAATATAGTTATCTTTTCATCATCATAGGATAAATTTTCTCCAACTATTACTGTTATGCCACGTATTCCGCTATCATATAATTTTTTTGTTATTTCATAAGGATTCTGGATATCATCTGTAAGCAGTACTAATCCTGCAAAGTCCTTATCATTTATATTTTTAACATAATCAAATTCCCTGCCATGTACACTTGCCAGCCTGAAATTCTGCCAGTTTTCTCCCAGTTTTGAAAATAAATACTGGTAAGACGATATATTAGGAATAATATTCAAAATATCTTTAGATAAATTTTTTGACAGATAAGGCACTAAGCTGTAATATCCCGTATCCCCCGACACAATAACTGTTATTTTCTTCCCTATATTTTCCTTCAAATAAGTTACAAGTTCCCCCAACTTGCCTAAAATATATATTTCCTGTTTTTCTGAAATAATACTTTTCAAATCTGAAAGCTGCCTTGCACTTCCAACTAAAATTTCAGCTTCCTTTATACACTCAATTCCAGCGGCAGAAATATATTTTATATTCCCTGGACCTAAGCCTACTACATTTATTTTCATGATTCACCTTTTTTCAATTTATTTTTATGTTACTTCTGTTTTCTTTTAAAATTATCAAAAAAATGCCTACTATTTCCAAGGACTTCCTTTTCAGCTGAAATGATAAGAGTCTCAACTTCCAGCTCCCATCCATTTCTCCTGCAGTATTCTTCACATTTCTGTTTCGCTTTTTCAGCCAGCAGATTATAAACTTCTGTTTTTTCAATATATTTTGTAGCTTCCTCAGTCGTATTTGAAGCCATTATTTTCTTCATGTTTTCTGTACTTTCCCCCACAAGCAGTGCATTTGCCGTAAGTATCTCCATTTTTGCGTCGGAAACCCTGCTGTGTGTATGAAATATCCCTCCTGCAACTTTTACAAACTTTCCCAGTTCCCCAATAAAATATACTTTTCTGACTTGATATTCGCATGCCCTGTCAAACATATATCCCACAAAGTTGCTTATTATTATTCCCTGTCCAGCTCTCTGGGTAAAATTATCCTCCAGATAACTTTTTCCCCTGTTTCCGAACAGAAATACAGTTTCATTACTTCCATATTCTGCTATTGACTGTTTCAGCTCTATTGCAAGAGAACTTTTCCACGATTCTTCCGACATGGGCTTTACTATTCCGGTTGTTCCCAATATTGATATCCCTCCGATAATTCCCAGTTTCGCATTTAATGTCTTTTTTGCTGTTTCTTCCCCCTTAGGTACAAATATTTCCACATCTGCCCCAAATCCTTCAGGCAGCATCTCTTCCACTGTTTCCCTTATCATTTTTAGAGGAACAGGATTTATCGCCGAATTTCCCGGTGCAATAGGTAACCCTTTTTTAGTAACTTTTCCTACTCCTATCCCACCAAAAATATTTATTTTTGAATCATTCCGTAAGCTCACCTTTGAAAAAATTTCCAGTCCATGGGTAACATCAGGATCATCTCCACCATCTTTTATAACTGATGCCAGCACACTATTTTCCTTTTTTTTCAATGAATTTACACTAATTGTAAGGGGATTTCCTGAGGGAAGTTTAATTGTCACTTCAGGTATATTGTGTTTACCATCATCAAGAAGATACATCAATGCCGCCTTTGTGGCCGCCGTTGCAGAGCTTCCCGTAGTATAGCCGTATCTTAGCTTCTTACCACGAAAATAGAGGTATTCATCCATTTAATTTCATCCTTCCCTTTCTATATCTCGTTTCTAATATCTCTCCCTTTCAAACATCTGGTACAGTATTCCATGCAGTACCGCCACAGCCACTGTACTTCCACCTTTTGTCCCGTTGGTTCTTATAAAGGGAACATCATAGTCTGAAAGTGCCGCCTTCGATTCAGGGCATCCGACAAACCCCACAGGCACTCCTGCAATCAGTTGAGGTTTTTCTGTACCTTCCTTGCTTATTTCTTCAAGAAGTTTAAACAGTGCTGTCGGTGCATTTCCTATCAGAAATATTTTCGTATCCTTATCTTTTACAGCTTTCTCTATTCCAACCATGGATCTTGTAATTCCTCTTTCCTTGGCTTCTTTAGCAACTTCCTCATCATTTACAAGGCAGTATGCTGAACATCCGAATTTTGCAAGCCCCATTTTATTAAGTCCTGTTACAATCATATTTGTATCACAGTATATTTTACATCCTGATTCTATCGCCTTCATGGCAGAATTTACTGCATCATTGTGAAATTCTGTAATATCCGCATATCCAAAATCTCCCGTTGTATGTACAAGTCTTTTTACAATTGGTTTTTCATTTTCAGCAAATTGGTCAACCCTGTTTCCCAGTCCTTCTGTTATTATTTCAAAACTTCTTACTTCTATACCCTTAGGATCCTTAATGTATGACATAGTTTATTTACTCCTTCTTTTTTTGAAAAGCTATTATAATATGGAAAATGACATTTATGAATTTATTCAAAATTTTACAATGATAAAACAGGAAATGAATATTAGAAAAAATCATTGTCTGAGCCTTTAGGCAAGTTTATGATTTTTTCTTGATAAATGACTGTTTTAAATAAGTAAAATTTTGTAAAGTAAATAAATATCATTTTTTATTTTCTTAATAATTTTTTATTACAATTCCTCTATTAAATATTTGAAGAATTCTATATTTGAATAGAAAGAAATATGCGGATATCCTGCCAGTAGGCTCTTTTTCCTATATCCACAAGTCCAGTTTCTTCCATCGTTTTTTTCTATTTTATAAAATTTTCCTTTTTCATTATCTACAGAAATCTCTGAATAATGAAATTCATGTCCCTTTGTATGAATTCCATTTCCAGTTTCTATATTTATATATCCAAATCTTCCAATATTAAGCCTGTTTCTCATTGAAATTTCCACATCTATCAGACCACAAAAATCTCCACTGTTTCCGTCAAGTAAATTTAACCTGTTTGTCAGATAAATAAATCCACCACATTCAGCATAAATCTTTATTCCATTTTCATAAGCCTGTCTTATGCTTTCCTTCATGGAAATATTTTCAGACAGCTCTTTCCAGTAAAGTTCAGGATAGCCTCCACCAAGATAAATCATATCAAGATTTTCCGGTATTTTTTCATCTTCTGTTGGACTAAATTCCACTAATTCCAAGCCTGAAAATTTCATCAATTCCAGATTGGACTCATAATAAAATGAAAATGCCCCATCCTTAGCAATTCCTACTCGTTTTCCCTTATATTTATCCTTTAAATCCTTTATCGGCTCAAAGCTGGCCATGCTGCCTTTAATTTCAAATTCTTCAGCTATTTCATATATTCTTTCTAAATCCAGACACTTTTCCGCAATTTCCTTAAAAAGCTGTTTCTTTTCTTCGAGTTCTTTTGAGCCTTTCAGTTCAAAAGCCTGCTTTAATCCCAGATGTCTACTTTCCACAGAAAGCTTTTCATTTCTTGGCAGATATCCCACACATTCAATTCCGGTGTACTTTTCCACCGCTTCCTTCAAGTTTAAATACAGCTTTTCAGAAGAAACATTGTTTAAAATAACTCCCTTTATTTTAACATTTTCATCAAATAATTTAAATCCAAGAATTTCTGCCGCAATACTTGTAGAAATCCCTTTTGCATTGACTACAAGAATTATTGGAATATCAAGAATTCTTGACAGATGTGCAGTACTGAAATTATCCTTTTCATGGCCAATTCCGTCGTAAAGTCCCATAACCCCCTCAGTTATTGCTATGCTTTTGCCTTCTGAGCCCATATCAAATATATGTTTCAACGTTTTCTCATCAAACATGAAGGCATCCAGATTATGAGACTTATTTCCTGTGAAAAGTTCATGATATCCAGGATCTATATAGTCAGGCCCCACTTTAAAGGGGGCCACATTTTCAAAAGCTGACATTAGTATACTGCTTACTGTGGTTTTTCCGCTGCCGCTCATTGTTCCTGATATGAGTATTTTTTTCATAACAAGTTTTTTTCCTCCAGAAATTTATAATATTCGTTTTCGTCAAGATTTTTATACTTGAGGTAACTTTTTATTTTCAGTATATTTGGAATATTTAAATTTAATTTTTTTAAAAATTCAAAATCCTCAAAAACTTCGTCCCTATTTCCTTGCCTGACAATTTTTCCTTTATCAAGGACATAGATATAATCAGCAAATTCATAGGCAAAATCCGTATCATGTGTTGATACTACCATTGTTTTCCCTGCTTTAGAAAAATTATCCAGAATTTCTGATACTCTTTTTGTATTTTTAGAATCAAGCCACGCAGTAGGCTCATCAAGAATAAGAAGTTCCGGTTCCATTGCAGTAATTGCAGCTATCGAAACTCTTTTTTTCTGTCCATAGCTCAAATGATGGCAAGGTCTGTCCTTCAAATCTTCTATATTTATTTCCTTCATTGCCCTGTTTACCTTTTCTTCCACCTTTTCTGGAGAATACCCAAGATTTTCAGGCCCGTATGCCACTTCCTGAAACACTAAAGGGGCAAATATCTGTATTTCAGGATCCTGAAAAATTATCCCTACTTTCCTTCTTAATTCTTCCAGTTCTTTTTTCTTATGTTTTATTTTCTCGCCTTCAAAATACACATTTCCTTTCTGTGCCTTTAAAAGTCCGTTCATTATTAAAAATAACGTTGATTTTCCTGAGCCATTTTCCCCAAGAAATAATGTTTTCTTACCTTTTTCTATATTCAAAGTAACATCTTTCAGGGCTTCTGTTTCTTCATCATATGAAAAGGTTATATTTTCAAGTCTAAGCATTATATTTTACCACCAGATATAAGTTTATTGCAAATATTATTATTACTAAAATTACTTCAAACCCAATTTTTTTATATTTCCGGCGGGAAAAGATAAATTCCTTTCCCATTCTTGATTCCACAGCTTTTATAGAATTCATATTATAATAATATGTTTTCTTTAATATAGCAACTACAAGCATTGGAAATGACTTCATGCCATTTTTAAAATTGCTGTATCCAAGCCTTACTTCCTGTGCATTCTGTAACTTTTCCTTATTGTCAAATAATAGAAATATATATCTATAAATCAATAAAAACATTTCCCTGAATATTTTTGGAAACTTCAGTTTTTCAAATATATAATCCAAATCTATGACAGGTGTGGAGCAGATAAGGAAATACACTACTGCTATTGAGGAAAATGAACGTAGCAGAAACGTCCATATGTCAGCCTTTATCAGTAGCAGTGAAATTACAGTTGTTAAAATAAATAAAGCCGGAATAAAATTCAGCTTTAACAAGTCTCCTATTTTTACCTTTACAACAAACAGAAGAAGTAGATTAAACAGTACTAAATTAAAAATAAATACTGTTTTACTTCCAGTATAAAGTAAAAATATTAATGTTGTCATTGATAATATAAATTTTATTCCGGGGTTTATATCTTTTAAGGGATTTGTGTAGGATATTTTATCTATCAGCATTTTTTCTTTCACCTTTGAAATAACCTAACACATATCCTATAACTCCTGCACCTATTGCCGCCTGCAATGCAAACAGTAGACTTTCAGTTTCACTTCCAGGCAATTCTATTAAGCTGTTGGCCCATGGCTCATAATCAGGTTTTATTGTTTTTATTACTTCTTCCCCTTCACCGTCAGACCCACCAAATTCAGATTTTATAAAAAGTAAAGGAGCAACTCCTATTAAAAATATTACAAGCATTAAAATAAGATTCTTTTTAAATACACTTTTATTTTTATTTTCTGACATTATGCTTCCACCCCTTTTACGTTATATTTTTCAAGTATGTTCATTACTACATTTGTAAGCAGCCCTTCGATTACAGCTAGAGGAATCTGAGTTACTGCAAACACTGTTCCAAATTTGATAAATGAAGCGATTATTCCACCTTCAGGTGAAGGATATGCAAATGCCAGCTGAAAAGATGTAACTACATATGTGGCAAGATCTCCTATTGCCGCAGCAAGGAATATTGCAGCTGCCCTATTCTTTTTAGCAAGTGCCTTATAAATTAAATATGATACAACTGGTCCTGCTACCGCCATTGAAAATGCATTTGCTCCAAGGGTTGTAAATCCTCCATGTGCAAGCAGTCCTGCCTGAAATATTAATACAATTGTTCCTAGAATTGATGTTACAAAAGGTCCGTACAGTATAGCTGAAAGCCCTACTCCTGTTGGATGTGACGAACTTCCTGTAACTGACGGGATTTTTAATGCTGACAGTACAAATATAAATGCTCCTGCCAATGCAAGTGTCATTTTATCCTGTACACTCCCCTTAGAAACAGCCTGAAGCTTCTTTATCCCTATAATCCAGAATGGAATACACACAGCAAACCATACTAAAACCCATTTTAAAGGTAAAAAACCTTCCATAATGTGCATTGAATAACCATTTACTCCTATTAACAGCATCCCTGTTAAAACTAAAAACAGCAGCGTTTTCTTTTTCATTACTTCTCCTCCTATGATGTATTTAATTTTTAGATGAGCTTAAAAAAAAATCAGCCAAAGCCGAAGTCAATACACGTCAAAATCAATAATATTCCCTCATGTTACATAGTAATATTATTTCTCAAAATAAACCACTGCTGATTTATTTTCATTGATGTATATTAAATCTTCCCTTCCCAGAAAATTTCATATAAAATTATTAGGCAATTCTCCTGACTAACTTCATCCTACTTGTACCCTTCCCAAAACATACACAATGTTTCAGTGGTTTTTTGTACTTTCGTCAGTTTCACAGTAGTGGGGGCTGTACCGGATTTTAACCGATTTCCTTATTAAGTTTTAAAAACACCTATAATTTCATTAATCGTATAATACTTTTTTAAATTTGTCAAGAGTAATATTTTTTTTAATATACAAGTATTTAAGCCAGTAAAATACCAGTAAAAATAAATTAAAAATAAATTTGTAACTTATTTTAAATCTATCTAATTTTTATTTTTATATACTTTTTCCAGTTTATCCATAAACATTTCCTGAATAAACTTATATTCACCCATTCCCTTTAACAGTGCTGTCACTTCATAACCTTCATTTGTAAGCACTGTTTTCCATGAATCTTCCTCATCTGAAGCCATGTCATTTTTAGCGTGATCTCCTGCCACTATCATAAAGGGTTTTAATAATATTTTTTTATGATCTGTTTTTTTCAGCTTTTCAATAATGTCTTCAATAGTCACTTCACCTTCAACTGTTGCCACAAAAATATTATTTTTCCCAGCTTTTATATATTCCTCTTGCAATTTCTGATATGTACTGTCTGCGGCACTTTCTGTTCCATGTCCCATAAATACGATTGCGTCGTTTCCTTCTAAATTGTTGAATTCCTCATTATTTACAATCTTCAGATAATCTTCTTCTGCCTTTAAAAGAGGTTCTGTTACTTTCCCATAGCTGTCATCCAGTTTGGAATATTCAATTCCTCCAAGAATATGCAGAGACATTGTTATTATCTCATTATATCCCTTGTTTTTCAAAGCTTCCAGACCTTCCTTCTGATCATATATATGAATTCCTTCCCTTTTTTCTATTATCCTTCTTATAATCCCTGAAGTGTAGGCCCTTTCAACCTTTTCCTGTCCATATTTTTCCTTTACTTTATTTTCTATCACATCAAGACATTTTTCCCTCGTATCCTTATGTGAAGTCCCAAAACTCGTTACAAGAATCGCTTTTCCCATATTTTCTCCTGCACAAATTACCATGCAGCCTCCTTTCAGATATTATTTTAGTTCTATTATATTTTATTTTTGAAGCATATACAAGTACTATTTATTTTATAAAAATCAATATAAGTAAAAAGCTATATTTACGAATTATTTAGAATTTTACAATATAAAACAGGAAATGAATTTAGAAAAAATCAATGTCTGAGCCTTTGGCGAGTTTTTGATTTTTTCTTAATGAATAACTGTTTTATATAAGTAAAATTATAATAAATGAAATAAATATAGTTTTTATACCTTTATTGGTTTTTAACAATTATCCCTCATCAATATATCGTGCCACATCTTTTGCAAAATATGTTATTATTGCATTTGCTCCTGCCCTTTTAAAAGCGTACATCTGTTCCATGACTATACTTTTTTCATCTATCCAGCCATTAATTACCGCAGCCTTTATCATGGAATATTCCCCCGAAACGCTATAAGCTATAACAGGAACTCCAAAATTTTCCTTGATTTTATAAAGTATGTCCAGATAAGCCATAGCAGGCTTTATTATTACCATGTCTGCCCCCTGCATGAGATCCGCTTCCACTTCACTCAGTGCATCTCCTGAATATCTGAAATCCATCTGATAGGATTTTCTGTCTCCAAATTTTGGTGCTGAACCTGCCGCTTCCCTGAAAGGCCCATAAAATGAAGATGAATATTTCACAGAATAACACATAATTGGAATATTGTTAAATCCATTTTCTGAAAGAACTTCTGATATTTTTCTCACTCTTCCGTCCATCATATCTGAAGGTGCAACTATATCCACGCCTGCCTTTGCATAGGACAATGCTATTTTTGAAAGCACTTCCAGAGTTTCATCATTTTTTACATTTCCCTTTTCATCAAGTATTCCGCAATGGCCATGACTTGTATATTCACAGCAGCACACATCACCAATGACTAAAAATTCAGGATATTTCTTTTTTATATATCTTATTGCATTCTGAATAACCCCATTTTCATTATACCCTTCCGTAGCACACTCATCCTTATGTAAAGGTACCCCAAATAATAATATGGAGCTTATTCCAAGTTTTTTCAGTTCTTCCAGCTCTTCATCAATTCTGTCAATTGAATATCTAAAAATTCCGGGCATTGAATTAATTTCCCTTTTTACATTTTCCCCTTCTTCAATAAAAATAGGATATATCAGATCTCCCTTTTCAAGATAAATATTTTTGACTAAATTTCTTATTGCACTGCTGTTTCTCAATTTTCTATGTCTTTTATACATTTTTAACCTCTTTTTCTGTTTTTGAAATTTCGTCTATAAGCTCCTGCACTTTTCCCTTTAATGCCTTCGACCTTCTACAGCTTTTACCATAAGATCCTATTCCTATCTGAAATTCATCGTTTTTCACAACTGCCGTAAACATGGCATTCATTTCAGTCTTTGAAGAAACATTGTTTACAAGTATATTTTCACTCATGCACACATGCGATATCCTGTCGTTTAATTCCATATCATCTGTAGCCGCCACCACAAGAAAATATTTTTTTACAAGTTCCTTTATCTCTGCTTCATCATGTGATACATTTTTATTTACTACTTTTATATTTTCATCTGCCAATATTGCTTCTTCAGTAACTTTTTCAGAATACACAGTAACATTTGCCCCGTATTCCCTTAAAGTCTGTGCTTTCCTTCCACCAATTTTCCCTCCTCCAACAATTAATACTTCTTTATTTTCAACATTTACAAATAATGGAAAAAACATAATCCTCTCCTTCTCCTAATTTTTTAAATTTTTATATTTCTTTATATTATTTCAATATTATCCCTGCAAATAAAACTAATACTGCTGTAAGTTCAAGAGATGCTCCCATAGTATCTCCTGTTATTCCGCCTATTTTTCTTTTTACATTTTCCATAAAAAAAAGTATGAACAGTATTGCCAATGCTAAAACAATCAGTCCCTTCAATCCCAATATTACAAAGGATAGCACCGCTGTTATAAGAATAGAAATAACTGCATCCATTTTCCCATTTTTCTCAATTATCCCGTTACTCATACCTTTTTTTCTGGCGTATTCTCCCAGCCCTGCATTTATTGATGTGGCCATTCTTGAAATTATTGGGTAAAGGAGAATGTATTCCGGCTTTACTGCCGTAAGAAACACAGCCTTTGCCAGAAAATACAGTATAAGTGCCACCGTTCCATTTGTTCCTATTCTTGAATCCTTCATAATTTCCAGCATTCTTTCCTTGTCTGCATAGCTGAAAATTCCGTCAGCAGTATCTGCCAGACCGTCAATATGTATAAGGCCTGTTATCAGTATTTCTGCCATTATTATAATTACTGCAGTAATCTGCCTGTTTTCAATAACCTTTCCTGCAAGAAAGTTTACTGCAAACAGAAAAAGCCCTATTATCAATCCCACCAGAGGAAAAAACTTTATTGCTTTTCCCAATTTTTCCTCATCATATTCAACTTTTACAGGAACAGGAATCCTTGTCATAAACTGTAATAAAATTATAAATCCTTTTATCATTTTACTTTCCTTCTAATGTATTCTTTCTATATTATAAAAATATATCGGTTAAATATCAACTTTTTTTCTTTTTATAAGGTTTTCCTTCAGATTCTTTAGATTTTCTGAAAGCTCCACTCTGTTTCTTTTCTCTTTTTCACTATATATTTTTTTCAGATATGTAAGATTGCCCCCATAATATTTTTTAGCTTCCTCCAAGTCTAATAATTGACAGTTTTCTTCGATTTTTTCTCCATTTTTTATGTAGTCAACTGTAAGTTTTTTTACATTTTTCCCTTCCGGTTTTTCTTTTTCAAGCATTACCACATCCGTAAAATCATCATTTTCATAATTTCTGTATAGTACCTTGCTTCCAGGCAATGAAGTTTTCTGCTCTTCATCAGAAATTTTCATTACATCAGCTTTGCCAATTTTAGACATTTTATATACAGTGCTTATTTCCTTTTCAGGGAGTGCAATGGCATCTCCTACCCCAAATACATCAACTTCTACTCCATTTTTTATAAGTTCTTTTATTCTTTTTTCGTCAAGCCCTCCTGTTAGAATTATTTTTGCCTTAAAAAATCCATTTCCATTTAAAATTTTTCTGCATTTTTTTGATAATTCCTCCAGATTTCCTGAATCTATCCTGATTCCATACATTCCTTCATATCCGTCATTTATTCCATTATCCTTAAATGCCCTTATTGCAGCTGTTATACCGCTTTTCATCGTATCATATGTATCAACCAGCATTACTAAAGGATATTTTTTATGGCTGTATGTTTTTATAAACTGGTCAAATGCCCTGTATTCTGAATCTTCACCCATACCAAAACTTTGAATAAATCCATGTGTCATAGTTCCGGTGCTTTTTAAATTATAGAAATATTCTCCCATAATATTTGAATGGGAGGCACATCCTGTCACATAACAGGCCTTTGTCATAGACATTACAGCCTCAAAGCCCGGCACTCTCCTTGTCCCAAAAAACAGTACATCCCTGCCGCCTGCCGCCTGTACAATTTTTGATGTCACCGTTGCTGTAAGAATCTGATAGTTCAGTACATTCAGAATTGGCGTTTCCAGTATTTTTCCCTGAATCAGAGGTGCTGTAATTGTAAGAATAGGTTCGTTTGAAAAAACAACTTCTCCTTCCCTTACTCCCCTGATTGAACCTGTAAACTTCATATTGGCCATATATTCTATAAAATCTTCATTATCAGATAATTCTGACAAATATTTTTTTCTATCTTTGTAAGATGTTTCATTCAGTATTTCTATGAGTTCCAGCACATTAGATATTCCATAAACTACAGCACAGTCATTTTCATTTTTGGTACGTAAAAATACATCAAAAACAGCAATCTGATTATGCATATTATTTTCCAGGTATATTTCACTTTCAGCATACTGATACCTGTCTGAATTTAGAAATTTAAAAAATCTGTCCATAAGTAACCTCATTCTGTATTTTATATTATTCTGTATTCACTTACATTTTCTGTTACAATACTTTATTTTTCACATCTTCTACCAGTTCATTAATTTCATTGTAAACTTTTCCATAATTGACATAAGGTCTTTTCACTACAAGAACTGTTGTACCGTGTTCCCTGCAGGCTTCAATCTTTTCAATTTCTCCCCCTGTTGCTCCACTTTCCTTTGTTATAAGATAATCTATTTTATAGGACTCGAGCATCGCCTTATTAAGCACTTTGCTCACAGGCCCCTGTATTGCTATTATTTTTGAGGGAAGATATCCTAAATCTTCTGCCTTTTTTACAGAGTCCACCGTAGGAAGTATTCTTACATACAGATTATTTTTTTCTCCCATTGGCTTTATTTCTTCCAGATTATTTGAACCGAGGGTGCTCAGTATATTTTTACCTTCCATTTCTTTTACAAATTCAGTAACATCACCGACAGACTCAAACTTTTTCACATTTTCACTACTATAATCAAGCATTTTTCTCTCAAATCTTATATATCCCACATTCATTTCATCTGTCACTTTTATTACAGAATTACTCACATTTACAGCATAAGGATGACTGGCATCCACAATAAGACTTATATTTTCATTCTGAATAAGTTCCTTCATTTGTCCTTCATTCAACCTTTCAGACATTACCTTCAGTTCCCTTTTGGCATTTTTATTTTTTTCAATATATTCTTCCAGAAGTTTTCCACCATATTCCGTTGCTGTACTGACAAGTATGCTTATGCCAGTTTCTTCCGCAAGTTTTTCAAATATTTCCCTTGAATCCTTTGTTCCTCCGACTATCCATATCATTTATCCATTTCCTCCTGAAATTTTCCATCTTTATAACTGAAAACCTTATAATCTCCGTTACCCATAAGAGTTCTTTCATCAATATCAAATATACTGTTATTTGCCACATAATTCATGAACATCTCAAGTACTGTCCCATGAGTTACTACAAGTATATTTCCTGATTCATGGCTATCAAGTATTTTATTTATCCCTTTTAAAAATCTCTCCAGGGCATCCTTCAGATTTTCAGCCTCCACGTTTTCAGCCTTATAATTCTTCACATTATAGAAATAATTGTTTGCCTCTTCAGGATATTTCAGGAAAACTTCTTCGTAAGTCAATCCCTGCCACACTCCAAAATAAACTTCATTTAATTCGGCAAGTTTTTTCAGTTCCAGTTTTTTATTCCTATATCCCCTATTTTCATTTAAAATTATTTCTGCAGATGCTACAGTTCTTCCCAGTTCACTTGTATAAACCTCATCAAATAAAACATTCTCCAGCTTTTTCCCTGTTTCCCTTAATTTCTCCATTCCCTTTTCCGTTAATGGTGTATTCAGCTGTCCCTGAAACCTTTTAATTACATTCCATTCCGTTTCCCCGTGCCTTACAATGTATAATTTCAGAGTTTCCTCATTTTTATTATTACAATTCCCATTCATTTTTTTACTTCCCTTTCTTTCTACACTTCAGGATATTTTCTAACTGTACGGGTTACATTACATGCAGCTTCTATTACAGGAAACATCATTACAGCTCCTGTTCCTTCCCCCAGTTTCATATTCATAGCAAGAAATGGCTCTATTCCAAGTTCCTTTATAATATATTTCATTCCAGGCTCTTCACTCATATGTGAAGGAATCATATAGTCTTTTACATTCTCACACAGCCTGTATGCACATAGTGCCGCCACCGATGAAATAAATCCGTCTATTACAACTGGAATGCCATTTTTGGCACATCCAAGGTATATCCCTGCCATTCCTGCAATATCAAGTCCTCCAACCTTTGCCAGCACATCAATCGGATCAGAAGTATCTATTTCTTGTTTACCGTTATTCACATCAATTGCTTTCTGTATGACATTTTTCTTATGCTCAAGTGTTTTGTCATCTATTCCGCTTCCATATCCTGTAATATCATCCAGCAGCAAATCAGTAAGAACCTTCAGTACCGCACTGCTTGTTGTAGTATTTCCTATTCCCATTTCTCCTGTGGCAAAAAGGTTATATCCCTTTTCAGCAAAAATATCGGCTATTTCTATTCCTATTTCAACAGCCTTTACAGCTGTATCATAATCCATTGCAGCTCCTTCAGCTATATTATGGGTTCCTGTCTGCATAAGTTTTCTGTTTATAATTCCTGACAGATTTATTTTTCCTTCCACGTCAGTAGTTTCATCTATTCCAAGGTCAATGACCTCAACATCTGCTCCAAATGTATTTCCGAGGGCATTTATGGAGGATTTCCCCTGTAGCATGGCTTCCACCACATACTGGGTGATTATTCTCTTTGATTTACTGACTTTTTCCTTTTCCACTCCATTGTCTGCCGCCATTACAGTAACTATTTTCTTTTCAGGTGTGTAGTCCTTCTTTATTCCTTCAAGCTGTATCGCCAGCTCTTCAAGTTTCCCAAGCCCTTTCGGTGTCTTCAGGAGAGAATTCAGCTCCCTTTCCTTTTCTGCCATTCTTTCCCTGCTTGCAGGCACTATATTTTTTATTGTTTCATCCAGAATTTTTGAATAACGCAAAGAAATCCCTTCTTCCCTTAATCCTCTATTTTATTTATATTGTAACTAAATATGAGAGCAATTTCAAGCTCTCATACCATTATATTTATTCTATTTTTTTCTATTTGGAAATATTTACAGTCCCTGCTCCTTCTATTAACCATTTTCCTTTAACATTCACTACTTTTACAGGTAGTTCTATTTCTGTTTTTTCATCCTTCAAAGTAACAATTCCTGTTTTCTTATCATATGATTTTACTGCAAAAACAGAATCTGTTTCCAGATCAAGTATTGCCGCACCAAATATTGGAGTATAGTCTACTGAATATTTTCTGGAAAATTCCTGGTCTGCTTTACTTACTTTTTTCCCAGATAAAATCTGCTCCGATATTTCTATAGCTCTTTCCTGATTTTTATATGCTTTTTTAAAATTATTGGTAAGTGGCTGTGCTTCAAACCATTTACTGTCATCTATTTGATTTCGTAAATTACTGTAATAAATATTAATAAAATTTAAAGCTGTTGCCTCAGCTGTTTTTTCTGATATTTTCCCTGCTGTAACTGATGTTTTTCCTGCTGTCTTATTTACATATCCAGCTGATGTTGTTGCTGACACTCCTAAAACTGATATTGCTAGTATTGCTGTTACTAAAAATGCTTTTCTCATCTGTTATTCCTTCTTCCTTTTTTTATTTTGTATATGCATTGTATATCATTTTAAAATGAAAATAAACTGAAAATTTTCATATATTTTATTTTTCCGAAGCAGTTTTATCTAAAATTGCCTTAAGAAGTCCCTTTTCAGTATATTCTTCTGCTTCTATTCCTACTTTCAGTCCATATTTTTCTATTGTTTTTGTTGTGACAGGACCTATTGAAGCAAATATTTTCCCACTTAGTATTTCCTTCATTTCAATATTTTCACTTAAATTAATACTGTCAGCAAAAGACTCGAAAGTTGATGAACTCAGAAACATCAGTATATCGCTTTCCTTCGTATATTTTTCTGCCTTTCCACTGTCAATTTTCAATTTATGTGTATTATACACTACAAGCTTATCATAGTTTCTTTTGTATAATTCCGTATATTTTTCTTCATTTACAGGAGAAATATTGGATACTATAAACAATACATTTTCTCCTTCTTCTGTAAAGTTTACACTTTCGGCGGCAAGTTTTTCCACTGTATATTCCTTTGGATAAAAATCCGGAATTATTCTGTATTTTTTCATTTCTTCATCTGTTTTTTTTCCTACAACACCTATTTTTAAGTGTCCCAGTACCCTCATATCCTTTATTTTTCTCATAAATCCGATTACTGAATTTAAGCTGTTAAACAAAAGCGTGCTGTATTTTGAAAGATCCGGCATTTCAAAATCAAGATATTCTATATTTATAAAAGGAATATTTATAGCCTGACCTCCAAGCTCAATTATTTTATTTGTAATTTCCTCCTGTTTATCCCTGTTTCTCGTAACCAGTATATTTTTCCCAAATAATGGCATATTTTCAAACCACTTCATTTTTTCCCTTAAATTTACCACTTCACCAATTATTATTATAACCGGTGCTTTGACATTATTTTTTCTTACGATTCCTGCTATTGTTCCCAATGTTCCCGTGTATGTTTCCTGCTTTGCAGTTGTTCCATTTTTTATGACTGCCACCGGAGTTTCAGGCATTTTACCATGTTTTATAAGATTTTCCGTGATTTTTTCAAGGTTTCCAAGTCCCATTAGAAAAACGAGAGTTCCCTCCAGTTTTGCAATAGTTTCGTAATCATGTTCAATTCCATCTTTTTTCATATGTCCTGTAAATACATGAAAGGAAGTGTTTATCCCTCTGTGTGTTACAGGTATTCCAGCATAGGCAGGAACAGCAATTGCCGAACTTATTCCGGGAATTACTTCAAAATCTATATTTTCTGCTAGAAGGGCTTCTATTTCTTCTCCCCCACGCCCAAACACAAAGGGATCTCCACCTTTAAGCCTTAATACAGTCAGCCCTTCCCTACTTTTTTCCACTATCATTTCATTTATCTTTTTCTGAAGTTCTCCGCCTTCTACATTTTCCTTTCCCATGTAAATAAGCTCCGCATCAGGTTTCATATATTGCAGTATGCTTTCATTTACAAGCCTGTCATAAATTATGCATTCAACCTTTTCCATTACACTTTTAAGCTTCACTGTTATAAGTCCTTCGTTTCCACATCCTGCTCCGGCAATATAAACTTTACCTTTATTGTTCATTTCTTATCTCCCTGGCTAATTTTTCTGCAAGTTTCCTCGCCTGATTTTTGTTACCTTCCACCTGCCTAAATATTCTTTTTCCGTCTTTACTGTACATTCCCTTCAGTTTCAATGTATCCCCTTCAATAACGGCAGAACATCCTATCGGTGTGTGACACCCTCCATTGAATATTCTGGAAAATTCCCTTTCAGCCTGACACATAAGTGTAACTTCGCTGTCATTTATTATTTCCAGCAGAGCCCTTATCCTTTCATCATTTTCCCTGCACTGTATACACAGTATTCCCTGACCAGGTGCCGGCATAAATGTATCGATATCAAAATATTCTGTTATTCTGTCTTCAAGTTTTGCCCTTTTCATCCCTGCAGCCGCAAGAACTATTGCATCATACTCTCCGTCATCAAGTTTTTTCAGTCTTGTATGAATATTTCCACGGATAGGCTTTACCTGGACGTCCTTCCTTAAATTCAGTATTTCCTTTTCCCTTCTGGCACTTCCGGTTCCAACTACGGAATTTTCAGGTAATTCACTTAACTTTAATCCATTTCTTGAAATAAGCACATCCCTGTTGTCTTCCCTCAAAGGAAAACATGCATTTAAAAGTCCTTCAGGAGTACGAAGTGGCATATCCTTTAAGGAGTGTACCGCCAGATCTACCTTCCCTTCAATCATTTCCTTTTCTATTTCCTTTACAAACAGTTCCTTCTGTATTGCTTTTTTCATTTCAGAAAAATTTTTCAGATTTTTATCTCCTGTTGTGGTTATAACTTCAAGACTTACATTTAACGGTAAATCCCTGTCAAATCCTTTTATTCCTTTAAAATCATCCCTTTTTCTTAATTCTTCATATTTTTCAGTCAGCATTTTCTGTACTTTTTCTGCCTGTACGAGGGCCAGAATACTCCCTCTTGTTCCAATTACTATTTCATTTGTTTTCATCTGCCTTCATCCAATTCCTTCAGTAATTTTTCTATACGACAGTTATTACGGATTTTTATCTATTCTAAGTCTTTCCTTCCAAAATAACTGATGCTTTAAGCATTATACCATATTTATTTGAGATTTCTACCCTCTTTATCTATTTTTTTATCTGATAGGTATATAATAAAAATGTATGGAAAATTTTAAAGATTTGTTATTTATGTCAGTATATATATTTTGATATACAAAATTAAATTTTCCTTATAGCATCTTGCTTTGCAACAAAGTCATCGTTGCACTCATTCATTTGTTAATACAAATTTAACTAATAACATCATATTTTAAATAAAAATATATTAGAATTATGCATACACAAAAAAATAATTAATTTTTTTCAGTATATAAAGGTTTTTTGCAATTTGTTAACAATAAAATAAAACTCCATTTATATAAAAAATAACGAAATTTTTTAATTTTTCTAAACTTTCACAACTATAATAAAAAACAATTGTGATATCAATATCATTTTTTCTAAATAGGCTTATTTACTAGGTTAAATTAAATTTATAAGAATAAAATTCAAACATCAAAAACTTTGTGCAAAGAATAACTTAAGAAATTGCTTGTATTTTTGTAACTTATTTGATAAAATGTACAATAAAACGAAAAAATAATTGAGAATAAAGGGAGATACAATGAGTAGAAAGAAGAAAGAAGAAAGCAAAACGCAAAAGGGAAAATTTAAAAATAAATTATGTTTTCTAGCTGCTGCAATTGCCGCAGGGACAATAACGACAGAAGATAAAAAACTGTACGGAGGAGAAGTTTGTACAGTTAGAGCCAACGGGGTAACTTCAGGAAATCCTACAACTCTAGGAAGTGCACCGGGATCTTATGCAATAGCCTGTGGTGATGGTGCCATTGCAAACGGTACTAACAGTATCGCAACAGGTAAAGGAGCTTTTACAGCGACTAACTCATCTGTTGCAATAGGGGAAAATGCCGCAGCTACCAGAGAGTCTGATATTGTCATCGGTAAAAATGCCGGACTTTATAACCAGGGGAAAAATTCTAAAGGAACACCCGGTCCAATAAATGGTTTTAACGTAATCATAGGAACAAATGCCATGGTTGGAGATGACAATAACACTTTATACCAGACTAGCCAAGGTATAGCGATAGGAGGAAGCGGAAACGCAAGAACAGGTGCTTCTAAAAATGGTGACAATGGAGGAGCTTGGGCAAAAGGAGACCAGTCTATAGCAATAGGAGGAGACACTATAGCTGAAGGTCACTCATCTATAGCAATAGGGGGAGATGACCTTCGAAAAGCTGCTACTAAATCAGTAACGTATACATTAGGTTCAGGTTCGAAAACCGCTAGCCTTTTAACAGCAATGAGTGATCTGGCTGGAGTAGCAGCTTCAGATATTAACGCTTACAACGCAACAAAAGCCGGATCTGGAGCTGTAGCTCTTGGGGTTAAATCAGTATCTGGGGATTTATCACTTGCTATCGGTACTATGTCTACAGCCAATAAAGTAAATGCAACTGCTGTAGGAACAGGTGCAGTAGCCAACCTTGACAACTCTGTAGCTATTGGAGGAGGAGCAACTACAGTTAATGCTGCAGGTACTCAGGAAACTTCTGCAACAATAAATGGTGTTACATACAGCAACTTTGCTGGTGGAAGTACTACAAAAGTTGGAGACGTTGTTTCAATAGGTAAAAACGGTACATTTAACCGTCAAATTAAAAATGTTGCGGCAGGTAATATCAGTGCAACATCTACTGATGCGGTAAACGGATCGCAGTTATATTCAGTAGCTCAAACTTTACAGGACAGATTTAAATATGTATCAATAAATTCTACAGAAACAGGAAACGCAGATAATAAAGGAGCTTTAGCTACAAACTCAATAGCTATAGGACCAAACGCTAGTACAACTGTTACAGCAGAAAATGCCGTTGTTGTAGGTAATGGGGCAAAAACTACAGAACAGGTTATGAATCCTGGAGCACCTACTCAATGGACAAAAACTGGTAAAAACAGTGTTGTAATTGGTAATAAAGCAACTACAAATTCAGAAGGTTCAGTAGCAATAGGGCACGAAGCTAAAGTTGATAATACAACAGGTAATTCCGGTTCAACAATCGGGCGTTATAAAAATGATGATAACAGTACATACATGGGTACCAGCCTTGCACAAAACAATATCTATGCTGATCCAAGTTATGTTGGAACACAAGGTATTGCAATAGGGGCAAATTCATACTCTGATTATCAGGGAATGAGTATGGGTGTAGGAGCACGTTCTAAAAACCTGAGTCTTGCTTTAGGTTATTTTTCTAATGCTGAAGGAACTTCATCTATCGCAACAGGTGTAGGAGCATACGCAAAAGGAGACAACTCTATAAGTAGTGGTAGACAATCTTCTACAATATCAACAGGATCAGTTGCTTTAGGGGTTGCAGCAAGAGGTGGTTCTACAGCTGATGGTGGTTTAGGAGGAAGTATCGCAGTCGGAGCCGCTTCTGACGCTACTCACGAACAGGCTATCGCAATCGGAGGTATTACAAATGCCAACACAGCTACATTGGAACAAGGAAGAGGAGACAATACTCAGGCGACAGCGGCAAGAGCTACAGCAATAGGTGCAAACGCAAAAGCACAGGCTGAAAGTTCTATCGCATTTGGTACAAAAGCAAATGTAGGTTCAGCAGGAACTAATGCAGTAGCTATCGGTAAGGATTCAAGTGCAACTATAGCAAACGGAGTTGCTCTTGGAAGCGAATCTAAAGCAACTACAGCTGCAGGTGTAACAGGATTTGATATGGCTGACGGCCGTTCAAATGTTTACTCAGGACTTGCAGGAACTGCTAAAACTGCTAATATGGCAGCAGTATCTGTCGGAGACGGTGCAAATAAAACTCGTCAAATTACAGGAGTTGCTGCAGGTAAAGAAGATACTGATGCAGTAAACGTAGCACAGTTAAAGTCTACAAACCTTAAAATAGCAGGAAATACTACTTCTGGAGGAGCAGATGTACGTCTTCATAATCAGACACTTACTGTAAAAGGGGACGGAACATACTTAACATCAACTGCTGCCGGAAACACAATTACAATGGAACTTAAGCAAGATGTTAAGGATAAAATAGATAATGCTGCAACAAAAAAATTAGATAATCTGGATCCTACCGGAGTACAGAAGATTAAAGATACTGCCGCTTGGAATGTTGTTGCTAATAGTGGAACAGCTCAAAAAGTTGAAGGTGGGGACACTGTTAAATTCCTTAATGGAAACAACATCGAAATTACTCAGGCTGGAAAAGACTTCACTTTCGCTACTAAGAAAGATGTTACTTTTGACAGCGTAACTATCAACAACGGACCTAAATTAAGTTCTACTGGTATTGATGCTGGTAACAAGACAATATCTAACGTTGCCAACGGTACTGCTAACAATGATGCAGTTAACTTAGGTCAGTTAAATAATGCGATAAATAATGCAACTGCAACAGCTACATCAACTGAAAAAGTTGTTGCTTCAACAGCTGCTGACAATATTGCTACTGTAGCTCCTTCTACTGGACAGAATTTAGGAGATAAGAATGCTACTTATGAAGTATCTGTTTCTAAGACTGCTGTACAGAATATTGCTAAGGATGCTGCAGCTTGGAATGTATCAACTAATGGTGGAGCTGCTGAAAAAGTTGAAGGTGGGGACACTGTTAACTTTGTAAATGGTGACAACATTGAAGTTACAAATACTGGTAAAGACATTACAATAGCTACTAAAAAAGATGCTACTTTTGATAGCGTAACTATTAATAATGGACCTAAATTAAGTTCTACTGGTGTAGATGCAGGTAACAAGAAAATTACTAATGTTGCTGACGGTACTGTTGGAGCTGGAAGTAAGGATGCAGTTAATGGTGGACAGCTTCACGATGTTAAGACTAGTGTTACTAACAACACTACTGCATTGAACGACTTAAAGAGCAATACTATTAAGTTATCAGGAGATAGCACTTCTACTACTGCTGAACGTCTTGATAAAAATGGTGGTATTGAATTCGGTGTTAAGAGTGGAGATACTAACTTCTTAACTTCTACTGCTGCTGGAACTGATATTACATTAGATTTAGCACCAGATGCTAAAGCTAAGATAAATAAGGTAGCCACTCTTTCAAGTAACACTGTTTCACTTGGTGGAGATACTGGAACTACAAATACTCAGGCTTTAGATAAAACTGGTGGTATTAAGTTCAACGTAAAAGGGGACGGTACATACTTAACTTCTACTGCTACTGGGGATGATGTAACATTAGACTTGACTCAGACTACTAAAGATAAGATAAACAACGCTGCTACTAACAAGCTGGATAACTTAGATCCTGCTGGAGTACAGAAGATTAAAGATACTGCTGCTTGGAATGTTGTTGCTAATGCTGGAACTGCTGAAAATGTTAAAGGTGGAGACACTGTTAAGTTCATTAACGGAGACAACATCGAAATTACACAAGCTGGAAAAGACTTCACTTTCGCTACTAAGAAAGATGTTACTTTTGACAGCGTAA
>CALEXX010000061.1 GCA_937925095.1 uncultured Leptotrichia sp.
TTTTCATTTTACTCTCCTATTCTTATAATTCTACGATAAAAATTGAAATCGCCATTGAGATCTTCTTCCTCATAGTCAATAACTTGATTAAAGTATGGCGAACATGGGAAATAACCTAAAAAATCTCCATATCCTCCACAAATATTGCAACCTCCATCTCCACCTTTAGAGAAAGATTTATTGTCAATAATTTCCATTTTATATGGGTCATAAGCTATAGAAAGTCCAAAGAAATTTGGCTCTTCCAAGTCATATTTATCATTGTCTTCTTTAGAGAAATACAATAAATTCATATTGTAGTCCAAGTCATCTCCCCAAGGAAATAAAGTTCTACAACCTCCACCACATAGATATTCCCACTCATCTAAATTAGCTAAAGAAAAGCCTTCCTCCTTTAAATTTTCACAAAGTTCCTCGTAGCTAATATCATCATATAGCTCTATTTCTATGTCATTTCCAACTTTTGTAAATCTAGCTGTTTCATCCAGTGTCAGCCTATTGTAGTCAGAGCTTTTAAACTCATTATAGTCTTTTAATAAGTCACTGTCAAAGTCTTTTAATTCTTCTAAATTAGACTTTCTCCAAGCCACTGTCTGCAAATCTCTTTCAACTAGCATAGGTTTTATAGTTGCTTTTCTAAGTTTACTGAAGTTGTCTCTGATGTATTCTTCTAAAACTGTATTTAAGTCTTCAGTTTCGTCTAAACAATATTTTAAACCTTTTAAAGTTTCATCAGATAAGTTCTTAGGTAGTCCTTCATAACCTAGAGTTACAGTATCTCCAGGAATAAAAACAAACTCACTTTCCTTGTATTTAAAAACAGCTGTAAAAGTTGATTTTGAATACTTGGAAAAAGTTTCAAATCTTAGAAGCTCCATATTGTACTTCTTGGCTAAATTTTCTAAAATCTCTTTCTTCTCTTCTATAGGTAAAAGGGAATAAGCCTCATTGTATAAATTCTCCATAAAACCTCCTAATTTTTAGCTAATTCTATTAAATATTTTTCAATTTTTTCTAAATTCTCTTCAGAAAAAACTATGATATTTTCTTCATTTAATTTTCTTGTTGTAATTCCCTGTCCTAAAATAATATTTCCTGAGAAAGTCCCATCATAGATATGTGTGCTACCACAAGAGGGACTTCTTTCTTTTAAAATAACAAAATCAATTTCATTTTCCTTAGCTACTTTTAAAGTTTTTTCAGCTCCTACTAAAAATTCTTCTGTGACATCTCTGTTATCCTTACTAAAAACTTTATTTTCCCTGATTTCAGAGGGTACTCTCGGTATGGGCAAGCCTCCAAAGCATTCAGGACAAACTTTTACAATGTCCACATTATATTTTTCCAACAATGTAACAAGTTCTGGTGTAAGATTATTTCCACCAGAATATTTCACATTGTCTCCCAACAAGCAAGCACTTATCAGGACTTTTATTTTCTTTTTCATATAGCTCCCCTGCATCTATTATACTTAATTCTTATAATTTATTTTTAGCTACCAACCTGTCCCTTTGCAAAAAATGATACGATAAGGAAAATTAGTGGGAGAATCATAAGTATTTTTCCCACTATTTTGAAAACTTTAGATGCAAATATTTTATCTTTATCATTAAGAATTTCGTGTCTCTTAGGATTATTAGAATTATATTTTACTATAATATCTTCACCTGTACGATATTTTGTTTGGCCACTCATACCATGACGACCCATATAAGTAATACAAGTAACATTTTCAGAATCAGTATATTTTAGATTTATATCTGCATTTTTTAATAAAACATAAGGTTTAACTATATATTTATGATTATTTACTATGTATTGATATATGACATAAGTATCTGTTAATCTACTACCAAAATTAAGTTTCGTAACTTCTAAAACTTCTCCTTCTACTTCCTTGTCGCAATCTTTCATATTATTTTGATATATTTTTTCATATATAATTCCAATTATTAGAAATATAGAAGCAAAAACAAAAGAAACTCCAGCAATCAATAAAAACAAAACTCTACTACTCATTTTACACCTCTCTTTTTTAGTTAGAAACATCAAAAATTTATTAACTATTCAGAAAACTTTTTAATTTTATCCAAATTTGAAGTTGAAATTCTATATATTTTCAATCCATGACTTTTCAGCTTGTAATACGCCGAATGTGAATTATAGGATGTATCAAAAATTATAATATCTGAATTTTTTAATTTATCTGAATTTCTGAAAACTGCTGTGGCATGGATAAACTCAATTCTAAATCCCTTTTCTTCTGCATATTTTTCAGCTTTTTCAATAACTTTCTGACTCCATCTCCCGCCAATCACCTTTACATTCTGATTTATCAAATCTATCTTTTTCTCTTCTGAAAGCTCTTTTATATTTATATTTTCAACTACTTCTAGATTTTCATCCTGTTCCATATTTTCAATTTCCTGTTCAAGATATTTTATCTGTAAATTCAATTTTTCAATTTCTTTTTTCTGTTTTTCAATTGTCTTTTCAGCTTCTTTATTTCTATGTTTTTTCAAATCTTCCTTCAATTTCCTGTTTTCTTCTTCAAGCCTATCATTTTTCAAATTCAGAAATTTATTTTCCTGCTCCGTTCCTTCTATTTCAGTGATTATTTCCTCTAAGTCCCTTTCTTTTTCACTGACTTTATACGAATTTATATTAAAAAATTCAAACCCTCTCCTAAAAGTTTCCCTCATTGAAAAATATTCTTTCATCTTTTCATCAAAAAAACTTAAAAAATCTGCCGAGACAATGAAGTTTTTATCTTCCTTTTGAAATTCCAAATTATATTTTTGTGATAATTTTTCCAAATTTCTCTTTTTTACATTCTTATGCTTCGTATCTATATATTCCTGAAATTCCTTCTCAAAATTGTCATTTTCCAGTTCTTTCAGAGCTTTTTCCAAAAACGATTCTTTTTCCATTATTTTCTGCCTGTTGTCTTCTAGTTTTTCTATATATTTAGAATATTCTTCCTTGAAAAACTCCAAAAGTTCAGTCATATTATCTGTACTTAAAACATACATTATCATCTGTTCGGGATTTAAACCTCTTCCATTCACCCTTAATATTTTATCCCTCTGGAATTCTTTCAAATAATCTTCTTTCGTAAAATTCATACATTTCTTTTCAACATATGAATTATTCATTTCAATCAATTTTTTCAGAAAATCCTTATTTGATTCGTTAATTTTTCCAACAATATCAATTTCCCTTTCAAAAAAAATCGAATTTTCATTAAACGGCTTTCTAAATTTCTTTTCTAACAGTTCATTATTAAAATTATCAATTAATAAATCAAAAAAAATATTTTCATTTATAGATTTAAGTTTTTCTATCAGTAACACAACTTTTTCATTCTTTTTCAGCATTTTCTAATCCCGCTCCAAAATAATTAATCACATTTCCACACTACTGTATCAAATTAATTTACTGTAATAGTGAAAACAACTATTCCATTATTTTAATTTGAAATTTTTCTTAATTAAATAAAACATAATAATTATCCAGTGCCCCCAGAAAACCATTATGTTTCAATTTATTTATTTCTACATATTTTTATTATTATTTTCCGATTATATTTTTTTCTTCTAACAACAGTCTGTTTTCTTCTCCTACAGGTGTCCATCCTTTTTCAATAAGCTCTTTTATAAATATTTTATTATATACAAAACTCATTACTATCCCAAGAACTAGTCCTCCAATACCTGCTGTGACAGCCGCTAAAAGAATTGCTCCGAAGAACATTATTGCCGACCATTTTAAATCTCCTCTAAATAAAGGAACAAAAAAACCAAAAAAGAATACTGTCCACGAAAAACCTACTTTTACTTCCTTTCTTAATCCATTTTTTTCTAAAACTACACGATTCATTTCTTTCACCTCTCTACTTTCTAATTGTTCATTTAATCCCGTATCCAACTTTCATAATTTTTTTATGAATATATTTAGATTTTTTCACTTTTATTAGTATAACCTTTATTTTTTCTTTTTTCAACTTCATATTTTTAATACTATATATTTTTTTTATATATAACAGTTATAATTTAATATTTCATTTAAGCAATTTTTTATTATAGCCATTTCTAAACCTCAGACATCACCCTCCTTGCTTTTATTCTGTCCTTACTGTATAATAAAAGAAAAACACACATTAACTTTATAATATAAAGGGAAAGGAGATCAATTCAAATGAGGATACTTGTAGTTGAAGATGAGGTAAATTTAAATGATATTATCGTAAAAAAATTAAAATTGGAACACTATGGCGTTGATTCATGTTTTGATGGGGAAGAAGCGCTTGATTATATTTTTTCTGTTGAATATGATGTAATATTGCTGGATATTATGCTGCCTAAATTAAATGGTTTTGAAGTTCTTAAAAAAATAAGAAGCCGTAATATTAAAACTCCTGTTCTTCTCCTTACAGCACGTGATGAAATAGAAGACAGAGTTCAGGGCCTTGATTTTGGAGCTGACGACTATCTTATAAAGCCTTTTGCCTTTGATGAACTCCTGGCAAGGATCCGTGTACTTCTTAGAAGAAACACAAATAATGCAAGCAATGTCTTCACTATTGCTAATCTTACTGTTAACTGTGATTCCCACGAAGTATACAGGGATAAAACTCCAATAAAACTCTCAACAAGGGAATTTACTATTCTGGAATATATGATCAGAAACAAGGAAAAAGTTCTTCCAAGGGAAAAAATTGAACAGCACATATGGGATTACAACTATGAAGGTGGTACAAATGTTGTTGATGTGTATATAAGATATTTAAGAAAAAAAATTGATGATAATTTTTCACCAAAACTGATTCACACCATAAGGGGAATTGGATATATTCTGAAGGTGGACAATGAATAAAATTTCTATAAAACTGAAAATAATGCTATGGTATATGGGATTAATGACAGGTCTTGTAATCCTCTTTCTTCTAATTATTTTTTATATGAGTGAAAAGATTATCCATTCTTATGAATATGGATATCTTAAAACTACAGTGGAAAGCAGCTTTAAGGAAATATATGTCAAAAATGGGGAAATTATCGTTGACAATGATATGGAAACCAAGATAAATACAATACAGATTTCAGTATACAATAAAAATTTAGGATTTGTATACGGTAATAATCCTCTAAATTTTGAATATGATGATACTTTTTCAGACAAGAAAATTATTAAAACTGTTAAACATCAGCATGAAAAATGGTATGTATACGAAAGTAAAAAAAATTATGAAGGATATGGAGAAATCTGGATTCGTGGTGTAATGTCTGCAGTTGGAGCAAGTCAGGCCATAGAAACTGTAATTTCAATTTCTCTTATTATATTTCCATTTTTCCTTATTTTTGCCGGAATAATTGGATATATTATAACCCGAAATGCTTTCATACCTATAAAAAAAATTAGGTCTGCCGCTGAAAAAATAAACGAAGGAAACGACTTATCACAAAGGATAAACCTGGGAGAAGGAAATGATGAAATTTATACGCTTGCAAATACATTTGACACAATGTTTGACAGACTGCAAGATTCTTTTGAAAGAGAAGTACAGTTTAATTCAGATGTGTCTCATGAATTACGGACACCGATTTCTGTCATAATGTCCCAATCAGAATATGGAAAGGAAAATGTAGTTTCTGTTGAAGAAGGTAAAAATATCTTTAATATAATCTTTAATGAAGCTCAAAAAATGTCACAGCTTGTTTCTCAACTGCTAACCCTTTCAAGAATGGACAGGGGACATCAGAAATTAAATCTGGCTAATGTCAATATTAGTGAACTGGCAGAAATAGTAGTTGATTCCAGAAGGGAAGATGCCAAAAGAAAAAATATAAATATCTTTTCTAAAATTACCCCTGACATTTATGCTGATATTGATGAAACAATGATAATGAGAGTGTTTATAAATCTTCTCTCAAATGCTGTTACATATGGAAAATCTAACGGAAATATTTATGTTGATTTAGATATGCAGGAGAAAACAATTGTAATCAAAATTGCTGATGACGGAATTGGAATAAGTGATGAACACATTGATAAAATATGGACAAGATTTTATCAGGTTGATCCTTCACGTAACAGTGAGGGAACAGGACTTGGACTTTCAATGGTAAAATGGATTGTGGAAGCTCATAATGGGACTATTTCAGTTGCCAGTAAGCTTGGAGAAGGAACAATTTTCACAATAAAAATTCCGCTCAAAATCGTTTCACTATAAATTTTTTATTAAAAATTATTTTGAAAAGTCTTTTTTCTCATTTTTCTTTAATGTAAATTTGCTATTATAGAATTACAGAAATAAATATGCTATAATAAGACAAATAAGGAGGTTATCAATATGAAAAAGAATTATTTAAAATGGACTTTGTCTAGTCTTCTGATTATAGGAAGTATTGGATTTGCTACAGGTAAACCTGATGTTGCAGTAAAAACTCCAAATCTTGTTATTGAAAATCAGACTGGACATTCAGAAATTAAAAGTGCAAAAAATGATAGAACAAAACTTTCACAGGATAGGGTTAAACAAATTGTTACAGCCAGAGTTCCTGGTTCAAACGTATCAGAAATTAAAGAATTCCGTGGAGAAGGAGATTCATTTAAGGGTAAACTGATTCATGCCGGAGTAATGTATGATTTTGAAATTGATGCTTACACAGGAAGAGCTATAAAATGGAGCTCTAATAAGTAAAATTGAAATAGGAAGGGAGAATAAAATTGAAAAAAATATTTTTAAAATCAATAGTACTTATTTCTCTTTTGCTTGAAATAACAGTATATTCTGCTAACATTAATTATAATGATTTTATTCTTAATCAGAATAATACTGCTGAAAAAGTTAGATTTTCTGCAGGAAAAAATATCTCTTCTGAAAAAGCTAAACAGATTGCGTTATCTCATGCAAGAGTGGCAGAACGTGATGCTAAAATTACTAAAATTCAGCTTGGGGTGGAAAATGGTGTAGCTGTATATGAAATTGAATTTTACGTAAACGGGAAGAAGTTTGAATACGATATAAATAGTAATTCAGGAGAAATTGTAAAAATTAAATAGACTGAATTAGAAAAAATAATATCAAAAAGGTAATTTAAAACTAAAAATCTCTGTAAATTTTATCTTCTATAATCAGAATTATTCAATATTCTGATATAAAAAAAAGAGACTTTCTCAAAAACTATAAAATTAGATATAAAAACTATATTTTCAAATCATTTAAAACAGGAAATGATGAAAATATAGTTTTTTCTATTGTATTTATTTTTGAAAGAGTCTTTTTTTTCATTCTTTTTCAATTATTTTACCAGACCTAAAAGTTCTTCCCTGTTTAACGGTTCAACCATAATATATGAAGCATCTATAAATCTATATTTGTTTTCCGGTAAATTTTTAATAAAATCATCATAATCCACATATGCTGCAACATTATAACTGTTTTTATCGTTTTCATCTCCGTCAATAGTTACTAATCCAATATCCCAGAAGGCAATATCTTCATTTTTAACTATATCTGAATTTTCAAATTCAACACTAGGTTTATAAGGAAGTATTGTTCTGGTATTTTGTGTAAGAGTATAAGCTCCTCTTATTCTTCCATCTTCCTTGTTTTTGAAAAATCGCTGATTTGCCGAATAGGCATCTAAATACTGTATTTCCTTTACCATATTAGAAAAAGTATCAATAGGGCTATCTGAATTTTCTATTTTATCAATCATTTCCTGATTAAAGGACACAACTCTATTTATTCCAAAAATACTATAAAGAGTTGGCTCATCACCTTTAACTCTTGATGAAATTACTTCTATTCCATAAAGTATATCTCTTTCATAATCAAATTTATCAATATTTTCAGCTGTATATTCTTCTCCTGTTTCACTTATAATTTTTGAATCGAATTTTTTAGCTAATGCTTTTATATATTCCAATGCCAGAATCCAATCTTCCCTGGATGACGGTGTAAAAACCCGCACACTATAATACTTATCTTTATTATCATAAAATAATTCAAATCCTCTTGAACTATCTTTACCATCTCCTATTAAAAGGCACTGATAATTAGAAACTGGAGATAACAATAAATCATTGATATCAATATTTCCGGTATTATAGCTGTAAAGCTCCTTATCCAGTAAACTCAATGCAGTTTCAACATTTAAAACAGGCTCATAACCTAAAAATTTTTTCTTGTTTTGCACATAAAAGCTTACACTCATTTTTTCCTCCATAAAATTTTTGATTTATTCTAATTTAAACAATTACATATATTATTAATATTGATATTTTCCTAAATAATTTTTATAAATAAATCTGATTTTTCATATTTTACTTCAGTAATATAATTATATAACTTAACAGTAGAATAGTCAATTTTTTATACTCTAATTTTTATATTCTTAGACAAAACAAATGTTTGATTTGCAATGTAGTTTTAAACTAATAATTAATTGTATTGGGAATCTAATCTCAAAATCATTAAACCTTTGTTTATTCAAAGATTATTATAATCAAAAAAAAAAAAAAAAAAAGGATTACAAAGAATAATATAAAAAATTAAATTTTAAACAAAAGGAGATTAGGTATGAAAAAACTATTTTTAGTAACAATGCTATGTCTAACATTTGCAATTCCAGCGAAAGCAGACTTTTGGAAAAAAATGAAAAATGCTGTATTAGGTCCAGGTAGCTCTACATCTAAATCAAATACTTCTGGAAAAACTGGGGGAACTAGGGGATATTTTCTATTAGATGGAAATTACGGATACATTGTAAATCCTTTCAACAAAAATGATCAAAAGCTTGAAGACGATATATATAAAGAAGAAAGGGAAGCCATATACATACATAGAAATTTACAGGGAACAGCAACTAAAGTGAATTATGTAGAATGCAGGCTAAAACCAGGAGATTTTTTATATTCAATAGGACGTCTATCATTTTATGGATATGTTAAGTTCCCAGTATATGCAGTTATATACGGGCATTCTGATAGTGTTTTAGGATGTTTCTCAAGAGATAAATCAGGAAAGGAAAAGGAAATTAGCAGATGGATATATCTAGATCATGATTTAGCCATGCTTATCTGGGATAATCAGCTGACCGTGACAACACTGGCCATGAAAAATGGAAAAGCAGCGAATGAAAATGAACCATGGTTTGATTCAACAAATCCTGAAGCTGAAATTTATATTAATGGGGAAAAATTTAAGTAATTTACAACAGTCTAACAAAATTTGAAATATCTTATTGTTTTGTAATTATGAAGACTAGGGTAATCCCAGTTTTCTTAAAAATTGCTTATTAATTGAAAAATGTAAAAGGATGGTTAGAAATATGAAAAAAATTATTTTAATGTTAGTACTTATTTTAGGAAGTTTTACTTTTGCAGAAATAACAGAGCAGGAAGCCGATAGTTTTTTATCAGCAAAAGCTCAATTTTACATCTCAAATCAGAAGGATTGGTTTTATGGAGAAAATCCTGCTGATTTTGATGGAGAATTAACTAAATGGGAAAAACATCATTATTTTATCAGTGTTCTTCCAGTTGGAAAAAATTATAAAATTGCCTATATTCCTTTTGAAGAAGTAATATCTTATGACAAGGAAGGTTATCCTATTTTATCTTATAGAACAACAAAAAGGTATGTTGTAAAAACCCAAAGAAATGAAAATATACCTACAACAACTTCATACAGTATTAATGTCATGTTTGCTGGAATGCACACTGGTACAGAAATTAAAAAAGGAAAAAAATATGAAAGAGAAAAGTATCAAATTCTTTCAGAAAATGAATTAAATACCTTATTAAAATCTAAAAATGCTAAAAAACTTGATTCAACTACAGAAAAAAATACGAAAGCATGGTTGGATTGGATATTCCATAATGCTAACTAAAAATATTTAATAATGTAAAAATTTGAATACCCCTATAAATCTATGAATTATGTATGAAAAATATAAAAAGTAATATAAAAATATTACAGAAAGTATCTTTTCCCATAATGAAATAAATATATTGTATTACAGTAAAAAAGAAATTTTCATTTTTAAAATAAATGTAATTATCTTCATCAAGATAAAAATTTAAGATTTTTTGAAAGGAAAAATATGAATAAACAGACAGTTAGAATTATTCAGTTTACAATAATTTCGATTCTAATTTTTGTATCATTTGTTGGTGGAATTTTAGGAATTCTTCTTTTAATTCCACTTGTTTTAGCGATTCTTTTTGGTTTTCTTATGAAGAGCTGGTATTTCTTCTGGAATATCCTTTTTACCGATATCATCCTGCTAGCCATATCATTTACCTTAGAAACATTAAATTTTAAAATAGCAGATATATTTGGAAAATATTTTAAAGAACACGAAGAAAATGAAAAAATGTTTGAAGAATATGAAAAATGGTATTATGACTGGTACCAAAAGGAATATGAAAAATATGAGTATTCAAGACAGGAACAAGAATATCAGAGAGGGTATGGAACTCATTATTCTACTGAAGACATAATTGAAAAATTTGAACAGAATTTAAAGATACTTGAATTGGACTCTGATAGTGAACTTTCTCTCCAAACAATAAAGAAAGCTCACAGAACAAAAGCAAAAGAATTTCATCCAGATAAAAATCCTGGAAAAGATACCACAGCTGATATGCAACGTATAAATGCTGCAAAAGAGTATTTAGATTCTAATTTGGAATATTACTTATCTAAAAAAATTAAAAATTAAATTTTTTATAAAATACATGATAATATTTAAAAAATATTACAAGGAGGGAGATAATATGAAATGTTTTTATCATAATGACAAAGATGCTCATGCTATTTGTAAAAATTGTAGTAAGGCAATTTGTTCAGATTGTTCAGTCAATATTGAAGGAGAAATATACTGTCCTGAGTGTTTTAGTAGTGTCATTGAATATCAAAAAAAATATCTTTTAAAACTTAAAATACGATATATAATAGGAGGAGTATTGGCCGCATTTTTTTTCTTTGGACTGTTAAAAGATAATCCTGGGGAGGGAATGATACTCGGAATAGGTTTAGGAAATTTTCCAATAGGACTTTTTGCAATGAAAAATTCTCCTAATCCATATGTACCTCTTTCATATGAAGGTTTAGGAAAAATTATATTACTAAAATGGTTAATTGCCTTTGCATTTGGACCAATTTTCACAATAATTTCAATTTTTAATTATATAAAAACGTCAAAAACTATTAAAGCTAATGAAGCTTTACTTGAAAAAGTAATAAGTCATTAAGTAAATTATAATCAAAAAATTTTTATGTATAAAATATTCTATATTATTGTGTATTTTATAAAAATTTTAATTTTTGATACTCTATTTTTACATTATTAAATCACTAATTTGAATTAAGGAGACTATTATTATGAAATCTAAAGAGTACAACTACATAAAGCTCTGTTATTTAGTGAAATATATTTTTATAGCAATTTTCATTATAAGAGCATTATTTCTAAATATTTTTTTAGGCAAAGAAATGAACCAGTTAATTGCTATGCTTTTCGTCTATACTGCAATTATCTTCTATGTTTTTAAAGGTTTAGGTCTTGAAAATAATATGATAATGAGAGAATTAAAAAGAAGAACTGATAAATTACCTGTAGCAAAAGAAAATAGTTTCAACTGGAATAAAAAAGACCAAGTTGGAATATTTTTTACTGATCCTGAAAAAGGAACTTTATGGTTTTGTAGCAATCAGACAAACTACGACTTATATGTTTATCCAATAATAGAATTTAAAATATACGAGTCAAATACTACAATTTTTTTTGAAAAAATAGCAGGAGACTGTGACTTGCAGAAATTCAAAGTTTTTAAATCAACAAATGAATACTAAAGTTTTTTTATAAAATTTTGATGGAAAGGAAAAAATTATGCTATTTATAACTAAAAAATATGTGGTTGAAGTGTTTAGAATATTTATGAATGCTTCCCTCATAATGAAACTAATTACATTAGGAATTATAGCAATATATATACTTATCGTATTTTTTGTCATAAAAAAATCTAAACCTATTGAAGGTGTAACAAAAGGAAAAGTTTGGATTATAAATATTGTCGGATATGGACTTATTGGACTTTCCTGTGGTCTTATGGTTGGAATTATAGTAGTTTTTTTTGTTACTTCTATCGTCTCTGTTATTGGAGGTTTTTTGGGATTTAATCCGCCTTCTGAGGCTCTTCAATGTATAATAGGACTTGTTATAGCAATAGCAATTCATCTTACTTTTTTTATTATGTCAAGCAACGCTTTTCTAACTTCACCACAAAATATAGGTTTAGAAGAATCTATGACACCTAAAAAATATATATTTCTAATTTTAAAACTGATATGGTATGGATTTCTCGTATCATGGGGTCTAGGTCTCTTATTTTTCTATATAATTTATAAACTCTTATTTGGTGTGAGCAAAGTTGCTGATACAGTACAAAATACAAGAGATTACCTTTATTCTGAACAGGATGACATTCTTCTTCGCAAATATGAAACAGGTGATTTTAAAACGAAAGAAGAATTAAAAGAAGAAGCAGAAAAAATAATTGAAAGAAGAGAAAGAAAAAGAAAAAGAAAAGAGGGAAAATTCTGGTAAAAAATATATAAACAGATAAATTTATTAAATCTATAAATAAATGAAAAGGAAGTGAAAAATAATGAAAAAATGGCTACTAGCAGGGTTATTAATTGGAAGTTTTGCATTTGGTAAAACAATTACTGTAAAAAAAGGGAGTTACTGTACTGGATTTACAGATATAGGGGGTGATTTTGGAAGTGGTGCAGGAGAATATTTCAGATTTTACAACAGCTGTAATATTAATGGTGTTGAATATAAGGATGTTGCATTAGGTTATATCTGGGGAAGAAGTGATAATGTAGATCCAACTAAATTTTTTAATAAAAAGCTAAAGTCTTCACATAAAACATACATAAATCAAGGTACAAAATTAGAATTTGATGAAAATCGTCAAATAGATTTAAGAGGCTGGGGAACTTCAAAAACTCCTGATTTTCAATTTGAAAATATTGGATATGAAGATAAATTTGTAAAAAATTATTTTGGATTTGAAGCTAGAGATTATAAGAAACTTCCATTTACTGATGAAATAAAATAAGATAATAAATAATTATAATAAGAAACTGCATCTTTACCTTGTTTATATTCAAGATTTTAGATGCAGTACAAATATTTTCATTGCTTTTTATTATTTTTTATGTTAAAATTTTATTAACAAAAATAATAAGAAAGGGTGTGAATTTTATGATAACCGTTTCTATAAATGCTCATCCTGACATAGAAGATAGAATAAACAACTATGTAAAGGAAAACAATATCAATTTAAACCAAGTAATATTAGATTTAATTCTTGAAAAAATCGAAGATGAAGAGGACTACAAATTGGCTGTTGAAGCTTATGAAGAATATAAGTTAAACAAGGAAAAGCAATTTCATTTGAAGATTTAGTAAAAAAAATGGGATTGGAAAATGAAATATAAAGTTATCATCAGACAAAAAGCTGAAAAACAATTAAATAAACTAGATGATTCTATGAAACTAAAAATTATGCGATACATTAAACAAAATCTTAATAATACAGATAATCCAAAAAAATTTGGTAAAGCATTAAGATACAATCTGAAATTTATTGGGTTAATTGAGAATTGAAAATAATAAAAACTGTCTGATACTCTTATTTTTAAGAATAAAAGGCAGTTTTTTTACTTTATTATTTTCTATTTTTCAACTTACTTATTTCATATAATGAAAGTGCGTAAATTTCTGTTATTTTCTCTAAATCTGATAAATCAAACCATTCGTCAGGTAAATGTGCTATATCCTTCTGACCAGGAAAACTTGGACCATACGCAATAATATTAGGAATTATTTTTGCATAAGTGCCTCCTGTAGTTGTAACAGGTTTCGCATCAAAGCCTGTTACATAATTATATACCTTCTGTAAAGTCTGCACATATTCAGAATTTTTATCATACAATACAGGATTCCAGTTGGCAACTTCCTCCAGCTCTGTTCCTTCTGTCAGACTGTTTCTAATTAAATCCATAAGCTGTTCTTTTTTACACACTGCTGGATAACTCATTACAAATTCAAAAAAATGTCTATTTTCAGAAATTCCAAATCTATAACCTCTTAATATCATTTCTCCAAAGTCATCATCTCTAAAATCTATCTTTAATTTCACTCCATTGTTAGGAGCCGATAAAATATAGTTATTTACAAAATCATACAATTTATCTAAATCCTTCATTTCAGAATATATTCTTACCTTAAGCCTTCCTCTTTCTCCATATACAACTGGCCATTTACAGTCAGGAGTCCAACCAAAAATAGGAGGTTTTTCCTTTGTAAGATAATGTTTTACACATCCAAAGCCTGTTTCTTCATTTGTTCCAAAAACTACTCTTACAGGAACATCAAATTTTATTCCTAATTTTTTCAGAATATGAAGGGCAAATAAATTTGAAAGAATAGGTCCTTTATTATCTAGAACTCCTCTTCCATATATACGGTTATTTTCTATTTCTCCACCTAAGGGAGAATGTTTCCAGCCTTCACCAAGAGGAACAACATCCACATGACCGAAAATTCCTATGTATTCATCGCAGTCCTTAATTCCTTCTGGCATATATTCTGCATAACCTATTTTATTGTCTATATTCACTGTATTGAATCCAAATCTTTCTGATATTTCCAAGGCTTTAGCCAGTGCCTCTGCAGGCCCTTTCCCAAATGGAGCATTTTCTTCTGAATCTGTCTGAATACTGTAAATTGAAACTAATTCACGTATTGTTTCTATTAATTCAGGCTGGATTTTTTTTACTTCTTCCTTTATTTCCATAATTATTTTATCAGCACAGAAATTTTCAGAATTGCTTTCCTTCATGTTACTTTCTTTTTCACAAATACTTCCTTTATTTTTTAAAGTATCATCCATTTTTTTACCTTCCTTACTTTTCTACAAGAGGTTTCGTTCTTTCCTCTATGTATTCCTGTAGCCATTCTTTTGTTGCTTCTTCGTGTACCATTTTATCACCTTTTCTTTTTGTCCTGTACACTTTTACAGGATTTGTTTCATTTCCGGCAACAAAAGAAAAATTCTCAATATTTGTAGCTACTCCCCATTCTCCTTTATTATTCATAGCAATTACAGAAATATCCCCTGCTCTTCCCCTTTTTCTTATTAATTTTTTTTCAAAGCTGAAAACAGCTTTTTCACATGCTTCCTGAGGAGATAATCCACTTTCCATAAGTTTCACTATTTCATATGATATTATTCCCTTCATTATATCTTCTCCAAGACCTGTTGCGCTTGCTCCACCAATTTCACTGTCAGCATAAAGTCCTGATCCGATTACAGGAGAATCTCCCACTCTACCTTTCTTTTTCATGAAAAGTCCACTTGTAGAAGTTCCTGCAACTATATTTTCCTCAGTGTCAAGACAGACCATACCTACCGTATCATGTCCTGAATAAGGTTTTATCGCTATTTCTTCTATATGTGCCATATCCTTTAATCTATTTTTATAATGAATTTTTGCTCTATCTGTCAGCATATTTTTTCTTTCAAATCCTCTTTTATGAGCATATTTCTCTGCTCCTTCACTTACTAACATGCTATTTTCATTTAAATGACTCAAATCCTTTGCAATGGATATGGGATTGGCAAAGTCTTTGATAGCACAAACTGCACCAAAATCAAAGTTACTTCCATCCATATATGCAGCATCCAGTTCCACTTCCATTTCTTCATTTGGAAGCCCACCATATCCTACAGATTTATAAAAAGGAAAATCTTCAACATTTTTTATTGCTGTTTCTATAGCTTTTCCTGCATTTCCATTTTTTTTCAGTATTTCTGCTGCTTCTTTAACGCCATCATGTGCCATACACCATGTTGCAATTATTCCCCACATTTTCTTACCTCCTCAAATTTTATTGTTCTATTCGCTGTAATAATAGTTTTCCTGCAGTATTTTTTCATACTTTTCAGGAGTCAAATCTTCTATTATCAGTTTCAGCAGTTTTAATACTGAAATAATGTCATCCTTATGCACAACCCCAAGATGAGTATGCATATATCTCATTGGTATGGACAAAGTTGTTGCAGGTATTCCAGTTCCCGACTTATGAATATTTCCTGCATCAGTTCCTCCATCTGTAAAACAGCTCAGCTGATAAGAAATATTGTTTTTTCTGCACAGATTTTCCATATAAATGAGAAGTCCCCTGTTCATTATTGTCATTGAATCAATAACATTAATAGCTACTCCTTTTCCAAGCTTTATATTGTTCTGATTTAGTGGAGTATCTCCTGCTAGAGTAGTATCTACAGCTATTGCCAAGTCAGGAAATACTTTATGTGCTGTTGTTCTTGCACCTCTTAGCCCAACTTCCTCCTGTACCGTTGCTGCCAGCGTGACTTTGTTCCCTGTATTTTCATTTTTCAGCATATTCATAAGCCATATTCCCGTTGCAACGCTTACACGATTGTCAAAGGCTTTCCCTGCGAGATATCCTTCCTCATTAAGTTCTATCATTTCTCCATATGGACATATCATGTCCCCTACTTTTATTCCCAGTTCTTCAATCCTTTTTTTACTGCTGACTCCCATATCAATATACAGCTTATCAATTGGAAGTACTTTTTCTCTTTCCTTTTCCTTTATTGAATGGACTGCCGGTCCACCAATAACACCATAATAAATCTTTTTTTCCTCATTTATAACTGCCACCTTCTGATTTAACAGAACATGAGACCACATATTTCCTACATTCTGAAAATACAGATACCCTTGTTCATCTATTTCCTTTACAACAAATCCTACTTCGTCCATATGAGTGGCTATCATTATGGAAAGTCCATTTCCTTCTTTTGTAAAAAGGCAGGATCCAAGGCCATCCTGAGAAAATGGAAGTTTTATATTCTTTTGCAACATGTTTGCAATATCCTCTTCAAAGCCTGAAATTGCATAAGTTTCTGTCAGCTCCTTCAGAACTTCCCATTTAATATCAAAATCCATTTTTCTCACCCTTTAAATCCGAATTTTTCTATTTTTTCAGCAGTCAGATTTTTCATAAACTCTATAATTACATCACTGAGGTTATTTATATCTTTTATTTTTAACGAATTTACCAGAGCCTGCTTATGTTTTAATGGCAATACAAGTACAACTGTCGGAGTCCCCTCCAATGATTTATGGATAAAAGACCCGTCTGTTGCCTCCAGCTGAACATGCCCTTCAGGAATATAGCCTTTTTTCTGTGCCACTTCATAAAATTCCTGCTTCAGCATTTGATTAGGAAGCATTGATTTATCAAAACTTCTAATATATACTGTATTATTTTTAGGATTTTTTACATATGCTGTATCAATGACGATTGCTATATCAGGTTTTACTGCAGTTGTTGCTGTTATTGCTCCCCGCTGACCTGTTACCGAATGGGAAATTCCACCTATAACTACATCAAAAGGAAGCATTTCTTTATTTTCTTCCAGCTTATCTAAAACTGTAAGTCCTGCCTCAAGTCCTGCCCTGTTGGAAAGATTTTTAGAAAGTATTTCTTCATTTGGAAGGCATAAAGTAGGAATATCTAACACAAACATATCTCCAATCTGTATTCCTGCCTCTAAAACTTCTTCTTTACTTCCATATCCTACGTCAAGTAGCAGCTCTTTTTCATTTTTTATTACAAATCCTGTATATTCTTCGTGTCTTCTATTCAGAACCTTCACTATTCTCTGCTCAAACAGACTTTTTTCATAAAGCCCTATTGCCAGAAATTCCATTAGGCCATCTTCCCTAATATCTGAAATCATTCCTCCACTTTCATCAATATTTGAGCTTATCATTATTTTATATGATGAATCTTTTCCTTTTTTTAAACCAAAAACAGACCCCAATCTGTCCTTTATTATTGAAAGATTTCTTTTTTCATATTCTTTATACAGAAAATCATGTACTTCCTTTTCATCTCCTGAAACTCCTCTTAATTGACATAATTCCTTTAATCTCATACCTTCTCCATTTCTTTTATTTATATATATAATCACTTACTTCTGATAAATCTGACCCTTCATATAGACATTTTATTACAGTTGCCATATTCTGTAATGATTCACGCAATCCTACTCCACCTTTTTTAGGCATTTTTATCATTACCAGATTATTCTTATATTTATCTATTATTTCCTTATTTTCTTCTGAACATACAACTACTGGTTTACAGCTTGTTTCCTTCTTTACGTGCTCTGCTAAAATCGAAGACATTTCCGCATAGTTATAATAATTAAAACATGGTCCGCATAAAAGAATATCAGCCTTTACTTTATTTAAAAGTCCTGTCATTTTTTCCAGAACAAGTTCCTGATTTTCCTTAAAATAACTATCACTGCAATATGTAGTCGCAAGTACAGTTCCACCTATATTTTTTATATATTCAGAAAACATCATATATGAACCCATTCCACCTTTTTCCAGTGCAAGTTCCACATTAGCTCCTTCTTTTCCGCCTGTTCCCGATTGAATCTGGTCAAAAAATAAAACTATTCTCATTATATTATCTCCTTTGTTGTAAAAAATTTTACTTAAAAGTTTTGTTATTAACTTTCCTGTGACTTCTATGATTTTTTATACATTTATTTCTCAAATAAACTTTTATATTGAAACTATCTCCATAATGAACAAAACTGCTCCAAAATTAAAATTTATAAATTAATTTTGAAACAGCCTTATTCAACATAAATTTATATTTTCTAGAAAGATATATCATCAAGTGAAACGTCTTCTAAATCATCTTCTTTACTTTGTTCTATAGGTTTTGTCTCATCTTGTAAATACTGGTTATCCAATATTTTAAAGAACGGATAGTAAATCATACATCCTATCGCTACCTGTACTATTTGGAAAAGCCCTGCAATTATACTTCCTGTAGAAAGCCATCCTGAAAAGAATAAAGGCGTTGTCCAAGGTAATAGTGTTCCTGTAGTACGAGGAATAATGTGTAATATTGTTGCCAGTGTACCTAAAATTGTATTAACAAGCGGTGTTAATAAAAATGGAATCGCAATAATCGGATTTAATACAACTGGAAGTCCGAAAATAACCATTTCATTTATTCCAAAAATTCCAGGAACTATTGATAGTTTTCCTAATTTTTTCATACGTTCAGATTTTCCTTTAAAAATCATCAGTAATACTAAAGATAATGTACTTCCTCCACCACCGAAGTTACAGAAGAAATCAGAGAATGAACCTGTAAATATATGAGGTAATGGCATATGAGCCGCAAACGCTTCCTGATTTCCTGTTGTCATAGCCAGGTGCAATGGAGAGAATACTGTATTTGTAACAGCAGGACCGTTAATACCAAAGAACCAGAACAATGTTGATAAGAACTGATAAATTGGTTCAAAGAAGAAATTCTTTCCTAATCCTTCAAGAGGCCCTTGCAGAACTTTATAAATAAAGTCATGTGCATACTGATCTTTTGTAAAGAAATAGAAGAAAAGTCTCAATGCAAAAAATAGAAGCATTACAAACATACTTGGTATTAATGCCGCAAATGAATTCATTACTGCAGGTGGTACTCCTTCAGGAAGTTTTATTGTCCAACCTCTGTTTTTAACTGCAGCAAATACTGTTACCGCAAGTAATGCTGTAATCATTGCAAGGAATAAACCTTCTGTACCTAAGTTTCTAAGTGCAAAACCTCTGAAAGCTTTTCCGTCTGCATTTACGAATAATTCATGAGATTGAGGACTTATAATAAGGAATGCTACTAATGATACAGCTGCTCCTGAAATTCCTTCTACTCCCTTTGCCTTCGCATAATAATATCCAATACCAATAACACCAAGAAGAGCTATTACTCCAAATGTTGAACGGATAACAGCATTAAGATATCCATCCCATCCTTCTCCTAAAAACTTTGCAACAAATGCTTCATATCCTTCAATAGGAAAGTTTCCTATAACTAGAAATATTGAAGCTGCTATAATTAATGGGGTACCTACTAAAAACCCATCACGGATTGCCGTCAAAACTTTATTACTGCTTAATTTAGATGCCAAAGGCCCTAATACTTTTTCCAACTTATCAAACATACTATTTCCCTGCCTTTTCCTTTAATATTTTTATAGCTCTCTTTAAAATACGTTCTCCATCAACTCTTCCATAATCTTCAAGATCAATTACTGCTACTGGAATTCCTTGAGGTTCATATTTTGAAGCTGTCTGTTCAAGTTTAAATTTTACCTGTGGTCCCAATAAAATTACATCAGGATGAAATTCCTCAACAATAACATCAATCTTATTATCAGGAAAAGCTTTAACTTCAACTGGAAGGCTATGTTTATCTGCTACTTCCTGCATTCTTTTGGCAACTAGGCTTGTAGACATTCCAGCACTGCAAAATAAGTATATTCTTTTCATAAAATCCTCCTTATATATAATATTTTTTATTTTTTATCTGTCATTTGAAGCCGCAATCATTCTTATTGTGTGTCTTACTCCTCTTATTGCTATAGAAAGTTCTAGAATATTTTCGAAGTTTGCAACTCCCGCATATCCTGAATCTCCAATATGCTGAATATCCACTCCTGCAATTTTATTCATTATTGCTATTTGTCTTATTGTTTCCCTAGTAGAACTTTCCTGGCTTGTTCCTATTGCAGACATTGAAAGTGCTCCATTTTCCTTAATATATTTTACAGCTTTTTCCATTTCACTTTGAGTAAACCCAGGTACTGTTCCAACAGCTGGAAGCATGATGACATCTGCACCACTTTCAATAAAGTCCTTTACAACATCAAAATTTGCAACTGGTTCATCAACTCCTGAAGAGTGCATTTTACCTGCTATTATCATTCCGGAAAAATGTTTTTTAGCCAGCTTTATACCTTCAGAAATCTGATGATTTGTAACTCCTGTACCAGGATTCCCTGTCAGGCATACAAAGTCAACTCCCATTTCTTCTATCTTTTTTAATGTAGCTTCCGAACAAATTCTTCCTTCAGAAATAATTTCTATTTCTTCCATCATGTCAGCTTTTAGATCTACTGGTTCCAAATTAATTCCTACCGGTCTTCCTGTAAGTTTTTTTACAAGTTTTATAGGCTCATCTGATTCAGGAAGAGCGTCTATATATGGATTAAATACATCCAATCCATTCAGCAGTATAAGATCTGCTCCAAAAGCCCTTGCCAGCTCACTATTTGTAACATCCCCTGTGACACTTCTTCTTCCTGCAACATTTTCTGACAATACTGTTCTACCTTCACTTGCCTTGATGGCATTTTTCAAATCCTGACCGGACATTTTATTAAAGTCACTAGTAAAACAGCTAAGCAATCTCTTTCCCATTCTTCTCCTCCAACTTAAAATTTTATCTTTTATTGTTTTCACTATCGTTATACCCCACCTTTTCCATTTTGTCAAAAAAATGTTTTTTAATTATTTACTTAAATTTTTTATAATAATCATTTTTATTTTATTGATTTTATAGTTTATTTTAGGTATAATTATAAAAAGACGAAAATTTTATTTATTTTTTCGTTCTTATCTATATAATTGATAAATATTAAATTTATTCATAAAATTTAAACGAAATAAATATCAAATTTTTTCGTTAGTTAGGAGTTTATAAATGAACATATATTTTTCCCATAAATTCACAAATTTACAGAAAAAGGATATTCAACTTGAATTTTCTAAAAAAATAACAAAAGATGAAAAGATATTTTTAAAATTACTATTTTTTAAAATTGTTTCAGATTCCACCTTCTTGGAAAAAGCTGAAATCAGATTTGAAGAAATTCTTTCCATACCTGAATTTTCTTCCATTAATAATTTTACTTCATTTTTTAAAACTCTATCAGAAAAATATATATCTTTTTATGTATTTTCTCCAAACACTAAATTTTCAGGTTCTTTCGGAATCCTTTCTTCTTTTATTTTACATGATGACTATTGTCAGATATTTTTCACTGAAGAATTTAAAAGCTGTTTCTCACTGAAAAAGAGCTTTTTTTCCCTACTTGAGATTGAAAAATTTATTTTTATGACAGATTCCTTTTCATTTGGCTTTTACAATAATATCATTAAAAATGCCAAAGATAAAAATGAAGTCTGTCTTCCACTTTCATCAGTAAAACTCTATCTTAATGCAGATAATAAGTATGAAAGATTTTTTGATTTTGAAAAGCATATTTTAAAAAAAGCTGTGATGGATATAAATACTTTTACTGATTTTTCTGTTACATATGAAAAAATCAAGGAAAGCGGAAAACTGACAAATAAAATTGTATCTGTCAATTTTCTCATAAATAAAGCAAGACAGCCTTACAGCCCATATGACAATGCAATTTATAAAATGCTTGAGCTTGTTAAGGAAAAAGTTTCCAATCCTGAAGAAATTTATCGGCTATTTCTACTTTATGTGGCCAAAAGAGGCTATAAATATGTACACGACAATGTAAATTATGCAAAAAATTCCTTTTCTGAAGATTTGGAAAAGAATTTAAAGAGGGCATTGATGCTTAATCTCGCATCAGATAACCTGAAACTTTATGTAAACGAATTTAAGAGAGTTAAATCGCCGATAGTTCTATTTTATACCCTCACCAGAAAACTAAATGAAATAAAGAGATATTATCCTAAAATTGAAGAACTTCTTCGTACTTCCAAATTAAAAGACATTGATTCCATAAGCTATTTTACAGATAATGGCTCTTTTGATTTTTCAAATGAAGATATAAAAATCTTTGTCAGATATTATTCTGATAAAAAATCTATTATTGAAATATATCTTCCGGAAAATATTATTGAAAAAATAGAAAGTACTCCAAAAGTAACTACATATTTTCAGGATAAGTAAAAAGAAGTGTAGAAATAGCTTATAAAAGTCTCTTTTCTATTGTTTTTTGTTTCTTTTTATGTTAAAATTATATTAATCAAATTGAGGGAAGGATGTGAAAATAATGATAACAGTTTCCATCAATGCTAATCCTGACATAGAAAATAAAATCAATAACTATGTTAAGGAAAATAATATCAATTTAGACCAGGTAATGCTAGATTTAATTCTTGAAAAAATCGAAGATGAAGAAGACTACAAGATGGCTGTCGAAGCTTATGAAGATTATAAATCAAATAATGAAGAAGGAATTTCATTTGATGATTTAGTAAAAAAAATGGGATTGGAAAATGAAATATAAAGTCATTATTAAATCAGAAGTAGAAAAACAATTAAATAAACTAGATAATCCCATTAAATTAAAAATCTTAAAATATATCAAGAAAAATCTTAATAATACAGATAATCCAAAAAAATTTGGAAAAGCATTAAGATACAATTTAAAAGGTTTTTGGAGATATAGAGTTGAAAATTATAGAATTATTGCAAAAATTGAAGAAGATAAACTAGTTATTTTAATTGTTCAAGTAAATAAAAGGGATAAAATTTACATTTAAGATTTTGAATTAAATTTAAAATTACAGGGTTAATTGAGGTTTAAAAATAAAACTATCTAATATTTTTATAACTGAAATATTAGATAGTTTTTGTGTTTTATTTGATTTTTATAATTAAAGAAATTTAGAGCTATAATTGATATCAATATAATTATTGATATGTTCAGGACAGTTGTAAATATTACAGGAAATACTGTCTGTACAACTGTTGTAGCAAAAAATTACAAATGTTGAAAAATTTTAGTAAATGAATAAAATACAGTCTTATATTATACGTATATTTTTAGACAGTTTTTCACTAAATCTCAACTAACAAACTTTGGAAGCCTTCTAAATTCAACTTTTTCTTATCATTCTCAATTTTATCAAAATTATTAATTAGAATCTCTTTAATCGTAATTTCTTTTTCTTCAAGAACTTTAGCAATTTCACTCAATTTAACTTCCTGTTTTTGACAAGAAAAATTACTGATACAGAGAATTTTCTGATTTCCATATTTTCTTACATAGGCAATTATTTTTTTATTTTCCAGCGGAACAGGAATAAAGTCTCCATAAATCAGGCAATCTGAATATTTTCCATTTTGACGTAAATCAATCATTTTTTTATAGTGAGCAAAAATTGAATTTTTATCATTTAATTGATTTTTTACATTTGTTACAGCCTGGCTTCCAGTCAGCTTTATCCATGATTTTACATTTTCATTTTCTGAAAAACCTGCATTTTTGCTTTCATTCCACTGCATAGAAGTTCTAGAATTGTCACGGCTACGTTTATTTACAAAATATAATGCCTCTTCAGTTGAAAATTTTTCTCCCAATGCACGCTGATACTGGTCTTTGCTGGCAATATCATCGAATTCTGAAATATCTTTTCTTACAAAATTATCCATTCCAATTTCCTGCCCTTGATAAATGAAAGGTGTTCCACGTAGGAAGAAGAATACATTTCCAAGCAGTTTAGCATTTGTTTCATTTGACTTTTCTCCAAAAAATTTATTCAAGCTTCTTGGCAAATCGTGATTTTCTAAAAATGGTGCTCCCCATCCATATTTCTGCTGAGTCAGCTGACTTTCAAAAATAGCATCCCTAAGCTCTATTGTTGGAATATCCCTCAATGAATAGTAAAATCCACCTTTTGTCATATCCAAATCTGCATAGCTGAAGTCAAAAATCATTGAAAAAAATCCGTCTTCCCCAATAAAATCATTATATCTTTCATATTCAAGCATTGGAGTTTCTGCAACAGTCATACAGTTATATTTTTTAAATGTTTCCTTTGCCAGTTCACTTAAAAATTCTTCTATTCCAGGCTGATTTAACGTATATTTTACATTATATGCAAGTCCATCTGCCCCATCAACTGGTAAATCCAGATAATTTTCATCTTTTTTTATTGAATTTATAGCGTCTACCCTAAATCCGGCAATTCCTTTTTCCAGCCAGTAATTTACCATTTTATAAAGTTCTTCCCTGACTTCAGGATTTTCCCAGTTTAAGTCAGGCTGTTTTTTTGTAAATAAATGCAAATAATACATTTCATTTCCATTTTCATCAGCTTCCCCTTCGACTTTTTCCCAGGCTGAACCTCCAAAATGCGATCTCCAGTTTGTTGGTGGTAATCCATTTTTACCTCTTTTGAAAATATAGTAGTTTCTGTATTTGCTTTCAGGATTTTTCAATGCTTCCAAAAACCACTCATGCTCATCGGAAGTATGATTAATTACCAAATCTAAAATTACTTTTATCCCTCTTTTTTCGGCCTCTGCAATCAATTTTTCCAAATCTTCCTTTGTCCCAAACTCTGGATTTACATCATAGTAATCTGAAATATCATATCCGTTGTCATCCATAGGTGACTTAAATATTGGACAAACCCAGATAAGTGTTATCCCAAGTTCTTTAAGATAATCCAGTTTCGCTGTAATTCCATTTAAATCTCCAATTCCGTCATTGTTGCTGTCATAAAAACTTCTAGGATATATCTGATATCCAACCTCTTTTTTCCACCATTTTTTATCTAATTTTTTTGTATCCATATTTTCTCCTCTTTTTATATTTTTTTACATTTGTAAAAATTAAAAAATATAAATTATTCTTTTACATATTCTTCCATAACTTTTTTTATATCCAGATACATTTCTTCTATAATTCCTTTTTCATTATTTTCACTCATAACATCAAATTCTATATGTACTCTTTTTTCAAGAGCATAATTTTCATTTTTTGGTAATATTAACTTGTTTTCTAATATTTTTTTATTTTTTATATTAGTTAAAAAATAATGATACAAAACTTGTTTTTCATTTAGATGATTGATTATTTTATAGTATTTTGAATCGTATAAGTATACTTCATCTTTATCTTCATAATAATGATCAAAAACAAAAAAATATTCTTCATTATCAGAATTCTTCTTTATTCCTTTATTTTTAGTAGTACCAAATTTGATTTTTTTATCATTTTCTAAGACTGCCTTTTCTGGTAATCCAAATTCTGCTACATTTTTTTGAATATATTCTCCAACCATTTTTTCCCATATATTCTCAAATCTGTTTGTTGATAATCCAATTCTATCATTTCCAATTCTATCTTCACCTTCAAAATATCTAATAAGATTATTTATAAGACCAACTTCATAATCTTTAAACAATTGACCAGAATATATTTTTAGTTTTTTTATTACAAGAAGGGGATTTAAAAAAATTTTATCATTTATTTTCCCATTAAATCTAATACCAATTCCAAAATATTTTCCAAAATTATTATATCCCTCACTTAAAACATATTTCATACATTCAGTAATAAAAATCTCCTTTTCATCTACACTTTTACTATAAAGATTTTTGAAAAATATATCGTTTTCTGTATATATTCTATCACTTTTAACAAATGTTTTTTTCCAATCTATTTTCCCTTTTGAAGATTTTTTTATGTTTTTTCCCCTTTTCTTGTAAAATCCATATTTGTCATAATATTTACAAATTTCCAAGTAATGAAAAATAGGAAAAACTGAATTTTCTTCAGATTCTTTTTTTAAACTTTCACCTTTTTGTTTATAATATTTCAAAAATACTTGTATTAACAATTTTATATCTTTATATTCGTCTTTTAGATAAATGTCTTTAAAAATTTCTCTATTATTTCCACTTTTTTTTAAATTTTTTTCTTGTTCATCTTTAAAATAGTGATATGGAAAAGTTACTTTTATATCATCTTTATTAATTGAAATTCCAACTCTATCAGATGTTCTGTCTTGATTCATTTTCATTACCTTCATCTTCACTTATTTTTGCTTTACTTATCACTTTTTTATTAAATTCTTCACTGAAAATAGTATTTAAATTATCCTTATCAAATATATCTTCAAATTTATTTATTTTTTCTTCATTAAATATGTGTTTATCTCCATACGTAACTTTCTGCACGTCATACCACAAATAATAAAGTAATTTATTTGCCACTACATTTGAAAACTCTTGATCTTCACCTGAAATTTTTATAAAATAATTTCCAATCTGCTTATCTTCATTTAACTCTAATTCTTTTATAATATAGTTATTTAATTCTTTTACAAAATTGTTATTCAATTGCCAGATATTTTTATTAAATAATTTAAAAAAAAGGTTTTTAAATTCGTTATTTAATTTTTCATCCATTTCCGCCTTATTCCCGTCAGCTTTTATAAGCTGAAAATTAAACCTTCTCTTAAAAGCGTTATCCATAACAAATACATTCTGATCACTTGTATTAAGAGTTCCCCAGATATAAAAATTTGATGGTAATTTTATTTTATTATTTGAAAGCCATCTTTCATTTTCCAATTTTTTTGTTTTATTTTCTTCAGAATTCTTTGAAGTGAAAAAATCATCCTCATATATACTTCTATATATATTTTCATTATCTATCTCATATTCACTCTCTCCATTCTCATCCCTATCCAGCAACTGAAAAATATCTCCAAATATCTCTGCAATATTTCCCCTTGTCATTTCTTCAACAATTAAATATACATTTTCATTCTTATGCTTTAATTCCAAAGCTCTTTTTAATGCTCTTGTAAATATTCCTGGCACAAATTCATAACTAATTTTTCCTTCTCTCACTTTAGGCATTATACTTCCAATAAAATCACCATAAGAATAATCTGGATGTACAGTTACTCTAAAAATTCTATTACTTCTATCTTCTGCAGATTCTATAACTTTATCTAGTTCTTTTTTTATTGTATAACTTTTCCCACATCCAGGAACTCCATAATATATTTTTTGCTTATACTTATTAATTTGTATATATTTTTCTATTTCAGTTTTTATTTTTTCAATTAAAGTTTGAGTTTTTTCTTTATTGACCTTTTCTTTTAAATATTTAAAAATCATAGATCTATTTTTATTTGTATTCTTCTCTTTCATGGACGGATTTTCTACATATTTATTCTCCTTATCACAATTATCATAAATATTATCAAGTATTTTCTTTACATTATCATTTTCCATATTAATTTCATTTTTCATATTAATTTCATTTTTTCGAAAACATATTTTTATAATTTCATATTTGTATTCATCTTTTATCTTAGTCACTTTATATTCGACCACTATACTATTCTCTTCATATAATAATTTATCTTTTTTTTCCTCTAATTCATTTATAACGTTTGAATTAATTGAATAATTATCTTGATTACAAAGAAAATACAAATTATTCTTAATATAATCTTCAATCTCTTCTTTTTTGATTTCCATCTTCTTTTCTCCTTTAATAATAATTATTATTGTCTATCTATAAAAATAGAAGAAGTTTTAAAAAAATTAATTTCAAATATATATATTAAAA
>CALEXX010000062.1 GCA_937925095.1 uncultured Leptotrichia sp.
ATAAATTCCCACAGGATTTTAAGTCCTGTGCGTCTACCGATTTCGCCACCAAGGCATATCTAAAATCCTATTTCGTTTATCTCTGACAACTTAGTCAGTATAACATAAACTTATTCGTTTGTCAACAACTTTTTTTACTGATTAAGTACTTTTTTGTTTTACTCTTCCTCTTAAGTACTTAATCAGTATACAAAATTTTACACGAAATGTCAAATTAAAATTCAATTAATTTAAAAACTTTTTTTGAAACCCTTATTTTACTTACCTTCCACATAGTCTTTTATTATCTTTCTGGCCTTCTCTACTATTTCATCATACGTACCTTCCGGCTTAAATTTTTCCAGAACAGCAACTTCTATTTTTTTAGGTTTTGGAAACTTCATATATCTTGAATATGCTTCAAAAGCACCTTTTATTCCCAGGCACTGAACATCTATATTCAGTTCCTTAGCTATTATAGCAAATACTTTCTTAAATTCTGCCACTTTTCCGTCTTTACTTCTTGCACCTTCAGGGAAAATAAGTACATTTTTTCCAGCTTTAACATTTGCTGCAATTTCTTCGACACTTTTCTTAATATTTTTATTTATATCTATCAATACCACGTTTCCATGACTGACAAGCAGTTTCATCAATCCTTTTTTGAAATACCAGTCTATTGCAAGAAAAATTGTATTATAAAGTATTCCTGCAGGTAGAAGACTTCCAAGTACTAATGGATCTAGGAAACTCTGATGGTTAGCCACAAATATCTGCTGCGGTTTATCACTCAGTTTATCCCTGTTCACTCTTTTCAGTCTAAAATATATTTTTATTGTTAAATCAAGCAGTGGTCTCAATACCTTTGTTACCCATCTATTTTTTTCTTCAACCGGAGGTGCTGCTTCTATTATTTTTTTCCAGTCAACTTCTCCACTTTCTATTTTCGTAGCCTTTTCATTAATATATTCAGATAATGTCTTCAAATTTGATATTTCTGAAAATTTTTCTTCATCAAGATGAATTCCAAAACTGTTTTCCACATAAGCAAAAAATTCAACAATATCCAGTGAATCCATTCCTATTTCCAGCTCAAGGTTTTCTTCAGGCTGAGCTTCTATTCCCTTTAATTTCTTTATGTAATCCTTTAACATTCTATAAACTTCATTGTCAGGTTCTTCCACCTGTTTTTTCTTGACATTTGTCTTCAGATAAAGTTCAGGCAGCATAAATCTTCTTACTTTTCCTACCCTTGTTTTAGGAAGTTCTTCTTCATACAGTTTATAATCCAGTATTTTTTCATAATTATGAACTGTAAGATTATAATCTTCCACAATATTTTTTACATAGGCTTTTATATTAGTTATTCCCTGTTTTCTGCATTCCAGCAAATCAGGAACAATTATAGCCACAAGTTTGTCATTATGGCCAAATACTCCCAGTTCCTTTATAAGTTTTTTACTTTTTTCAATTACTTTATTTTCAAGCTTTTCAGGATCAATATTTTTTCCATTTGAAAGCACTATCATGCTGCTTCTTCTTCCACGGATAGTAACATATCCCTCATCATCAATGGAAGCCAGATCACCTGTCTTGAACCATCCATCTTCAGTTATTACTTCAGCGGTCTTTTCAGGCTTATTATAATATCCTTTCATAACAATAGGACCTCTTACCCATAATTCTTCATCCACTATCTTTGCTTCTATATTATCAAGTTTTTTACCTACTGTTCCTATTCTACGATCTTTTTTTGTATTAACTGCTATTACAGGTGATGTTTCAGTAAGCCCATATCCTTCCTGAACGTATATTCCCAATGTTTCATAAAATTCTCCTATTACAGGATCAAGTTTTGCTCCACCTGAAACTATAAACGTCAGTTCTCCACCAAATTTTTCATGAACTTTTGCAAATACCTTTCTTCTTATCTTAAAAGACTTTACTTTTGTCATAAGTTTATATATTGTTCTTGTAATGAACTTTGAGTCAATCTGCTGTTTTATTCCGTCATAGAACAATTTAAATACCCTTGGAACTCCAACCAGTGCAGTAACATTATTTTTATCAAGTGCTTCTAAAATTTCCTTACTTGCTATTTTCTTTACAAATACCATCGATGCCTGATGCTGCAATATTATCAGCACTGTTGCTGTAAGCGGTAAAACATGATGGAAAGGAAGTAATGCAAGTATTTGATCAGTTGGCTCCAAAAGATTCTTCTGCCTGAGTCCTTCCAGTTCTGAACTTAAATTATTAAAAGTCAGCATAACTCCCTTTGGAGACCCAGTTGTTCCAGAAGTATACAACATTGTGGCTATACTGTCCCCTTCAGGATTTTCAAGCTCAAAGTTACTGTTTCTTATTACTTCCAGTTTATTTTCATCAATTGGGTGATTGTCCACATTAATTACTGTTATTTCACCCTTTTCATACATTGAAACTGCTTCCCTGACATTTTTCTCACTTTCATTCGAACAGATTACAAACTTAGGATCTGAATCCCCAAGAACATATAAAATTTCCTTACTGCTACTTGTAGAATCCAGTGCAATTGGTATTGCCTTTCTATCCCATAAAGCAAAGTAAGTATAAATCCATTCCGGTCTGTTTTCCATCAGAATCAGTCCAAAATCTTCCTTTTCAGCAGGTATTACATTTTCTGAAAAATATTTTACATTATTAACTAATTCAGTATAATTTATTTTCCTATCTTCAAAATCAACCATTGCAAGCCTGTCGCCTCTATTTAAGAACATAATTCCTCCATTTCAAATATTAAAAATATAAATTTAATTAAGTATACCATACTTTCATAAATAATAAAATAAAAATGAGGACATATCAAAAAATAAAAAATATGAAAGATGCTGTCTCAAAATAGTAAAAATTAAATATAATATAAAAAAACTATATTTTTTTTCATTTACTAAAATTTTTCTTTTTTGAAACAACCATTTTTACATTATTTTCAATTTTTTAGATATCCTCATTCCAAAAATAATTTATACTCCTATAATAAATTTATTCCGTTTTTTTCACATTCAGCTATTATTTCATCAGACCATAATGATGCCTGAACTTCCCCAATATGTGCCCTTTGAAGCAGGAACATACATATTCTTGACTGTCCAATTCCCCCACCTATTGTAAGTGGTAACTCATTATTTAAAAGCATTCTATGATACTCAAGCTCTTTTCTTTCTTCTAAATTAAGTTCCTTAAGCTGTCTTTCCAGTGATTCACTGTCTACTCTTATTCCCATTGATGAAAGTTCCAGAGCACTGTCAAGTACAGGATTCCACATTATAAGATCTCCATTTAATTCCCAGTCATCATAATCCGGAGCTCTTCCATCATGTCTTTCCTTAGATTCCAGCATTTTTCCTATCTGCATTATAAATATTGCTCCATGTTCCTTTGCAAATCTATTTTCTCTTTCTCCTGAAGAAATCTCAGGATATAAGTTTTCCAGCTCCTGTGAAGTTATAAAAGTAACTTTTTCAGGTAAAAACTTAGTATAATTTTCATACTTTTGAGCAAGCATTTCTTCTGTCTTTTTAAATACTGAATATATTTTGTTTACAATTTCCTTTAAGAAATCTATATTTCTATCTTCTCTGTCTATAACTCTTTCCCAATCCCACTGATCTACATATATTGAATGCGTATTATCCAAATCTTCGTCTCTTCTTATGGCATTCATGTCAGTATAAATTCCTTCACCTGAATTTACACCATATCTTTTTAATGCAAGCCTTTTCCACTTAGCAAGCGAATGAACTATTTCGATAACTTCCCCTTCTGCTTCTTTCATTTCAAATGCAACAGGTCTTTCAACACCATTAAGGTTATCATTTAACCCTGTCGTCTTTTTTACAAACAGAGGTGCCGATATTCTTGTTAAATTTAATTCTTTAGAAAGTTCCCTTTCAAAAAAATCCTTAATCAGTTTTATAGCAATTTCTGTTTCCATTATATTCTGTCTGGAAGTGTATCCTTCCGGTATTATAATACTTCCCATGTTTCTACTCCTAACTACAAATCTACAAAGAAATTTACCAATTAAAATGGCGCACCCAGCAGGAGTTGAACCCACAACCTTCTGATCCGTAGTCAGACGCTCTATCCAATTGAGCTATGGATGCACATTTAAGTATATATTTTAAAAAAAAATGGCGGAGAAGGAGGGATTTGAACCCTCGATCCAAGTTTTAGCCCGGATACTCCCTTAGCAGGGGAGCGCATTCGGCCTCTCTGCCACTTCTCCACGTATATAAAAAATAAATGGCGGGTGAACAGGGATTCGAACCCTGAGAGCTTTCGCCTTGCCGGTTTTCAAGACCGGTCCCTTAGCCGTTCGGACATTCACCCACACTTACTCAATTACTATATCATACTTTTGTATATCTTGTCAACACTTTTTTTATTTTTATGATATTTTTTTTATATGTATACGTTTTTAGCCTTTATTTTCAATGTTTTAACTATTTCCATTTTTTAATCTCATACCAAATTATAGAATTCTATTTTTAAATTTTTTAAATTTTTACAATATAAAACAGGAAATAAATTTAGGAAAAGTCTTCTTCTCCATCTTTTAGGTAAGTTATTGACTTTTCCTTAATAAATAACTGTTTCATATGAGTAAAATTCCGGTAAATGAAAATTACAGTTTTCATTGCCTTTAAATAGTTTATACTATTCTTTAAATTTACTGACTATTCTTCCCCATTTTCAAAAAATTCTCCCATAGTTCTGAATTTTTGATATCTTTTTTCCAGTAATTCTTCTATTGAAAACTTATCAATTCTTTTAAATTCTTTTAAAACAGCAGCTTTAAGATTTTTAGCAGTTTTTTCTAAATTTCTATGTGCACCTCCAAGAGGTTCTTCTATTATATCATCAATAACTCCAAGCGATTTAAGATTTATTGCATCCATTTTTAAACTTTTTGCCGCTTCTGCCGCCTTAGTTGAATCATTAAAAAGTATTGATGCACATCCTTCTGGTGAAATTACTGAATATACACTGTTTTCAAGCATAAGAACTGAGTCAGCAACTCCTATTCCTAATGCTCCTCCACTTCCACCTTCTCCTATTATTACAGAAACAATCGGTACTTTTAGACCAAACATTTCAGCCAGGTTTTTAGCAATGGCTTCCCCCTGTCCTTTTTCTTCAGCTTCTATTCCAGGATATGCTCCTGCAGTATCTATCAGAGTTAATATAGGTAATTCAAATCTTTCTGCCATTCTCATCAGTCTTAATGCTTTTCTATATCCCTCAGGACTTGCCATTCCAAAATTTCTGAACATATTTGAATCAAGGTCTCTTCCCTTCTGATGGCCTATTATCATTATTTTATAGCCATCTATAGAAGCTAATCCACCTATTATTGCATGATCATCTTTTGAAAGTCTGTCTCCGTGCAGCTCGACAAAATCCTCTGTCAATGTATTTATATAATCAAGTGTATAAGGTCTTTTAGGATTTCTGGAAATTTGTATTCTTTCCCATGAATCCAGTTCATTTTCATTGAAATCCTTATATCTTTTTTCAAGTTCCTTTTCAAGTTCTCCTATCTGTTTTGAAAAATCTATATTTTTTTCTTTGGAAAATTCTTTTAATTCTTCAATTTTTTCTTCCAGTTCCTTAATTTCATCTTTCAGGCTCATATTTCCTCCAATTTATATAAGTTTTTCCAGTATACGGTAAATCGTTGTTTTCAATTCTCTTCTTTCAGCAATTACATCAACCATTCCATGTTCAAGCAAAAATTCCGCCTTCTGGAACCCTTTTGGTAATTTCTGATTTACTGTCTGTTCAATAACTCTCGGTCCTGCAAAACCTATCAATGCACCAGGTTCAGTAACTATTATATCCCCCAGCATAGCAAAAGAAGCTGTAACTCCTCCAGTTGTAGGATCTACCGGCACTGATATAAAAGGAATCCCTGCCTCATTCAATCTTTTTACTGCTCCTGAAGTTTTAGCCATCTGCATCAGTGATAAAATTCCTTCCTGCATTCTTGCTCCACCTGAACTTGAAACAATAACAACAGGAATATTTTTTTCAAGTCCTCTTTCAAGAGTTCTAGTTATTTTTTCTCCAACAACAGAACCCATACTTCCACCCATAAAACTAAATTCCATCACTGCTATGCTTACGTCTATTCCATTTATTTTCCCTATTCCGCTTATTACTCCGTCAAGCATTCTGCTCTTTTCCTGAGAGCTTTCCAGCTTTTCCTTATACCCCGGAAAGTTAAGAAAATCTTTTGAAGTAAGTGTTATATCCTCTTCAATAAAACTTCCTTCATCTGTTAACAGCTCTATTCTTTCAAATGCTGTAAGCCTGAAATAATGCCCGCATTTTGGACAGATATTCAGGTTATTCTTTAAATCCTCATTATATATAATTTCATTACATCTGCTACATTTTTTCCATTTATTGTCATCAACTATGTCCATGCTCAGTTTTGATTTTGATGTGAGTGTAACATATTTATTTTTCGATTTTTTACTCGAAAATAATCCCATTCTCTTCACCTCTCTATGTAAATTTGCTTTAAATCCCTTAAAATAACTTATGTTATCTTAAAGATTAAATATATACTTTATGTAAAAATATATTATTTTCCAGTACTAATTTTACCACATAAATTGATTATTTAAAAACTTTTTTTCAATTTCATATTCATATTCATCAAAAGCAACATAATAACAGCATAAATGCAGGATATCACTTTTATCATTTTTCCCATATTTCCTGTCACCAATTATAGGATAGCCATAATTCGAAATCTGTGCTCTTATCTGATGCTTTCTCCCTGTCACAAGATTAATATCGAGTGCTGTTTTCCCAACATTTCCAGTATTTTTAACATTTGTTTCCCTGGATGTTTTTCTGCCGATACATCTGAATTCTGTTATACTTTTCTTTCCTTCAGTTTCATTTTTAGTTACAGAAACACCACTTTCTCCGACTATAAGATAATTTTCTATTGTAAATTTTTCTTCCTCTATAATTCCATGGACAACAGCAATATACTTTTTACGGACTTCATTATTTCTTATTTTTTCTGAAATATAACGTAAAAACTTCAATGTCTTGCATCCGATTACCAGACCGGAAGTTTCATAATCCAGCCTATTTGCAAAATTTATATTTTCACTGTTATAGATTTCCTTAAATATTTCTGAAAGTCCATACTTGTGTCCTGTTCCTTTATGCATCGGAATATTTCCTTCTTTATTTACAATGAAAAAATCTTTATTTTCAAATATTACACATTTTTTAAATTTATCAAGTATTTTTTTATCTATTTTACTTTTCTTATAATTTTTATTTTCACTAGAAGTCATTTCAGCTTTCAAATACTTTACAGATATTTTTTCACTTAAGGAAAGTCTATAATTTTCCTTTACCTTTTTTCCTCCGACTTTCACATCACCTTTTCTTAAAGCCTGGAAAATCTTGCTCAAAGGTTCATCCCTAAATGTCTTTTTTAAATATCTGTCAATTCTCATTCCTTCTGTTTCACTGTCTACAACATATTCAAAAATTTCCATTATGATTCCTCATTTTTAAATTTATTCTATGTGGATTTTTATACTTTCCACTATTCCTATCATAATAAATGAAGAAAGAAAGGAACTTCCACCATAACTAAGGAAAAGTAGAGGTTTTCCAGTTACAGGAACAAGTCCAATTGTCATTCCAACATTTACTATTACATGCATAAAAAATATCCCACATATTCCATAAAGAATAAGCTTTCCAAAGTTATCGTGAACCATCCTGCTTATCCGCATAATATCAAATATCAGGAAAAAATAGAGAAACAGAACTAATGCCGATCCTACAAATCCCATTTCTTCTGATATTACAGAAAAAATAAAATCCGTCTGTGCTTCAGGTAAAAATTCCAGTCTGCTCTGACTTCCCTGTAATACTCCTTTTCCAAAAGTACCTCCCGATCCTATCGAGATTTTTGACTGAGTTACGTGCCATCCACTTCCCTTTACATCTTTTTCAGGATTCAGAAAATTTTCAACCCTCGTTCTCTGATAATCCTTCAGGACATATTTATATACAGGATAAACTGACAGTAAAATTACAAATCCTATAATCCATATAGGCTTCATATTTGCACCATATAGAAATATCATGAATACAAAGGAAGTCAGGGTTATAAGTGTAGTTCCAAGATCAGGCTGTGTCAGTATTAATATAATTAGTGGTATTACAGGAAGAACAGCACCTATTATATCCTTAAGGTTATTTATCCCATTTTTATACTTTTCAACAATCCAAAATGCAATTATCACTATTATTGCTATTTTTACAAATTCTGACGGCTGAAGCTGAAAAGGACCTATTTTTAGCCATCTCTGAGCTCCAAGCGTTTTCTTTCCTGCAACTCTTACAAGTATAAGCAATACAGCAGAAAGTCCGTATATTTTCCATATATGATCTTTATATTCCTTATAATCTGTAAATGATATAAGAAACATCAGAAATGTTCCCAATCCTATCCAGATTAAATTCTGCATCACAAATTTCTGAGATCTCGTTGCACTGTATACAAAAATTGTACTTATTGTTACAAGTGAATAAACAAAAAATAATATCATCTTATCCATTAATAGCAGATTTGTTTTTATTTTTTCCATCAATCTCTGATTTTGAAACATTTTTACCCCCTATACATTACCTAAAATTGTTATATTTTCCGCTGTAAACATATCTTTTAGAAACTCATTTATTTTTTCTATTTCTACACTTTTTACTTCATTTTCAAATTCTTTTCCATCAAAAAGTTTTCCTCTTTTTATGAAATGGTTTCCAAAGAGATACATACGGGAATAAGGATTTTCCATTGCAAATGCCATTTTACTCAGCTGTTTATTTTTCGCCTTCTGAAGTTCACCTTCTGTAATTCCTTCCTCTCTAATCTTCTCAAATTCTTTTAGAGTTATCTTTATAGCCTTTTCATAACTTTCCTTATTTGTTCCTATATAAGTTGAAAGTAATCCACCTTCACAGTAACTCTGATTATATGTATAAACTGAGTAGGCAAGTCCCATTTTTTCCCTTATTTCCTGAAATAATCTCGAACTCATTGAACCACCTATTACTCCTGATATGATACTGGAATATATCTTATTCTCATCAAAAATCGATAGTCCCTTATGACTTATACATATATTTATCTGATTTATATCTTTTGTATATGACTTTCTTCCTGCATTAAATTCAAACCCGGCACTGCTTCTTCTATCTATTTTTACTTCATCAAGTTTTCCAAAATACTCTTCAACTTTTTCTATTATCTGTTCCCTGTTAAATTTCCCTGATACTGAAATTGCAATATTATCTTTTGTGTATCTTTCCTTGTAATATTTCTTTATCATTTCAGAAGTAAAGCTCTTAACGCTTTCTTCTGTTCCTGCTATTGATTTACCATACTGTCCTGACATTGTATCGGAAGCATTAAGTTCCGATACAAGATCATCAGGATTGTCCTTATACATTCTTATTTCTTCAATTATTACATCCTTTTCCTTTTCAAGCTCATCTTTATCTATCGTAGAATTAACTACAATATCAAAAAGAATATCCAGTGTTTCATTTAAATATTCACTTAACGCATTAATGAAAAAAACTGTCTGTTCTTTTGTAGTATGTGCATTAATACTCGAACCAAGATAGTCTATTTCTTCAGATATCTGAAAATAATTTCTTGAAGGTGTTCCTTTAAATACCATATGTTCCAGCACATGCGATATTCCTGCTTCATTATCAGCTTCATCTTTTGATCCTGTTTTTACAAATATCCCCACTGAACACGTAGAAATATTCTCTAATTCATCAAATATTATGTTTATTCCCGATTCGGTCTTAACTATTTCTGTCATTTTTATTCCTTCCTGATTTTTATATCTTAAAGATTTATAAATTATTTTTCAGTAAAAAGCTAAAATTTTAATATTCTGCATTCATAAACAGTTTTATTCCTACAGCCATATAGATTAATAGCGGTAAAAAACATGCCAAATATATAGGCATTGTTCCTGAAGAAGCCAGAGATTTCAATATCGTACTCAATCCATAATAGGAATACCCTATTATTACTGATAGTCCAATATTTACAGCAGCTCCTCCCCTCACATATCTACTTCCGAGGGACAACCCTATAAAACACATTATGAAAGAAGACAGTGCAAAGGATATTCTGTAATAAAAATCTATTCTCATTCCTGTTGAATCTGCTCCAACCCTTGTAAAATAAACTATTTTTTCCCTCAGTTCAGGCATTGTAAGGTTCTTTGACGCTACAGCCTCAGCAAGTATATCATCCATAGGAAGTTTAAACTTAAAATTATTTGTATCTATTGATTGTGTGGAATTTGTTTCTCCATCATGTTCTTTAAGATTTTCAAATGTCCACTCATTTGTTTTTGGATTTATTTTCCCTGAAGTAGCGGTATATATTTTGCTTATTCCTTTAAATCCATCTTTCATTTTTATTATTTCTATTTGTTTCATTATTCCTTCTTTTTTATTTGCATACCCTGCATATAGGATTGTATCCCTTTTTTCCCTTACCATTATAAATTCTTTTTCAACCTTTACCGGCTCAGAATTTTCTATTTTCAATATTTTCATATTGTTTTTCTTGGTATTTGACTTACCTAATGTATCATAATTTATCCAAAGTACAGCTGTACTGACTAAAAAAGAAAAAATTATTGGATACATTGCTACTCTCAGGAAACTTATACCACTTGTTTTCATGGCAGTAATTTCAAGCTGTTTTGCCATCTTGCTTATACATAGCAGACTTCCCAGCAGTACCCCAAGAGGAGCAGTATTTGTAACAATTTCCGGAATTCCATAACCCAGATATTTTAATGCTTCTCCCGGTGTAAATTTCCCATCCATTATCCAACCTGTAAGATTTATGCTTTCTGCAAGTAAGAAAATAAGAAAGAACATCATCATTCCTAGAAAGAAACTTTTTACATAATTTATAATTATATATCTATCTAATTTATTCATTTAATTAATTTCTCCTGTATTTTTTTATCGAAAAATAAACACATAAAATAAGAAGTATCGTATTTGGTACCCACATTGCAATATTGGCAGGTATGTTATTTTTCAGTACCATTATCTTAGCATAGTTTACAACAGCAATATATGCAAATATTACAATAAGACTTATTCCAAAACTTATTCCTCTTCCACTTCTTCTATGTCCTACTGAAAGCAATACTCCAAGCCAGCATAAAAGAGTACTTGCAAGCGGTCCTATAAGCCTCTGATATATCTCTATAAGGGCTTTCAATGCTGCTTCCCTCATTTCAGGTATCTTTATATTCTCATCATGAAACTGTTTCAGTTCTTTTATGTTCATTTCACTACGGCTTTTCTTATATTCCTTATTCTTATCCTTGAAGAATGTTGAAATAGGAATTTCCTGCTCCTTGTATTCTGCGGCAACCTGACTGTTACCTTCCTTATCAAATGAGTATCCCTTTACATTTTTTAAAACTATAACCCCTGGATCAAATGTTGCACTTTCTGCAAGAAAGATTACAGGATAAGGGTTTTCCCCCTGTTTATTCAGTATCAGAAAGTTTTTTGCGTTTGCCTTTTCATTGTCAACTTCATCTATATAAAATCCAAATCCACTTTCAGCGTTTGTAAGAAATATTTTTTCCTCAGTCAGTGAACTTGGCTTTGTAGCCAGCATTGCTTTCGTCTGGGCATTTATATTTTCCAGTGCCCTTGGATTTACGTATATTTCCAGCCCCAATCCTATCAATGTAAGTATAACCCCAAATATGAAGGCAGGTCTTATTATCCTGAAAAGGCCTATTCCCGATCCTTCCATTGCTATAAGTTCATTTGTTTCTGATAATCCCCCATAAACAAGCATTACTCCAAGAAATGCCCCCATCGGTATTGTCTGGACAAGTATTCCAGGAACCGCATACAGGAAGTAATCTATTATGGATATAAATGGCAGGTCACTTGCAAACAACCTTTCCATTACCTCCATAACTACATTTAGCATCAATATAAATGTAAATATGCTTATTCCAAATATAGATGGTAATATTAGCGAACTATAAATGTATCTGTCAATTATTTTTATTTTCATTCTCATATTCCTTTTATTATTTAAGATTTTTATTTAATATTATTTTGCTTTTTACCTTCTTTCAGTTCCTTTAAAACATTTTTCTCTATTTCTTTTTCTTTAACTTTTTTTCTATAGGAATTTACATCCTTCTGAATAAATTCTGGAAATCCTTGCGAATAACCATAAATATACTCAGTTATTTTTGAAACAAGAATACTTTCATCCCTTATTTCCTTAAGCCTTTTACTGTATGATGAACCTATCAGTACTACTATGTATATAATAAAAATTATAAAAGTTGTCTTCAGTACCCCTAGCACTCCTCCCAGAAATTCATTATAATTGCTTAATTTTATACTTTTCAAAAATTTTCTGGCAAACAGCAGTATAACAGACAACAATAGATATAATACAATAAATACTATGAAAAAAGTATTTGTTTCATTCTTTGAAATATTGTCATCCAGCTTTAACATAACTTTTATAGCACCGTATAAATACTTCATAAGAAACATTAATAGAATATACTTGAAACAGCAGAAAAATTCATACATAAATCCTCTTTTTGTTCCTAGCATAAAAAATATAGTTATAAGTGCCGCTGATAGAATCTCAAAAAACATACTGTCCACCTCCTTATATAAAAATTTCTGTCTGTATATCTATTTATAAATTCTTGGAACTCTACTGCTTATTCCACATAAAATTTCATAGGATATTGTATTACATAGATTTGCAACTTCCACCACGTTAATATTTTTTCCAAAAAATTCTACAATATCTCCTTTTTTTGCACTATCTGCCAATTCTTCCGGAATCAGAATCATAAGCTGATCCATGCATACTCTTCCTATTATGCTGCATCTATGACCTTTATAATATACATAACCTTTATTTGATAAATCCCTTCTTATTCCATCTGCATAGCCTATTGACACAGTTGCAACTACATCTCCCTTTTTCGCCATATAAGTATTTCCATAGCTGATAAAGCCATCTTTGTGCATTTTCTTTATATGACTTATTTTTGCATACAATGTCATTACCGGCTTAAATTTATACGGAGCTGTTTCTTCATCTGTAACTCCTCCATACAGAATTATTCCCATTCTTACAAAATCATACTCGCTGTCATGATACTTCAGGCTTCCAAAACTGTTAAGCAAATGTCTGCACTTGACAGAATGTACTTCCTTCATTATATTTTCACTCATTTCCTTAAATCTTTTTTCCTGTAATTTTGTATATTCTTCATCAGAATCTGAAGATGAAAAATGGGAAAATACTCCTACTGCATTTACATATTTACAGTTTTTAAGTTTTTCTATTAATTCTGAAATTTCATCTTCCTGAAAACCTACCCTTCCCATTCCAGTGTCAAGTTTCAGAAAAATATTTACATTAATTCTATTTTTTTCAATATACTCTATTTCCTCAAAATCCGTTATCATGAAATAAATATTATTATCAGAAACTTTACTCATACACTCATTTTCAACAGGACCTAAAATAAGTATTCCAACTTCATTATTTGTTTCCCTTATTTTCAATGCCTCCTCAACTGTAGCCACTGCAAATTTCTTTATTCCTATTTTTATAAGAGCTTCACATATATTCATCATTCCATGACCATATGCATCAGCTTTTATAACTGCCATTATTTTCTCTTTCAATGTTATTTTTTCAAGTTCCCTTATATTATCATATAAATTTTCAATATTTATTTCTGCCCAGCAACGCATTTTTTTCACCTTCTGAATTTTGTAATTTCAATTTTTTAAACTAAAGAACCTAACGATTCCCAAATCAATAACTGAACTGTCTCAAAAAACTTTAATTTAGTATGAAACTGCCTCAAAAAATTTTGAAGTATGGGTTGTCTCAAAAGGAAAATTTTTAAAAAATATGGAAACTATATTTTTGAATTATTTAAAATTTTACAATGTAAAACAGAAAATGAATTTAGAAAAAGTCAACTGTCTGAGCCGAAAGGCGAGTTTTGACTTTTTCTTAATGAATGACTGTTTTATATGAGTAAAATTTTAGTAAATGAAAAAATATAGTTTTATATATTATATTTACAGTTTTCTATTTTGAGATAAACCCTTTATTTATTTTTTGAAACAGTCTCTATTACTTTTCTTATTTTTTGAGACAGTATCAATTATGCTACACTAATACTTTTTCCTCTGCATCATAACCATTTACAGTTTTCCCTGATTTTTTCTTTTCATCATTTTTACTATTTTTCTTTTTAACTTTTCTGAATTTTCTCATCAGATAAACTAATGGACTTGCTAAAAATATCGAAGAATATGTTCCAAAAATCATTCCAATGAACAAAGTCATATTAAATGTTCTCAAGGATTCTCCTCCAAATATCAGCAATATTACAACTGAGAATAATGTTGTAATTGATGTATATAGTGATCTCATACAAACCTGGTTTACACTCATCTCTATAATTTCTTCAAAAGTTTTCTTATTATGTTTTTCTTTTTCATTTCTCTTGTCATTTTCCCTTATTCTGTCAAATATTACAATTGTGTCGTTTATTGAATAACCTAGTATAGTCAGTATTGCCGCTATGAAAGGAGTATCAACTTCATATCTCAGTAAAGCAATAAGCCCAATACATATTAATACATCATGTAATAATGCAATTATTCCTGCTATTGCATAGACAAACTCAAATCTTACTGTTACATAAATGACAATAAGTATACTTCCGATTACTAAAGCCCAGACGGCATTTCTTGTAAGCTCTTTCCCGATTGTTGCTCCTACAGTATCATACCTTATAATTTCATATTTTCCCGTTTTTTCTGTTAATTTACCTAACAGATTGTTTTTCTGTGCTTCAGAAAGCTGCCCTGTTCTAAGAATCATTGTATTATCATCACTTGAAATCTGTACTTTTTTTGCTCCAAGTTCCGGTATATCCTTTGTTAATTCATTTAATGATTTATTTATCACATCTTTATTTACAGGTTTTTCATATTTTACCTGTAATAAATCTCCACCTTTAAAATCAATTCCAAGATTCAATCCTATTGTAAGGAAGAATATCAGTGACAGAGTTACCATCAAAGCTGAAAATCCTATGTAAAATTTTCTATAACGTATCACTTTCAAATTTAGCATCATTTATCCCTCCCCAAAATAGTTTTTCTTTTTTAATATGAAAAGTGCTTATTACAAAACGCATAAATAATTTTGTTATAAATATTGCTGTAAGCATTGTTATCATTACCCCTAAAGATAATGTCACTGCAAATCCCCTTACAGGACCTGTTCCAAATGAGAACAGAACGGCAGCTATTAATAATGTAGTAAGGTTTCCGTCAATTATTGCAGGAAGCCCATTTTCAAATCCTTTTTCCACTGAATCATCAATGCTGTATCCTTTACTCATTTCTTCCTTAATTCTTTCAAACGTAATAACATTCGCATCAACAGCCATTCCTAATGTCAGTATGAATCCTGCTATTCCAGGCAATGTCAAAGTAGATCTTACAAGGCTTAATGATGCCAATACTAAAAATCCATATATTACAAGTACAACATCTGCAATAAGTCCAGGAATTTTATATATTGCAAACATGAATAATGATATTGCTATCATTGCCAGAATCCCTGCAAACTGTGTCTGCTTTATAGATTCAACCCCAAGAGTTGCTCCTACTGTTCTAACTTCAAGTATTTTTATGCTTACAGGTAATGCCCCTGATTTCAGAAGATTTGTAATTTTCTGTGCATCTTCACGGCTATTTGTAGTAATCTGACCTGTTCCTCTAGATATTTCAGAGTTTATTACCGGTGCAGACTGTTCCTTACCGTCAAGCATTATTGCAAGAGGTTTTCCTATATTTTCCCTTGTAATTTTTGCAAAAATTTCTGCCCCTTTACCATCAAGTGTAAAGTCAACTGCAGGACGTCCAAATTCTCCCTGAGAAAGTACTGCTGTTTTTATAGCTGAACCTCCAAGTAAAGTAGGCCCGTATGTTCCGTCCTGATTTTTTATCTTGAATTCAAGTTTTGCCGTTGTTCCTATAAGTTCTACAGCCTTCTGTGAATCCTTTATTCCGGCAAGTTCCACTATTAATCTGTCATTTCCACTTATCTGAATTACAGGTTCTGTTACTCCAAGACCATCTACCCTTCTTTCGATTATATCCCTCACTTTGTCCATTGTGTCTGATTCTATTTTCCCTTGTGCCTGAAGCACTACTGATGTTCCACCTCTTAAGTCCAGCCCTAACTTTATTTTATTAAAATAAAGTATTACAGCAGGAACTATGAGTATGACTAAAAGCCATAAGTACTGTGTCTTTTTGTTCTTCATTCTCTTCCTTTCCCAAATTTATATTTGTTTTATATAATAATTTATTAAATTATTTCAATGTATCAAGATATTTCTGAAGTATTATTGAAGCTGCAACCATATCCACTACTTTTCTTCTTTCCTTACCATTTTTTTTCGAATAGTTTTTAAGATAATGCTCAGCTTCTGTTGTTGTATATCTTTCATCTACAGTAATTACTTCAATTCTTTCTATTTTTTCCTTCATTTCAGAAATGAATTTTTCCACCTTTTCAGCTTGGATATTTTTAGTTCCATCCAGACTTTTTGGCAATCCTACTACAATTTTCCTTGTCCCCTCATCAGAAAGTATTTCCTTTATTCTTTCCATAGGGTCTGTAACATTCCTGTCAATTACTTCAAGGGCAGTCGCAAGAATTCCTAAGGGATCGCATTTAGCAACCCCTATTCTAACATCTCCGACATCAAGCCCTATAAATTTTTTCATTATAAATATCCTCTCATTTTCCTCTAATGATATAAATAAATTAAGATAACTGTGAAGTTATGTATTCAAAGGCTTTTTCAACTGCCTGCTCTACAGCATTTCCGTCTTTTCCACCTGCCTGAGCAAAATCAGGTCTTCCTCCACCGTTTCCGCCTGTAACCTGTGCGGCAACTTTTACAATATCTCCTGCTTTTACTTTAGAAACAAGGTCTTTAGTCACTCCGGCTACAAATATGGCTTTTTCATTATTTGAACCAAGTACGATTATTCCACTTTGAAGTTTTTCTTTTCCTCTGTCCACTATTTCCTTAAGTTCATCTATGCTCTTATCTTTAAATGAAACCTTTAATACTTTGATTCTGTTGACAGTATCAATATTTTCAAACAGTTCATTTATTTCATATTTTACAAGTTTTGTCTGCAGCTGCTCATATGACTTAATAATAGCCTTTGCATCTGAAATATATTTTTCTACAATATCCACTACATTTTTTTCATCAGTTTTAAGCATACCTGCTATTCTGTCCAGTTTTCCTTCCAGCTTATTTACATAATCTAAGCTTTTATGTCCTGTAGTTGCAGTTATTCTACGTGTTCCTGAAGCTATTCCACTTTCTGATTCAATATTGAAAAGTCCAATTTCTCCAGTTGATTTTACGTGTGCTCCTCCACATAGCTCTATTGAAAACTCAGGAATTTCAACTACCCTTACAACATCTCCATATTTATCTGAGAACAGAGCCATTGCTCCTCTGTCTTTCGCATCCTGAATATTTTCATAACCTATTTTCACTGGAATATTTGCAAGAATTATATTATTTGCTTCTTTTTCAATTTCTTCCAGTATTTCCTTTGAAATAGGCTCATAATGTGAAAAGTCAAATCTCAATCTTTCATTGTCAACAAGCGATCCTGACTGTTCTACATGTGTACCCAGTTTTTCCCTCAGAACTTTATGTAATATATGTGTTGCAGTGTGGTTTCTCTGAATATCTTTTCTTCTTAAAACATCTATTTCCAGTTTCACTTCTCTTCCAACTTCAGGTACAATGCCTTTTTCCACTTCGACCTGATGGACAAATACATCTTTTTTCTTTGCCACTCCAACTACTTTTCCAATAAATTCTCCTGATGTTACTGTTCCTGTATCTGAAACCTGTCCTCCAGACTCAGCATAAAATGGAGTTCTGTCAAATATCATTTCATATCCGCTAATTCCATCACTTTTTGAAACATATAGGACTTTTCCTGTATCTTCAAATTTTTCATAACCTACAAACTCTGTCTTGCCATGTTTTTCAAAGAATTCATCTATAAATTCATCCTTTATCATATCGGAAATTGTAGTTCTGCTATCTTTTGATCTCTGAACCTGCCCAGCAAGTTTTTTTTCAAACTCTTCTTCTGATACTTCCATTCCCTGTGTTTCAACAATCAGTTTTGTCAATTCAAACGGGAATCCAAACGTATCATACAATTTAAATGAAATATCTGATGAAAGTTCCTTTTTATTCTCATCTTTAAGTTTAACAATTTCACTTTCAAGCAGTTCTGTTCCATTTTTCAATGTATTTGAGAATCTTTCTTCTTCTATTTTTACTACTTTTTCTATGTATTCTGCCTTTTCAACAAGTTCAGGATAGCCTTTCTTCATTGTTTCCACAACATATGAAACCAGCTTGTGAAGGAATATATCTTCCTTTTCGAAAACCTTTCCTTTAGCCGCACTTCCTGCACCAAAGGCTCTTCTTATTATTTTTCTCAGTATATATCCTCTTCCTTCATTTGAAGGCAGAACTCCGTCACTTATAAGGAATACTGAAGCTCTTATATGATCTGCTATTATCTTTACCGTTTCATCAAAATCTTCTTTTTTTATTTCAAGTATTTTTTCAATTCCCTGTATTATTGGCATAAACAAATCTGTTTCAAAATTTGTCTTCTTATTTTGAATAACTGAAGCTATTCTTTCAATTCCTGCTCCTGTATCTATATTTTTTTCAGGAAGTGGTACAAGCGTACCGTCTTCAAGCCTATTCCATTCTGTAAATACAAGGTTCCATATTTCAAGGAATCTGTCCCCTTCATCTCCAGGTTTTGAGTTTATTTCCTCATTATTTTTACCCATATTCTGAGTGTCATAGTATATTTCACTACATGGACCGCATGATCCGACAGGCCCTGCCGCCCACCAGTTATCATCTTCACCAAGTCTCACAAGTCTTTCCTTAGGTACTCCTATTTCTTCATTCCATATTCTGTACGCTTCATCATCTGTTTCAAAAACAGAAACCCATAGTCTTTCTTTGTCCAGTTTAAGTACTTCTGTTATATATTCCCACGACCATTCTATCGCTTCTTTTTTAAAGTAATCTCCAAATGAGAAATTTCCAAGCATTTCAAAAAATGTATGGTGTCTAGGTGTTCTCCCTACATTTTCAAGATCATTTGTTCTTATACACTTCTGATAAGTTGTAATTCTCTTAAAAGGTGCTTCCTTTTCTCCCAGAAAAAACGGTTTAAAAGGAACCATTCCTGCAACTGTAAGCAATAAACTTTTATCATCAGGTATAAGTGATGCACTTTCAAAATGTTTATGTTCTTTAGATTTAAAGAAATCTACAAAACTTTTTCTTAATTCATTTCCTGTCATTTCATTTCCTCTCTTTTAATTATAATTTTCTATAATTTATTTTATTATTTTAAAATCATCATTTTCAACTAATATTATTTCTTTATTATTAGTCAATTTCTAGTCCAGTTTAAAGTTATCCCCTAAATAAACCCTTCTTGCAGTTTCGTTATTTGCAATTTCCTGGCCTGTACCTGCAATCAGTATAGTGCCTTCAGCCATAATGTAGGCTCTTTCAGTTATTCTCAAGGTTTCCCTTACGTTATGGTCTGTTATGAGAATTCCAAGACCTCTTTCCTTTAACTGCATGATTATATTCTGAATATCCTCAACTGCAATAGGATCGACCCCTGCAAAAGGCTCATCCAGAAGGATAAAATCAGGATTAGTGGAAATCGTTCTGGCAATTTCCACCCTTCTTCTTTCCCCTCCTGAAAGGGCATATCCTAAACTTTTTGCCACATGGGAAAGTTTAAATTCTTCTATAAGATTATTCATTGTTTCTATTCTTTCCTTTTTAGGAATTCCACGCATTTCCAAAACTGAAACTATGTTTTCTTCAACAGTAAGATTTCTGAATACAGATGCCTCCTGAGGAAGATATCCCAGACCCAGTCTTGCCCTTTTATACATCGGAAAATTCGTAATATCTTCTCCATTGTATAGTACTCTTCCGTTGTTTGGCTTTACAATTCCGGTTATCATGTAAAATGTCGTTGTTTTTCCTGCACCGTTTGGTCCAAGAAGTCCTACAACTTCACCTTTTTCCATGCTTAAGCTGACACTTTTAACAACTTCCCTGTTTTTATATATTTTCTTCAAACTGTCAGCCTCTATATTAATTTTTCTACTCATTGTAATATAACAGCTCCTAATTATTTATTTTTAATTTCCCACAGCTAATTAATACTGTTTTTTGTATTCTGTACCCTTATAATTCAGGATAGCAGTCAATCCTTTTGTTCCAGTTGCATTTTGTACCCTGTTTCCACCTGACATCCATACTATCGGCACGTCAATTGTTCCTTTTCCTATATCCACCCTTACAGAAGAAGGAAGATTTTTACCTGTTTCAGGGACATAAATATTTCTAGCAGCCCTTTCCAGCATTTCCCTAGTTGTTTCCACTGGAATAGTCACATTGAAACTTTTCTCCCTGGAATCATTTCCTGCTTTAGCTACAGCCTTCAACACAACTGACTTATTATCTCCACCTAAAAACTGTTTATTTATTTTTCCAGTTACCGCCAGGAATGACGGATTTGAAGTTGTCCATCTTACTGTAACAGGAACTCCATTTGATGCAGTCATTGTCTTAGGAAGATGTATTTTGCCATTGTTATTTACTTCGTTCTGTGAAACAGAAAGCTTATTTATAACTTCTTCTACAGCCGCTACATTTTTAGGGTCTGATTTTCCTTGAGGCGAACTATTATTTCCATCTGGTACATGATACTGCATTTTTATATTTCCGCTATTTTCAAGCACTTTTCTATCAATATCATACATTGCATTATTAGAAGAAATCTTTGTTTTTCCCTGATAAGTAATAACTTTACCATTCAGGTTTATCTTTTTTTCCTTCATGTAAACTGTTGCTTTATCTGCACTTGTATTCAAATTTGCAAATTGTGGCAGCTTACTTACAATTTTTACATTTTTCTCAGCATGCCCTTCTTCTTTATTCAAATCCAGATAAAGAAAATTCGAAGTCATTTGTGTATCATTTCTGAAGTCAAGTTTAACTCCGTCTCTTGCAAGAACCAGATTTTTTCCGGTATCAATTTCATTATATTGGGAAGTCAGGTTTACTTCCTTGTATCTCATGTGCACATTTTCCTTAATTTCACTTCTTGTAACACTCATATCTTTATTATTGTGAGAAATGAAATATATTTTTGCAGTATTTCCTCTAAAGTGAACAGCTTCAGATTCAACAAGCTTTGTAGGATTCGTTGCAAAATTCTTTACATTTCCTCTTATTTTACCATTTACATTTCCATCAAATCTGAATTCCTTCTTTTCAAAACTTCCTTCTCCGGTATCAGATGTTATTTTATCCCCCTGTACACTTGTCATAACCATTTTATTTGAAAATATATTTTTAGCTATGGTATTCATATGACCATTATCTCCTGCAACTGTGAAGTTCTGCTTTGTTACTGCAAACTTACTGTTAAAAGTTGCATCTCCTGTTTTAAACAGATACACGAGGCTTGTACCTTCCATATGATAATCTTCATAATTCATTGTATAAAATTCATTTGTAGTCAATGTTTCGTTTGCCAAATCATAAACACCGCTTCTAAATGTACCTGTAGTTGATCTTGGAAGATAATTGAACCTACCATTTCCATCAGCATTTACAATTTTTTTAACTTCATCATAAAATACATGATTTGCAGAAACTTTAAGATCTTTTCCTGAATAATTTACATTTCCTGTTGCATCAACCTGTTTCTGCTTTACAAAGTACTTTGCACTATTTCCTGTAATTGTTGCGTTCTTACCTACATAATGTACATTCCCATCAGCATGTATTTCTTCAGATTGCATATAATATGTTGCCTTATCTGCACTTATGTTACTTTCAGCGTCATTATACTTTACATTTCCTTCGGCATTTATTACTTCAGGCTGCATATAATACGTAGCTTTATTTGCTGTAATAGTTACCTTTTCATCTTTGTAGCTTACATTTCCTTCACCTGTGGCAACTTTATTCACATCATTATAGGTTACCTTATTTGATTTAAGTTCCCTTTTCTTTTCAGTTTCCTTGTAAATTACATTTCCTGTTGCAGTCAGCTCCTGAAATGCCGTTGTTGTTTCCAGCTTATCAGATTCCATTTCAGTTTTATCGACATTATTTAGTATCTTTGTCCTTGTTTCAGAGATTATTTTATCTCCTTCTTTTTTGTAATCCACCTTTTCAGTATACAAATTCCATTTATTATCCTTTGTACTTCCTACAACTTTTCCAGTTAATGTTATATCTGAAGTTTCAGTGTTTATTTCCCCTTCTTTTCCAGATATTAGCATTTCCTTCTTGGTCAGATCAACAATAACATTTTTAAATTTTATTATTTTATCGCCATCGGAACCTATCTGTTCATCTGCGTAAATAATCGCATCATCCTTCAGTTTGTACACTACTTTTTTTGCCTTCATCTCTTTTTTCATCTGATCTGCAGGCGAATCTATTTTCTTAAAAAATACAGCATAAAGAAAATATATCAGGACAGCCAGCAGACCTCCATAGGCTATTTTTTTCCACATTATTTTTTCTCCTCTAATTTAGCTTTTATTTCAGATAAAAATTTTAATGCTTCCATAGGAGTAATATTATTTATATCTTTATTTTCAATATCAAATATTACTTCATCTATTTTCTCATCTCTTTCATTTTCAACCACATCTATCGTTTTTTCTTCATATTCCCTGTCAATTTCAGCAATCTGACCAAAAAGAGAAAGCTGTTTTACATTTATAGTCTTTTCAATCAGTTCCTTACGCTGTTCTAATCTATGCAGTATTTCCCTGCTTTCCTTCAATATTTCCTTAGGCAGTCCCGCCAGTTTCGCCACTTCTATACCGTAAGACCTGTCAGCTCCACCTTTTATAATATTTCTCAGGAACATTACTTTTCCATTTTTTTCCTTTACTTCAATCCGATAATTCACAATATTTTCAAACTTATTTTCCAGATCAGTCAGTTCATGATAATGGGTTGCAAATATTGTCTTTGCCTTTATTTTTTCATGTAGATATTCTGAAATGGCCGTTGCGATTGAAACTCCGTCAAACGTAGAAGTTCCTCTTCCTACTTCATCCAGTATAATCAAGCTTTTTTCAGTGGCATTGTTTATAATGTTAGAAACTTCACTCATTTCCACCATAAATGTACTCTGCCCTGAAAGTATGTCATCTGATGCTCCTATCCTTGTGAGATATTTATCCACAACCGAAAGTTTTGCTTCCTTTGCAGGAACATATGAGCCAATCTGAGCCATTATTGAAATAAGTGCAACCTGTTTCATATAAGTGGATTTTCCAGACATATTTGGTCCCGTCAGGACTACAAATTTTTCTTTTTCTGAAAGTACAGTGTCATTTGATACAAAATCTCCTCTTCCAATGAGTTTTTCTACCACCGGATGTCTTCCTTCAATTATTTTCATATCAAATCCATTACTTATTTCAGGTCTCACATATCCATTTTCTATCGCTGCAGTAGCAAAGGAAATCATCACATCAAGATAAGCAAGCTTTTCAGCAAGTCTTATCAGAAGGGACTTATGTTCCTTTATTTTCCCGCTTATTTCCTTGAACAGATAGTATTCCATGTCCTCTATTTTAGCCTTGGAATTTATAATTGTATCTTCATATTTCTTCAGCTCAGGAGTTACAAATCTCTCAGCATTTGATAGAGTCTGCTTTCTTATGTATGTTTCAGGCACCATATCCAGATTGGATTTAGTAATTTCAATAAAGTAACCAAATACCTTATTGTACTTTATCTTCATATTTTTAATTCCAGTAGCTTCCCTTTCCCTTCCTTCTATTTCCAAAAGAAAATCCTTACCTGAATTCATAATATGATAGATTTCATCCAGTTCACTGCTGTATCCTCTTTTTATCATTCCACCTTCCCTTACTGAAAAAGGTGCGTCCTCAACTATTCCTGTATCAATAAGTTTATATATATCAATCAAAACCTGAATTTCTATATCCTTGAAAAATTCAGTATTTCTAAGTATTTCCATTATTTCAATTGCTGACTTCACAGTATTTTTAAGTGCTGTCAAGTCTTTCCCATTTTCATTCCCAAAAACTATTTTCCCTGAAAGCCTTTCCAGGTCATAGACATTTTCAAGTTTTTCCTTTATGTCTTCCCGTATAAGTATATTGTCAATAAAATACTGCACATCCTGCTGTCTTTTTAAAATTTTCTCTACATCCAGTAGAGGATTGTTTATATATTTTTTAAGAAGTCTTGTCCCCATTGAAGACTTACATCTGTCAAGAACCCATAAAAGCGATCCAAATACAGTTTTTTCACGCTGGTTTTTAATAAGCTCCAGATTTCTTGCTGTAATGGAATTAATTTCAGCATAATTTGACACATTCAGATACTCTATCTTTTCCACTGTAAGCTCATTTTCAATCTGCATTGTCAGTATGTAGTCAAGTGCCATTGCACCAGCTTCAATTACTGCCTTCCTGTTTTTTATTCCATAGCTTTCAAGCGAAACTACTCCAAAATAGTCTGTCAGAAATTTTTCCGAATCTCTGACTTTATTTACACATGTAACTGTTGCATTATTTTTTCTTGCATAATCCTCCAGTATTCCTTTTGCTGTTTCATAAAAGGAAGATGTCACAAGTATTTCCTTAGGTTCTATTTTATTAAGTTCGTTTATCACTCCCGAACATTCTTTATCACTTTCTATTTCTGTTACTTTAAATTCCCCTGTTGTAATATCTATGTATGCAATTCCTGTTTTTTCTTCTGCAATTCTTATACTCATCAGATAATTATTACTCTTTGCATCAAGCGTATCCACATCAATAACTGTTCCAGGAGTTATTATCTTTGTAACTTCCCTTTTAACAATTCCTTTTGCAGTCTTAGGATCTTCCACCTGTTCACATATTGCTATTTTATATCCCTTTGAAACTAATTTTGATATATACGAATTTGCAGAGTGATACGGAACTCCTGCAAGAGGCACATCCATATCCTTTTCCTTATTTCTGGAAGTAAGCGTCAATCCAAGTTCTTTTGAAGCTTTTACTGCATCATCAAAAAACATTTCATAGAAATCTCCTAACCTGAAAAACAATATGGAGTCTTCATGTTCTGACTTTATTTCCTTATATTGCTTCATTAACGGTGTCTCCGCCATTTATTTATACCTCTGTTTCTAATTAGTCTTTTACAGATAAGTATATCACAATTTCTATGTTTTTTCAATTTGTGGAAAATTTTTTTCTTACTTTTATTTATGTGTTTTTGGATATTTATTATCTTTTTATTTCATATATTCCGTATAGCAAGAAAGTCTGTCTCAAAAAATTAGTAAGTAATAAAAAGAGGCTGTCTCAAAATTAAAAAATACTGTAAAAACTATATTTATGAATTATTTAGAATTTCACAATGCAAAACTGGAAATGAATTTAGAAAAAGTCAACAACCTGATTTTTCAGGTGTATTTTGACTTTTTCTTTATGAATGACTGTTTTATATAAGTGAAATTTTAGTAAATGAATAAATATGTTTTTTGTATTTTTTCAATTTTGAGACAGCCTCTTTTCATATTAACATTAATTTTAATTTTTTAAGGCAGACTATTCAGCACTCACATAAGAATCTTTTACTTTACATGACTTCACATCACCTGAATTTAAAACTGCCCTGAACTCCCATTTTTTATTTTTTTCAAGGGAATCTATTGTATCGACAGCATCTCCGATTTTATCTCCCTTTTTATCAAAACATGGTATTTCCAATTTCACATTTTTTTTGCTGCTTCCGTTATGCGAAAGAACTCCCGTTACAACTGTTGTATTTCCATCATTTTCAACCTTCGCCTTGGCAAATTTATATTTTACACCTTTGGCATTAATTTCCCCTTCATTTCCACCAATTATTCCACCTATAATATTTCCGGTTGTTTTAATTGCCGCTCCTGCTACAGTTCCCGCCGCCTTTATTGTCCCACCTGCAATACTTCCCGCCGCATCGATCACTCCGCATGAAGAAAGGACTAGGACAGAGCTTACTATCATTATTATTTTTTTCATATTTCTCAAGTCCTCCCATCTATTTTTAAAAATATTTTATACCAGTTATCATATATTTTCAGTAGGTATATCTGTAACTTAAGTTTGAGTATCTTCTATATCTCTCTTTCCTTTGAAAAATTATTATTTTCATTCCATTCTTCTATAATTTCAGAAACCTGGGCTTTTATTTTATTTACCAGATTCACTTCTTTTAATGGAATTTCTATATTTTCCTTATTTTCAGGATATACACCTTTCTGATTCAATTCTTTTATTAATTCTTCCATTGTAATTTCAGGATTTTTAAAATATCTGCTTCCTCTTATTCTTATAAATTCCCAGCCACAACGTTCCAGAACATTCTGACTTTCCATTTCCTGTCTTATCTCTTCCATAGTAGTATGCCATTTTTCACCATCACATTCTATTGCTACTTTCCTATCCTGAAAAAGTGCAACCATGTCTATCCTATAAAAGCCTGCTTCCCATTGCTGTTCTATACGATATCCCTTTGATATTAAATATTCAGCCACTTTTTTTTCAAAAGCTGAATCTATTTTTTCATCTATTTTTTCAGGTGAAATCATTTCTTTCGGACGATTAACATATTCTAGAAATTCTTTCCTTATATCCCCTGTTTTTAAGTCATTTTCAGCATCAAGGGAATTTACTACCCACATCTGGTTCTTTGCACGGCTTGCAGCAACATTATATCTTTTTCTTCTTGCGGCTTCAGTCCCGTCACTTAACATTCTCAAAGGCCCTCTTCCAGAATTACTGTCAACCATAGTCAAAAACATAACATCTCTTTCATCTCCTTGAAAATGACTAGGATTTCCACATAGAATCTTATGTTTTTCTATAGCTTTGGTATCTATTTTTTCAACTATCATTTTCTGAATAAATTCTGCCTGTTCATCGCCTGAAAGGGAAATTACACCAAAAGAACTTTCAGCGTACTCCTTCTGTTCTAGACAGGATTTAATCAAAGCCGTAACTGTTTGAGCTTCAATCATATTTATTTTCTTCTTTTCATCCTTTGTTCCGTAAACCCTGTAATTTATAACAGCCGGCTTTAATTCTGTCATTCCTGATTCTCTTAAAGGCTTTATTTTCATGTCATAGGAATTTTCATTGCTATACCCTATTATTTCAGGTACACATCTAAAGTGCTCCTTTAACATCAATGGCTGATACGTTGTTGTGGCAATTGAATAAAGTGAAGAATTTAGCCCATACAAATCATCATTAATAATTTTCCCCTTTATGTATTTTTCTCTTAATGAATTTATTTTTTCGACATTTATTCCTATATCCAAAGGACTTACCTGCTTATCATCTCCAACAATAATAACTTTTTTTGCCATATATAGAAGTGCCAATGAACTTATATCTGACTGGCTTGCTTCATCTATAATTACAACATCAAACTTATTTTCAGATAGATTCAGAGTATCAATCACTTTATTTATAGGCATTATCCATGCGGGAACTGCTTTCTGACAGATAGTCATTTTCTCTTTTGCCTGTTTTCTGTAAAGTGCTGCATTTTTCCCTGTACCTTTTCCAATTTTCTGAATTGTCTGTTCCCATCCTCTAAGAGCCTGACTTACTTGTAAATTCTCCTTCTTCTCTATGAAACATAACACATGATACCATGATTTCTTTTCAACTAATTCCAGTGTCACTCTTTTTATATTTTTTCTTTTTTCTTCAGCCTTTTTTTTCAAAAATTCATATGGTGCCGTTTCCAGCTTTTCCAATTCCTGTGAAAACTGTTTCCACTTCCATACTTCATATATATTTTCTATTTTCCCTATGTTACCAATTTTTAAACCTTTATACCATTCAGGAGCGACTTTACTTATTTTTTCCAGTATATTTTCCTTCTTTTGATAGTATTTCTTCTTTTCCTGTAATCTTTCCAGCTGTTCCAGACATTCTCCATATTCTTTCAAATCTTCCTTATCAACTGAATTTCTTATTTTTTTATCAAGTACTGAATCTTTTTTGGATATACTTTTTATTTTTTTCAGATATAGTGAATATTCCTCTTCCTTCTCTAAAAATTTCAATGCCTTATTTCCAGTTTCCATAATTTTTTCAACATTTTCTCCAGAAGTGAGTATATCTCCTATTTCTTCAATTAAATTATTTGTTTCCTTAAAAATATACTTTCTATTTATTCCAATATTATCAATATTTTCCAGCAGCTCATCCTTCTCCAGTCTGTTCCAGTTTAAGAAATACTCCATTTCCTTTATTGATTCAAAAGCATAGTCTATAAAGTTTCCACCTAAAGAATCTACTGAAATGCCTTCATTATTTTCTATAAGTTCCTTCCAGCTTTCTTTAAGTTCTTTTCCTCTACCGATTATGTCAAGACATTCTAGAATCAGGTCACATTCTGCAACATCTTTTATCTGCTCTCCATTCAGAGTTATTTTATTTCCTATTTTATTTTTCACTCTTTTTATGTTCAAAACAGACAAGATTCCATTATTACTGAAGGCATTTTTTAGTTCCTGAAGCATTTTTACAGCTTCAGAATGGCTAAGTCCGGAAAAATCAATTTTTTTCTTAAACAATCTTGGCTTTATATTCTTTAAATTTTCATGTGCTACTTTAATCTCTTCAATAAAATTTTCCCAGTTTACTTTATTTCCGTTATCTGTTCCTCCAGATATGGCCGCGTCTACTTTCCATTTTTCTATATTTTTTATTAATTCTTTTGAAACAGCCTCTTTTACATCGGTATTTTCTTTAAATTTCTTTAAATTTATTATTTCTTTTCCATTTACATATAAAGTATTACTGTCAATATTGAAACTATCTGCATTTATGTTTCTTTCAAGCTCTTCCCATGCCATTCTCCTATCATTGAGAAGTTTTCTAAATTCATTTACATCAAGGTATTCTGCAATATCATTTACTCCTGAAGCCAGTTGTCTTTCTTCACTTTCATCTACCAGATGTATATAGTCATTATGAAAAAAACTAAGTTCTTCATCTGTGACAGGGCAAGGTACTGATTCTAAAATTTTCCCTGGAATTTTTTCAGTAATTTCAGGATTTTCCTTCAGATATTCTACTATTTCCTCCACTGAAAAAATCTCTCCATTAAAACTCAATGGATTACTTTCCTTGTATCTTATGGCACACATCTGATTATTTATATTTTTTAAATTCCCTTGTTCTTCTCCTAGTATTTTTTCCAGTTCCTTCACTTCTTCTGAAAGTTTCCCCGAAGTAAGATTTCCTAATTTTTCTGAAATAGTTTCAACAGATTTTCTCATATCACTGTTGTCATCATCTAAAATTGAAATACATAATCCTTGTATATCTTTTGGAATTTTTTCCTTTAATACTCTTAAAGCTTTTTTAGTCTGGCTTGTTACAAGGACGTTTTTCCCCTGTGCTAAAAAATGTCCCAGCAGATTAGCAATTGTATGAGTTTTCCCTGTTCCTGGAGGTCCCTGAACTACAACAGCATTATTTCTTTCTATCTGTCTTGCTATGTTAATCTGCTCAGTATTTGCATCCTTTACAAATAAAATTTCTTCTTCCTTGAAATCTTTTTCTTTATTTTCATTTTCTTCTTCACTTATTTCTCCAACTAATTCATAAAGATGTGCAGGAATTTCTCCATTTTTTTCTATTTTATCAATTATATTGTCTATTGCCTTTACTATTCCTGTTTCTTTTTTCCTTATAAAAAGCAGCGGATTATCTTCTATAAAAATTTCTCCGTCTTCCATTAAATCTTCTGTGTTTCCTTCTCCAATAAAATGTCCTCTGCTACTTAAACTGTGAATAAATTTTTTAAAAAAATCTGTTGTTTCGTTTCTATTTAACGGATGTAACTTTCTCTCTTTAACTTCCTTTTCAAGTTCAAATATATTTTCCAGATGTATATCATTTATTTCATTTAAAAAATTTGTATATAAAATCGAATGGAAACTTTCATCTGCATGAGGGTCTGATAAAATCAAAATATTATCTTTAGCATTAAAGTCTATTTTTATTTTTTTCAATAAAACAGGATAATAGATATTTCTTCCTTTTATAACTGTTATTCCATTTCCTATCATAAGTTCCAGTGTTTCTGTTTCTTTGCTAAGTTCCAGATATTTAACATAAAGGGTATCAAAAAAATTTCTGACTTCTTCTATGATGAGCTGTTCTTCTATCCATTGTTCCCTTTTTTCAAGTTCTGTATGTAATCTTACCTCTATTTCAGGTGTTATATCAGCTATTTCGCCCAAACCACTTTCTTCATCTCCAATAAATGTTTTTTCATTAATTTCTATAACTGATCTGTAATCTCCCCAGTCACCTTCAATCCATGTCAATAAATCTTTATCTATATTTAATGGCTTCAAAAAATCAGGCTTTCTAATTTCTAAAAGCCTACCTTCCTCATTTTCAAAATATTTTTCACCTGAATTTTCATACCCAAAGATAATGTTTTTATGTTTAGGAAAATTGCTAAAAAATTCCAGCCATTTTTCTTCATTAATATTTATTTTTGTATTTTTAAGATTTTTAGATATTTCTGAAATGTAATTGAATAATGCCAGTATTTTCTTTTTATTCCTCATGATTTTTTATAGCTATCTCAAAAAACTTGTAAAATAATATGGAAAATTATATTTATAAATTGCTTATATCCGTAATATAACACAGTAAATAAATATATTTTCCATATATTCTATTTCTATTTTGAGGACAGCCTTTTTCCTCCTTTTTTATAATATTTTTACTTTAAAAACATCATAAGTACAGGTATGACAACCACAAATAAAATTGTACTTGTAGTAACTACATTTGTAGCATACTCTATATCCCCTTCTGTCTGATTTGTTAAAATTGGCAATGCTGCAAATACAGGGGCAGCCGACTGTATAACAAATGTTTTAATTTCCAGTGAATCCTGCTGCATAAACTGACCTGCAACTTTCAGTAACGCAACCATAACAATTGAAGAAAATACAAATCTTCCCAGTAAAGCTAAAATTGTATCCAAATCAAAGTTTATACTGTGAAGTCCTGCATCAGCAAGAACAATCCCGATATAAAGCAGTGCAAGAGGAGTAACAATATTACCAAGATACTTTGTAGTTTCTACCAGAGGCTTAGGGACACTTATTCCCAGAACTAAAACTATAAATGCAACTACAAAAGCTATAAGTGGCGGTGAAAGCAGTTTTTTAGGATTAAATCCTCCTTTACTTTCCTTCTCTTCTATAGAATCATTTTCCAGAAGTATGTATCCTAATGTCCAGATTGATATTGTATTTGTTATATAATACATTAAATAATATTTAGAAGCTTCTTCCCCAAAAAGCGCCATATTTAAAGGAAGTCCAATAAAAATCGTATTTGCATTTACTACTGCATTATAAAATACCCCTCGACGACCTCTTCTTATCTTGAATATTTTTATTACAATGTAAGCTGTAACATAGCCTATAATAACTGAAGTAAATGTAAAAATTAGACGATTAGATAATTCTTTCAGTACGTTCATGTCTAAATATTTTAATACAGAATAAAATATTGAACATGGTAATGCAACATTTGTTATAAGTTTCGATACATTTTCACTGAATGTATGGTGAAACCAGTGTCTCTTTCTTAAAATATAACCTATTGCTATCATTACAATAATAGGGAATATACTCCCCAGTGACGTTAAAAAAATCATTTTCCTAATTCTCCTTCTCTCTTAAATACATTATATTATACTAAAAAAGACTGGAAAAAGTCCAGTCCAATATTTTATTAAAAAAAATCGACAACCTCAAAAAGATTATTCAGCTTGAAAATCTTTTAAGGTTATCGAACTTTTTACTCCTGTACTTAATAAAGAGTCACTATTTTTTTATCCATGACATAAGTTTTCTTAATTCAGCTCCAACTTTTTCAACTTCATGTTTTGCAAATTCTTCTCTTTTAGCTTTCAGGAATGGCTGACCTGCTTTTGAATCAGCTAAGAAATCATCAGCAAATTTTCCAGATTGAATATCTGCCAGAACTCCCTGCATTGCTTTTTTAGTTTCAGGTGTGATTATTTTTGGTCCTGTAATATAATCTCCGTATTCTGCTGTATTTGAAATTGAATTTCTCATTGTTGCAAGTCCACCTTCATAAATAAGGTCTACAATCAGTTTCATTTCGTGAAGACATTCAAAATAAGCATTTACAGGGTCATATCCAGCTTCCACAAGTACTTCAAATCCAGTTTTCATAAGTTCTACAACTCCACCACATAAAACTGCCTGTTCTCCAAATAAATCTGTTTCTGTTTCCTGTTTATAAGTTGTTTCAAGTATTCCTGATCTTCCTCCACCAATACCTGATGCCCATGCAAGAGCTACTTCCTTAGTATCTCCACTAGGATCTTTTTCTACTGCTATAAGACAAGGAACTCCACTTCCTTCCTGGAAAGTTCTTCTTACAAGATGTCCTGGTCCTTTTGGTGCAACCATAAATACATTTATATCATCTCTAGGATTTATTTTCTTGAAATGAATGTTAAATCCATGCCCAAATCCTAAGTATGCTCCTTCTTTCAAGTTAGGTGCAACATCTGCCGCATATGTGTCCGCCTGTAATTCATCAGGAATTAGAATCATAACTATATCTGCATTTTTTACTGCATCAGCTGTTTCTTTAACTGTAAATCCTGCTTCTTCAGCCTGTCCCCATGATTTTGAACCTTTTCTAAGCCCCACTGTTACATCCATTCCACTTTCCTTTAAGTTCAATGCATGAGCATGCCCCTGTGATCCATACCCCAGTATTGTTATTTTCTTTCCTGTCAATTTGTCCAAGTTACAGTCTGCATCATAATAAACTGTTGTTCCTAAAATATTTCCTGCCATTTTTTTATCCTCCCGAATTTATATTTTAATAATTCCATACTTAAATAAATTTTATTCAAGTCTGTTTTACGACTTTTACATCAACTTAAACATTATATATTTTATAATAAAAATTGTCAATAATCTAGCCCATATATGTTTTTACTGTTTAGTATAAATAATATATATTATCATCTATCAGATATAATAGTTACTTTTATTTCCCTTTTCTTTAACAATTCTTCTAATCATCATAAAAAACAACCACAAGTAATGATAAAATTACTGGCTTTATTTAACAATCAGCCATGGTCTATCATTTTCCCAGACAATTTTTACTGACATTTCAAACATTTCTGATAAAATTTCATCTGTTAAAATATCTTTTTTATTGCCCTTTGCAAAAACTTTTCCATCTTTTAAAAGAGTCACATGAGTAATTGAAGATATTATTTCTTCAATTTGATGTGTCACATAAATAAATGGTACTGCATTTTCATTTTTAGAATTTTTTTCCAAAATTGAAAGCAGATATTCCCTTGATTTCACATCCAATCCTGAACAAGGCTCATCCAAAATCAGTAAATCCGGTTCATTCATAAATGCCCTTGCAAGTAATGTCCGTCTTTGTTCACCTTGTGACAATGTTGAAAAATATTTATCCTTGATGTATGTTATTCCAAAATCTTCAATTATTTTCTCAGCTTTTTTTCTATCTTCCTCTGTTACTTCCTGATAAATTCCAATCGAACTGAACTTCCCGGAAATTACAACATCTTCTAGTTTCTGGGAATTCAATGTACTCAAAAAATTATTTAAAGTAGAGCTTACAAAACCTACTCTGTCACGAATTTTTGTCCATGCATAATTTCCAAATTTATGGCCAAAAACCCGTACTTCTCCTGAAGTTGGAAAAGTATAAGCCGGTATCATTCCCAAAAGAGTAGATTTACCGGAACCGTTCAGCCCCAGTAAAGCCCAATTTTCTCCTTCATTTATGTGCCAGTCTATACCTTTTAAAATTTCTCTTCCTTCTCTTCTAAATGTAACATTTTCATAATGAAGTATTTCTTTCATAATATATTCCTTTTTTCCCATTATTCATTTATACGAAATTTAAATTTCTTCCCAGGATATTTCTTAGCTTCTTCTGTAAACTTTTCTATTTTTTCCTGTCTTTCTGATATTTTCTTATTCCCATTTGCTTCAATATCATTTTTTGATTTATTATTCTTTTTTACTCCACTATAATGATATCTCCAATCAGGAATAACTATTTTATCATTTAAATCCTTACTATATACAAGTTTTTCATATATATATCCTGAAAAATCCTTTCTTTTTTCATTTTCATACTGAGAATAACCGCTACAGATTGCAACCTCCTCCAAATATTTCTTTTTCTTCTTATCATAAACTAGTACTTTTCTATTTTTTATGAGTTCAAATAAAGTTTCTCTAAAATCAATATTCTGAAGTTGTTTTTTATCAATTTTACTTCCAATGTTATCTATTTTTGCTATTTTATTACGGACATTGCTGACATTATTATTGTGTTCTTCCATTAAATCATTTTTATTTACATAAAATTTATAGTTTTTCATTTCAATTTCTGTCTTATTCTTTTCATCGATTTTTATATTCCTCAAATCAACAATTTCTTCTATTGTTATTCCTACTTCTGTCAAAATTCCATTCTGATACCATATTCTTACCTCTTCTTCCTTTGCGGTAATCTGAAAAGATAAGAGTACTAATAAAAATAATAAAACTTTTTTCATTAATTAACATCCTTTCTAAGGAAAATCATTAAAATTATTTAACTACCTATATTCTTCCTGCTATTTCTGTTCCCATTTCAGCTGTTCCGACTTTTTTCATTCCTTCTGTATAAATGTCAGCTGTTCTATATCCTTCTTCCAATGTTTTTTCCACTGCCTTTTCTATTGCATCAGCTTCAGCAGATAAATCAAATGAATATCTTAACATCATTGCGGCAGAAAGTATTGTTGCAATAGGATTTGCCACATTCTGTCCAGCTATATCAGGGGCAGAACCATGACTTGGCTCATAAAGCCCTTTCTTTCCGTCACCTAAACTAGCAGATGCCAGCATTCCCAGTGATCCTGTAAGCATTGAAGCCTCATCAGATAGAATGTCTCCAAACATATTTTCAGTCAAAATTACATCAAACTGGCCAGGATTTGAAATCAGCTGCATTGCCGCATTATCCACATACATATGTGAAACTTCCACTTTAGGATAATCCTTTGCTATTTCCTCAACAATCTTTCTCCAAAGTTTAGAAGTGTCAAGAACATTGTGTTTATCAACACTTGTCAACTTTTTATTTCTAAGTTTTGCTATTTCAAATGCTTTTTTAGTAATTCTTTCAATTTCAGGTCTTGTGTATGAAAGTGTGTCATATGCCTTCTCTTCTGAATATTCCCTATGACCGAAGTAAAGTCCACCAGTAAGTTCCCTTACTATCATTATATCAAGTCCTTCACCAATTATTTCCTCTTTTAAAGGACTGGCACTTTTCAATGGTTTAAATAATGTGGCAGGTCTTAAGTTAGTATATACCCCAAGTTCCTTTCTTATTGCAAGAAGTCCTCTTTCTGGTCTCTTCTGTGGGTCAATATTATCCCATTTAGGCCCTCCAATTGCTCCAAGTAAAATTGCATCACTTTCCCTACACACTTGAACTGTTTCGTCAGATAAAGGAATACCATACTTATCAATGGATTCTCCACCTAAATATCCTTGAACATATTTAAACTTATGACCAAATTTCTCTCCAACCTTATCCAGAACTTTTACTGCTTCATCGACTATTTCCGGACCAATTCCATCCCCTTTTAATAATGCAATGTTATAATTCATTTTATATACCCCTTTCAATTTTTATATTTATAAAAATATCTACATTAATTACTTCTTACAGTTTTATTTCTATATTTTTCAAGTTTTGGCATGAATTTATCTTTTATGCTGTCATATTCCCCTTTATACTCTAATCTCCCATTTTCATCATAAAATTCAAATTCTCCAATGCTGCTTCCATCTTTTGTATTCCCTTTTAACATTACTTTCCCATTTTCATAATAATAAACTATCTCTCCATTATGCTTATTATTTATAAAATTACTCTTCATGTAAATTCTTCCATTAGGATAATATATGATGTATTTTCCTTCAAGCTGATTATTTATATAATTTCCTTCATTCTGAACTTTTCCGGAAACATAATATTCCTTTTCTTTACCATTTTTTATTCCCTGAACATAGTTAGTTGTTCTATTTATTTTCCCACTTTTAAAAAATTCAGTTGTCATTCCATCGTAAAGGCCATTTCTATAAGTGACTTTTCTTTCCAGCTTACCATCTTCTGTATAAAATTCCCAAACTTTATCCTTTTTATCATCTTTATAGTTACCTTTTGCCATAGTATTCCCATTTTTATAATAAAATACAGCGGTACCGTCCCTTTTTCCATTTTTATACTCCACTTCAAGGAAACTTCTTCCTGTTTCTATATACGTACCTGTAAATTTAAAGGATTTTTTCCCTTGTTTTGATGCTGAAATTGAAGCTTCCTTTGCCGCTTCATTGAATGAAACATTGTCAAGTTCCTGCTCAAAAGCTAAATCTGCAAAAAGCGTATGCATACTTAACAGCATCACTAAAAAAAGTATTTTTTTAAACATTTTTTTACCTCCTATTGAATATTTTTAATTTAATAAATTCCTTCTATCCACTTTCTCCTTCAATCTATCAAAATATCCACTTTCAATCAGATTATTTCTATTCTGTAGCCACCATGCTTTTCCATTAATTTTAATGAAATTTATTATTTCTTTTTTTACTTTTCCATCAATTTCCACTTTTATTATTAGGCTATAACTTAGAAGTCCTTTTTTCAGTACAATACTCTTGATATCTTCCACTTTCATAATGAAAGATAATTCCTTAATTCCACCCAGTACTTTCATTTTAAAGAATAATATTTCATCTTCCCTAAAAAGAACGTAATAAGGCTGTGCAGATTTAAACAGCAATCCAGAAAGTCCCAATAACCAAAATGAATTTAAATTTCTCTCCTGCCTAGTGGCATAAATATAGTTCCCATTATGAACTATATTGTTTTCCTCAAAATACTCTTCAACTCTTAGCTGTTCTTTTGATTTTTTTTCCATTTCTAATTCTCCTTCTTAAAAAATTTAATCCATATAATATTCATCTATTTCACCATTAAAATTACAGCATGCATAGAACATCTTATCAACAAAAAATAATTTTTCATTTTTACTCCTTTTTTGACTACTTATGATTCTCCTCATACTTCCTAATCTCATCTTCATGTTCCAATGTCAGTCCGATTGAATCCAGTCCTTTCAGTAATCTCTGTTTCCAGCTTTCTTCAAGCTCAAAGAAATAATCTTTTCCATTTGCAGTCAATTTATTATTTTCAAGGTCAACTGTAACTTTTGCATCTCCAGGAAGTTTAGCCAGTTCCAGTCTGTCCGCTTCCGGTAAAGTTATTGGAAGATGCCCGTTATTCAGCCAGTTCATATAGAATATCCCTGAATATCCTCCTGCAACAATTACATGAAACCCATAATCCTGCAATGCCCAAGCCGCATGTTCCCTGCTCGAACCACACCCAAAATTATCTCCTGTAATCAAAATTGTCCCTGTTTTGTATTCAGGTTTATTTAAATTAAAATCCATATTGTCTGTTCTGTCTTCATTGTATCTCCATTCATCAAATACATATTGCCCAAATCCTGTTTTTTCAATACTTTTTAAATATTGTTTTGGAATCAGCTGGTCTGTATCAATATTGTCATTCATTATAGGAACGATTGTCCCTTCATATTTTGTAAATGGTTTCATATTTATCTCCTTCTATTTTGTATAAATTATTCCACTTCTTCCAATTTCCTTACATCCACAAATTTCCCATAAATTGCGGCGGCAGCTGCCATTGCTGGACTTACCAGATGAGTTCTTGCTCCTTTTCCTTGACGTCCTTCAAAGTTTCTGTTGGAAGTTGACGCACAATGTTCTCCAGCCGGTATCAAATCAGGATTCATTCCAAGACAAGTTGAGCATCCTGCTTCTCTCCACTCAAATCCTGCGTCTTTAAATATTTGTGCTATTCCATTTTCTTCAGCCATTTTTTTAACAATTTGTGACCCTGGAACTACAACTGCTGTAATATTTGGTGCAACTTTTTTACCTTTTACAATTTTTGCTGCAATTTCCAAATCACTCAGTCTTCCATTTGTACACGAACCAATAAATACATGTTTTAATGGTATATCAAATGGAGTCTGTCCCGGCTTTAATCCCATATACTCGTATGCCTTTTCATCATTGTGATCTTTAATTTCAGGGAAATTTTCTGTAATATTGATTCCCATTTCAGGATTTGTTCCCCAAGTAACTTGAGGTTCAAGGTTTGAAACATCAATTTTTATATGTTTATCAAAAGCTTCCACTGAATCTGTGTATAATTCCTTCCATTCAGCCACCTTTTTCTCAAATTCCTCACCTTTTGGTGCAAATCTTCTTCCTCTTACATATTCAAAAGTAGTTTCATCAGGAGCAATAATTCCTGATTTTCCTCCACCTTCAATCGCCATATTGCAAATTGTCATTCTTTCTTCCATCGAAAGCCCTCTTATCGTATCTCCAAAAAATTCGAAGGCATATCCATTTCCAAGCCCAATTCCATAAGTTTTAATTATATGTAAAATTATATCCTTTGCATAAACTCCCTTTTGTAGTTTTCCTGTTATTTCAATCCCCATTGTTTTAGGTTTTTTCTGCCAGATTGTCTGTGTTGCAAGCACGTGTTCAACTTCACTTGTCCCAATTCCAAATGCAATTGCTCCAAATGCTCCATGTGTTGCAGTATGGCTATCTCCACAAACTACTGTTTTTCCTGGCTGTGTAAGTCCCTGCTCAGGCCCTACCATATGCACGATTCCATTACTTTCGTTAAACATATCAACCAGTTCTATCCCAAATTCCTTACAGTTTGCTGCAAGTGCATCCAACTGTGCTTTTGAAATTTTATCTTTAATATCAAGCCTTTGCGACATTATTGTTGGAGTATTATGATCCATTGTCCCAAATGTCAGATCAGGTCTTCTGACTTTTCTCCCCGCAATTCTTAATCCTGAAAATGCCTGTGGTGAAGTAACTTCATGGATTAAGTGTAAGTCTATATAAAGCAGCTGTGCTTCCCCTGGTTCCCCTGTTATTACATGTTTTTCCCAGACCTTATCAAATAAAGTTTTTGGTTTTTTAATTTCATTTTTTGTTTCTGACATTTTTCTCCTCCAATTCTTTCTACAAGTTTTTCTATATTTTTATTAATTATTTTAAAATTGTGTCAATCTATTGTCTTCAAATTTCTGTAATTCTTTTACCCTTTCAAAAATAATCTCCACATTCTGTTCCCTTAGATAAGTCATATACAAAGATCTATCACTTTTTTCAATCACAAATGGACTCATTTTTTCCTGAAAACATAAATATAACATAATTAATCTTCCTGTCCGCCCATTTCCATCACTAAAGGGATGTATTCTCTCAAATTCTATATGAGAGTGTAGTATTTCTAACAACTTTTCATCATTATTTTTGCACAGTTCCAGTCGATAATTTAAATTTTCAATCCAATTTTTTGTAAGAACTGGTGCCTGACTTGGTGTAGAAGTTTCAAAATCTGCACCAATTATTGCATTACTGCTATTTTTAAAATTTCCCGCATTATCATTTAATCTGTCTAAAATTTCCTTATTTATATTTTTAATCATATAAATATCTAATTTTTTCTCATTTTCAAATTCACTTATAATATAATCAATTGCTTTCTTATGATTTAAAACTTCAAAAACTTCACGTACACTCTTGCTTCCAGGTATTGTACTATCCAAAATAATTGTAGCCGTTTCATTTAGTGTCAATGTATTTCCTTCAATAGCATTCGAGTGATGCGTCATTCTTACTGATAAATCTAAAAAATATTCATAATTTATAGTTTTTATATCCATTTTCCCAACTTTCTATTTTCCTGTCTACCCAATAAAATCAATAACAATCCCAATTGTAGAAAACATCTGAAAAGTCCCTATTTTTTAATTTTTCACGATTAATAAAGAAATTCATTACTCCACTATCTCCAATCATTATTTCTTTTCCACTATTAATTTGAAATAATAAAGTATCGTATTCATTCATTTCATCACCTTTTCTTGGTTCAGATTGTGTGAAAAATGGAAATCCATTACATTTTGTGCCAATATTTTCTTCATAAAATTCATATCCATAAATTTCTTCCACTTCTTCAGACAATTTATCTTTTTCATCAAATTTAAAATTTTCTTCTTCCCATACTTTTTCAAATAAAATATCTAAAAAATCATAGTCTAAATTCTCTTTTTGTTTTCCCAAAGAAAATTCCATTTTACAAGGATGATGTGCTATCAAAAAATCCCATGCTGGGTCATATTTGTAAGGATTATACATTTTCTTAAACTCATCTTCAGAAAAATATTCTCCTATTTTTTCATAATAAATTACATCAAAACCAATTCGATTTGTACTGTTGTCAAAATCTAATCCCATCAAGTCATCTCCCAAAACCCAAAATTGCAAAATTCCTTCTTTTGGAAAATCTTCTAGACCTTTTAAGTCAGCACAATTTATCTGCGCAAGAAACATAAACTGTTTCCCTTCTGAATTTGTTGGAATTTTACTCCCTTTTGGAATATATGGAATTCCTTCAATTTTACTGTCTGTTATTTTTATTTCCTTTGAAGTATTGACTGAAGCATTTGCAACTATCATTTCTTTTGCTGTTTCATAATACTTTTTTTTAATTTTTTCAAAAATATCTTTTGCCAACTTCTTTAATTCTTTATCTTCCATATTACACCACTTCCAAATTTTAATTAATTCTCTTCAACTCAAAAATCACAATTTCAGGCTGTGCGAAAAATCTTATAAACATTTCAAGACTCCACCGCCAACACCTGAATATGATTTTTCTATTTATCATTTTTTACCTCTTAATTTACATTTTCAAAAATGTATAACTATTTATTTTCTAATTCTATTTCTTATGAATTTCATCATACATTTTTGCAAGTTGTATCGCTCTTTCTTTTGTTCTTTCCATTCTTGTCCCCGCTTCAATTGGAACAACTATTGTTCCACAAGTCATTCTTTTTCCTTTTTCATCAAGACCACATTCTTCATCCAGCATTTTTTCTATTTCTTTTTCTATATTTTTTATCCATTCCCTCTCACTGTTTTGAAGTTTTGATTTCTGTTCACCTGAAAGTTCTGACATTAGAAGCTTATAAACTTTATTTAGTTCATCATCCCATGCTTTACGGGCTTTTTCTGCCTGTTCTGCCATTTCTGCCGTACTTCCTTCAAAATCAGTGTCCTTTACAGAAGACATTCTTTTCATCAGTTCCTCTTCATAATTTGTTTGCTGAGTCACAGCATTGGCAACCGTTTCTTCAACTTTTTGAATATCCTTCTGCAGATTTTGCAAATTTTGCTGTGCTTCTGCCTGTTTCTGCTCATTTTCTTCTATCTTTTTTATTTTTTCCTTTGCTTCCTGCAGCTTTAATTCTGCCTGAAGACGTAGCATTTTTGAATATGAACTATATATTAAAAAAACTCCAATAAGAATTATTACTGCAAAAACTGAAGTAATAATAGATTTCTTATTTTCTTCCCTTTTCCTATTTTCTTTGCTTTTTTTATTTTCTCCATTCATTTTATTTTCCTTCTCTCTTTATATTTTAAATTTTCCAATCCAATTATAGCTTTTTTTCTTAAAATTTAAAATAAATTTTTACACTCTCATCAGTAATATATTTGTTGTAAGCCCCGCTGCAGTTCCAATAAAAAGTATTATATCTCCACTCTTTATTTTACCACTTTCCAGCCCATGGGCCAGTGCAAGGGGAACAGAAGCAGAAACCATATTTCCAAATTCTTTTACCTCATTTATAAATTTATCTTTAGGTACACCCAATTTCTCCATTACGATTGGCATGGCTACACTTGCCTGGTGAGGTACCACCATATCTATATCCGTTATTTTTATACCATTATTTTCCAAAAACTCTTTCATCATTTCAGGAATTTTTTTCATAGATAGTGACAGTACAGTTTTTCCATTCATATCAAACATGAATTCTTCTTTTGTTTCTTCAGAATAATTTTTAGGATGTAAATTACTTAAGCCACCTCGAATTTCAGTAGAATGTGCTCCTTCAGACCAAGTTCTCTGCATAGCATCTATAACTCCTGTTTCATTTTCAGTTTTTTCAATAATAAAAGCTACAGCGCCATCACTGAAAAGTCTGAAACTTTCCTTCTGTTTAGGATTTAAGGCTATTGATGCAACATCACAGGAAACAATCAGTACTCTTTTATATCTTCCTGCTTCAACTAGATATGACATTGTATCCAGAGCTGTCATAAAACTTGTGCATGTTGTATTTATATCTAATGCAGGAATTGAAGTTCCTTTTGCAATTTTTTCATGAATCAATGCCGCCGTGCAAGGTATTGGCTGTATTCCAACTGCACTTGCTGAAACTATGCAATCTATATCATCAATCTTAATTCCCGTATTTTCGAGTGCTTTTTCACATGCTGAAACAGCAAGGGAAATCTGATTTTCTTCTCTACTTATTCTATAACGGGTCTGACCATTAAAACTGACTGTATTTTCCGGTAGTTTCACTCCATATCCTATAATCTGTATTTTTCTCATTTTATTACCTTTCTTATTATTCTTTTCAACTTCACTGTTTTATCTACTTCATAATCTATAAATTGTATTTTTACATTTTCTATATCCAAAGAAGCAAATAAATTTTCAAATTCTTTTTTTATTAACTTCTTCTGCTCCTCATTTATATTTAAAACCGCTATTTCCAGCAGACTATCATTCACTTGGAAAACCTGATATTCTCTTATATTTTCAACAAAAAGTATTGTTCTTCTGATAAAATCCGGAAAAACCACAATTTCCTTACCAGTTTTATTTGTAAATTTAAAAATATCATCTGAACGTCCTTCTATTTTTTCAATTCTTTGCAGAACTGAACCACATTCACAAACTTCCTCCGACTTAACTAGAATATCATTTAAATAATATTTTACAAAGGGCTGGCTTGTTCTCCTTAAATCTGTAATTATTGGATAAAATCTTTTTTCATCTATATATTCCCTGTCAAATTTTATCAAGTCTTCATTTAAATGTAAATGCCCATATTCACACGTACATGCTAAAAAACCCTCTGTTGCCTGATAAATCTGATGTATTATTTTCTGTTTAAACTGAGTTTTTATATATTCTTCATCAGGTTTCTCCAAAATTTCCGCAACAGAAATAATTCTTTTTACAGAAACTTTCAACTCCCCTTCTTCAATTTTCTTAGCAAGTACCAGAAGTAATGAAGGAGGAGCGACTATCATTGTTGGCTGATATTTATTCAATCTTTCAATATGCTCATCAATATCTTTAAAAGTATCAAAATATTCCAGACTTATTAAAAATGAATTTACAGTTTTGTATAAATCATTATCTGCCCTTAGGAAAAAAGCTATTTTATGACCAAAAATATCTTTCTTTGGTAACATTTTAGCTAATATTGTTCCTGCCCATATTCCCTGTTCTTCAGGAGTTGTTAAAAACATTCCCCTATGACCTGATGTTCCTGAGGAAAGTCCCACTGAAATATCCTTATATTTTTGATTGAAATTTCTTGTTTTTTCACTGTTCAAAGCTATTTCCATAGCCTCATCCCTTTTTACCCCTAATGTATTCAATTCATCAAAGTTTTCCATCATAAAAGCCTTATCCATTGTAAAATCTTCTGTAATATTATGATTTTTAAAATATGGTGATTTTTCCTTTAAAAACTTCAAATGTTTCTTTACCTGCTTTTCCTGATACTCCAGAAGTTCATTTCTTGAAGTCCATTTATTAAAATACCTTACTTTTATGAAAGTTGACATAATTTTAAATATTTTTCTCATTTAGTATCCTTTTTATTTTTTCTTTATTATCGTGACTTACAATAACAGAAATATCATTTTTCATAACTTTTTTCAGCAAATCGCTTCCTTGCTTATAATCTTCAAAATTATTCTGTATTTTTCTCGCAAGCCACTTCATTTTATCTGTTAGGGGCAAATATTCAGTTCCCCAACATACATCAGCTGCAATAAGGAGATTTTTCTCAGGCAGAAATAAACATCCCTGTCCCTTTGCATGCCCGTCTACCTCTATCATCAGCATAGATGAATCAGAAAATAAATCGAAACTTTCCTTATATGGAAATAACTTATTCTCTTTATAGCTTTTTATCAATATCAATCTATTTTCAAAGTCATCTGGAAACAGTTCGTTGAAAATAAGAAGATTATCTTTTCCTGACTTAAGGTTATTATAACAAGTTTCAGTTAATATTAAATTAGAATTCGGGAAAAATTTTAAACCTCCAATATGATCAGGATGCAAGTGAGAAATAATTATATATTTTATTTCTTTTCTGTCTATTCTCTTTTCCTTAAGCTGATAGTCAATCATATCTTCCCTTTTTAAAGTAATAGGATTAGTAAACCTATATAAAAAATATTTAGGATTATTTTTCAGAATTTCCATGGAATAACCTGTATCATAAAGAATATATCCCATTTTTCTATGCTTAATCAAAAAAACTCCTGCATAAAAATCAACTATCGTTTTCTCAAAATTTTTAAAAACCTTTTTTAAATCATTTGTACAATATCCACAACCAAAATAATCAACTTTTTCTATCATTTTTTCTGCTGTGTTCAACATATTTTTTTACTCCTTCAATTACAGATATCTTCGGATAATATCCTAATTCCTTCTTAGCCTTGTCTATATTCAAAGTCTGGCTATACTTCATTAAATATAGTGTATATTTTGTAAGAGGAGGCTCTTTTTCAATTCTAAAAAACTTGTAGAATTTTTCCATAAATGAAACCAGAGGTAAAATTAAATTATAATTCCATTTTAAATATTTTCCTTCTGTGCCGATTTCATTAAAAAATAAAGTTAATATTTCCTTGAACTCTATCGGCTCATCATTTGTAATGTTGTATATTTCCCTTAAATATTCATTGTTTTCCAATGCCAACCTTAAAGAATAAGCAACATTCTCAACACAAGTTATATCAACTTTCTGCTTTCCATCAGCAAAAAGAGGAATTCCCAGTTTTTTATTTAATTCCAGAAGTCTTGGTATTATACTCGTATCTCCAACACCAAACAGCCCACGAGGTCGAATTATCATATAGTTCAGACTTGAAGATTTTATTATATTTTCTGCCATAATTTTACTTTTTATATAAAAGTTAAGGTTATTTTCTTTAGGTGCTTCATCTTCTTTAACATCTAACTGATCCTTTGCACCTGCATATATACTTGGTGAAGAAACAAAAACCAGTTTCAATTTCTTTTCTTCACACAGTTGAACAATATTTTTTGTTCCCAACACATTTATATTATAGAAATTTTCCCATTTCCCCCATACAGTAGAAAGTGCCGCCGCATGAATAACAGCTGAACAGCCTTCAGATGCTTTAAATAAATCATCTAAATCTCCTATATCGCCTTTATAAAATTCGACTTTTTCATCAACCAGTGTTTCTCCAATTTTTTCATTTCTTCCAAAAGCAACTACTTTATAATTATTATTTTTCAGTTCTTCAATTACATATTTTCCTAAAAAACCTGTCGCCCCTGTAAGCAAAACTTTCATTACTTTCCTCCCTTTAATAACCTGTCAATTTCTTTTTTCAATACTTCACTTGGCAAATATTTATTAAAATCCTTTGACATTTTTTCCAGATTATTCCATTCTTTTCTTTGCAGCATTTTCTCAAAAGCTTTTAATATATTTTTTCTTGATTTCAACTTAGCTACAATTCCAATTTCTGCTAAATCAGCTCTCACAGCATAGTCAAACTGATCATAGTCATGAGGTATGACAACAGCAGGTTTATTATATTTTATGCAGGAATAAAGTATTCCTGTCCCACCATGATGAATAGCATAATCAATTTCGGGTATAACTTCATCATAATCTAAATAATGATAAATATGTAAATTATTCTCCTTTAAAACTTCCTTATCCCTTTCCGGATAACTTCCCAATGATACTACAAATAAAAATTTGGGATATAATTTTGAAAGTTCCTTTGCTACATCAATCATAATATTTTTAGCCCATTTTAAATGAGTTCCATTTGTTAAAAATATAGTTTTTTCATATCCTTTATCCTTTACAAATTTTACACTGTTTTTAAAAAGAGAGGAACAGCATGCTCCTGCCCATATAAACTGTTCTGGAAAATCATCCCTGAATTCAAATTCCTTCATTCCTAAAGCCAGTATAGAATAAGGGGAGTATATGTTTTCTTCACCTTTTTCATTATAAAGAGTAAAGTTTAATTCCTTAATCTGCTTTCTTAAAATAAAACATAATAGCCTTTTATAATTTCTAATGAAACTTCTTGCCAGCTTATCTCTCAACTTAAAGAAAAATCCGTCTTTTGGATATAGTCCACCAGCATAAGCAGGCGGTGTTGTTCTAGATTCGATTGCAAAAGGGGTTGGAATACTTGTAATCCATGGAAGGCCTAATTTTTCACACGCAATTCCTACAGGAACAGCAGCAAAATCTACCAATACTATATCAGGCTTTCTTTCAGAAAAAAACTTTTCTATTTCCCCTATAACTTCCGGCATAAGCTTCAAATTTTCCTTAAATTGCCTATATGCAATTACAGGTCCAGTTTTTTTATCTGTATCAGATATTTTTTCAAAAACATCAGGCTTATTTTCAAGTAAAACTTTTACAGGAAATCCTAATCTTTTAACTACTTCTTCCTTATAAAATCCTGTATAAGCACATATATCATATTTGTCTTTTTCTTCCAGCAGAGGCAGTACCAGTTCTAAAATTGGATAAAGATGTCCACTGAAAGGTGGAGCAACAACGGCAATTTTAATTTTCTCCTTGTAAATATTCATAAATTATTTTCTTTACCTTTCTGTTACTAAAATAGTCCAAATGCCCACAATCTACAACTTTATCAGTCTTATGAAAATCTAAAATCCAGCTGTAAATATCAGAAATCCCTTTAAAAACTATTGTGTTCTTTACTTTGCCAAAACCTTTTCCAACAGGCCCCAAGGCAAATATCTTTATATTTTCATTTTTACAACCTGATAAATCCATAAATCTCTCCCATACATTCAAACCTGAACTTTGAGAAATTACTATAACATCCTTCAAAAATTTTAGAGGAGACAAATGCCTTAAAATTTCCTTTTTAAACCTTTTATCAAAAAGAGTATGGTTATAATAAACTATATTTGACAAACTTGCTTTTAAAATATTAATATCCTCAAATTCCTTATAATCAAAATCTTCATTATATGGAAAATTTGAATTTATGATTTTGTAGCCAAACTCTTTAAAAATATTCAGTATTTTAAATCTGTCAGATTTTAATGCGGCTGTTTTAAGATTACTGCTTCCACTTATGACAAGAACAATCCTGTCTTCTTTTAAAAGAGTTCTTGAAACATCAAGACTTTCCAGTTTTTCTAAATATTCCTTAAAGTTCATAGTGTATTTTCCCATCTTTAACTCTAATTTTTTTATTTCTCCATATAATTACAGGTGGAGTCAAAAGAGTATACATAATCATAAAAGGAAGTATAAGTTCACTTATTAATTCATACGATAATTCTATAATTTGAGTAAAAAAAGAATTTTTCTTCTTATTTTCTGTTTTCACACTATAAATAAATAATCTGATAATGGAAAATAGTACAACCTTACCTATGAATAAATAAAATACTGTCAGTAAATAATTTATTCCTAAAAAGAAACTTAAAAATAATAATATTGTTGGCAATATAGTTGGAAGTAATATCATAAATAGAAACTTTACAGAAAAAGCATTTTTCATGTATACATTTCCGAATAATAGCCACCTCTTCATAAGAAGTATATATTTTCTGAAATTTGGAACAGTATTTCTCACATTACAGAAAACAGTTGTCTGTATAATTTTTACCTTTTTTGAAAGTAAATAGGCTGCAAGGGCCAAATCATCACAAAGCCAGTATTTTATTTCTTCAAAAGCATTGTATTTTTTTAAGATATCAGTCCTTAAAATATAAAACATTCCGTTAATAGTTCTATTTTCCTTCAAAAAAGACATAGAAAAATATGAAAAAATAGAATTGGAATTTATAAAAGCTGAAATTAACTTGGAACAAAATCCATTAACATTGTAATTAAATGGAATTCCTGTTGCTATCCATTCTGATTTATCTTTTTCATAAATACTTAATTCATTTAATCTTTTTCTATCCATAACAGAATCATCATCTAAAATTATGGTATATTCTGTTTCTATTTTATCCACAATTTGAGCCAGCTTAAATATTTTAGGATTTACTTCCTGTGGAACATCATCTAATTCATAAACTTCAACTCTACCAGAATATTTCCCATTTTTTAAAATTTTTTCAGCTGTTCTTATTGCAGTACTGTCACTTTTATCCACAAGCCAGATAAACTTCATATTTTCTGTATTTACCAAATTAGCTGTCAAATCTTCTTCCAGTCTTGTATCACCGGACAAAATAGGCTGAATTACTGTATAATCACTTTCATTTATTTCTGTTTTTTCCAAATTATTTATTTTTTGAAAATAAATAAAAGAAAATAATGACTTCGAAATAAGTAACGTTATAGTCAGTCCCAACAAAAAATTAAATAACATTATCATTTAATCACCTTTTTTAAAATTAATCCTGTAAATTTTAGCTGCAGTGAAACTGGCAATAAATTTATTAAAAACATGGATAATCTGTTTCTAAAACCTATTATGGATAATCTCTTTTTCTTTTCAATCATTTTTATAATTTCTTTAGCAGCACATTCTGAAGTCATCATAAATTTTTGTGAATTTCCAAATTTTTCCTGTGTATCCTTATCAAAAAAGTTACTTGCTGTTGGACCTGGACAAACTGACAGAATCCTCACATTTTTATTTTTATGCGACAATTCCTCATCTAGTGCCAGAGAATAATGCAGCAGTGCAGATTTTACTGAACTGTATATTGCCATATATGGATGCTGATACAAGGCGGCGGTTGAACAGACATTTAAAACTATTCCTCTTCCCGCCTGTAAAAATTTTTCTGAAAATTTTTTAGTTAAAATTAGCGGAGAAATGAAATTTACATTTATTGTATTTAAATCTTCCTCATCACTTAATTTCAGAAAATCAGTAATTTTCCCTATACCTGCACAGTTAATGACTAAATCCACATCACAGTTTTCCGTAATACTTTCCAAATGTGCAGTATCAGTTAAATCATATTTTATGCATATACATTCAAGCAGAGAATTTTTTTCTTCCAGTTCCTTTTTCAGTAAATTCAGTTTGTCTTCAGACCTTGCCAGCAAATACATTTTTCTGCTTCTACCTGCCAAATTTCTTGCCAACTCTCTTCCAATCCCTGAACTTGCACCTGTTATTAAAATTTTTTCCATTACTTCTACATCCTTACTTTTTTACTTGGATAATTCATCTCTTACTTCCATTAATGCAAATCCTAAAAGATTTTCACCTTTCCACCTTGTAGGATTTTCCACAAATTCATCATCTGCAGACATACCTATTCCCCAGATTTTATCATAAGGACTTGCTTCCACTATTATATCATTTTTAGTTGAAAGCAGAAAGTCTTTCAGATTTTCATCCTGAGAAAATTTCAGTAGATTTCCGGCAAATACAATCGAATATTTTACTTCATTCCATTTTTTCTCATTAAAATTTTTAACTTTTCTTCCTAAAGCTTTTATTTTTTTAGGATCTGCTGTTTCCATTATTTCTTCTAAAATTTCATCATCTTCAAATAATTTAGCTTTTTTTGCCATCATATACTGTTCCATACAGCAATATTTTCTTTCATTTTCAATGAAAACTGATTTCCACCATTGGCTAAAACATGTTTTTGTTATGCTACCGTCTTTTGATGGCTGATGTCCCCAGAAAAAAAGAAATTTCTGTTTTTTCCCTTTCAAATGATTTTCCTTCAATTGCTTTAAATTATATTTAGCATTTCTTATTTCTAAATTTTTAATTCCCACTTTTTCCACCTTTTTTATTTCCTAGAAGTTTTAAATTCTTTTTAACTCAAAAATCACAATTTCTGGCTGTGCAAAAAATCTGATAAACATTTCCAGTGCAGCTCCACCAACTCCTGAAGTAATATAAAGTTTATGTCCACCATAATTTTTCATTCCATATCCATATTTCTCTTTATTTTTTACTGCTGACATAATAATTTTTCCAAAAAATGTCACCTGTCCGCCATGAGTATGCCCTGCCAAAATCATATCAGTTTTTTCTTTTTCATCCTCTGTCATATCTTCAAAATATTCAGGATTATGAGTTAAAAACAATACAAAATCCTCTTTTTTTACACCTTCAAGTGCCTTTTCCGCATCAGGATTTCCATGCCATAAATCAGTCACTCCTGCAATATATATATTTTCATTGTTAATTGTTATTTTTCTATTTTCATTTATTAAAAGATTAAAGCCAAGCTTTTTCATATTTTCAGCCGTTTCTTCTTCTCCTGGATATTCATGATTCCCATAAATCGCATACACTCCAAGTTTTGGAATCTCTATATCTTTAGCATCTTCATAAAACTTAGGAATATTTTTCTCCCAAGTTGCATAATCTCCCCCCAACAGTACCATATCTTTCTTTTGTGCATTAATCAGCTCAATCGCCTTTTTCTGCTGTTTTCTATTATATCTTGACATTGTATCATATTGAAAATCTGCAACAAATAATATTCTCTTCCCATTAAATTCTTCCGGTATATCTTTTGATTGTATTTCAATTGTCCTTACTTTTATATGTCTGTATTCATAATGTGAATACAGTAGAAATATCACAATCAGCCCTAAAAAACTCCATAAAATCTTAAAAATCAAGCTTTTCACTTTCACTTTTTTCTCCTTCTTATTTATTTACAAATTTCCCAACTTTTTCAAGAAATTTCTTCCTATCTTCATCTTTTCCTTTTGCTCTTAAACTATAATGAATCCATTTTGTGTTTTTTATTCCGACTCCACCAAGATTCGCCTTTCTCATCGTCATTCCAAACCCCATTATATTTAATAAAATCTTTGGTGCTTCAGCCGTTGTAATCATTTTAGCTGATTTTATTGGTAAAAGTCCTTTTATTCCATATTTCCCACTTTCATAAGCAAAGCCTCTCAACATAACTTTATCAAAAAATCCTTTTAATATCGCAGGTAACGACATCCACCAAATTGGAAAAATCAATATTAGCTCATCTGTATTTTTCAAAATTTCCTGATATTTCAGAACTAAAGAATCAGTACTTTTTCCTTGTGAATATAAGCTCAGTTCTTTTTCAGTCATCACAGGATTGAATCCATCTTTATTCAAATCAATAACCGTGTATTTTTCTTTCATTTCTTCCAGACTTTTCAATACTTTATCTAAAATTGCCTTATTGAAACTTCCATCCCATGGGTGTGAGAAAATTACTGTTTTCATTTTAAAATCTCCTCTTTACTATTTATTTTAAATAGCACTTTCTGCCTTTCTATTTCATTTATTAATTCCTCTTCACTAGGAAGATAATTTACATATTTACTTGCAAAAAGGTTTTTATTATCGTTCAAAACTGAATACTTTATAATAGTTCCGTCTGTTTCCGTACAAAGAAGAAGTCCTATTGTTGGGTTATCATTTTCCTGTTTTTTTAAGTCATCATACATTCTTACATACATATCAAGTTGTCCAATATCCTGATGTGTTAATTTTTCTGTCTTTAATTCTACTATAATAAAACATTTTAAAATATAATTGTAAAATACCAAATCAATGTAAAAATCTGAATTTTCAGTACGGATATGCTGCTGTCTTTCAACAAATGCAAAACCTTTTCCAAGTTCCATCATAAATTTTTGAATATCATCTATTAGTGCTTTTTCCAATTCATTTTCTGTATAAGATATATTTGTTGGCAAATCTAGAAACTCTAAAACTACTGGATTTTTTATAAATTCTTTTGCTTGTAGTTTTTTTGTCTTATCTTTCATTTCATTTTCGACAATTTTTTTATCAATACTTGCAATAATACGATTATAGTAAAGTGTAGATATATTTCGATCTAATGTTCTTACAGACCACATATTTTCAGCTGCTTCCGTCAAATAAAATATTCTAGCTTTCTCATCAGAAACTTTTAAAACTTTTTGAAAATGAGACCATGTCAATTTGGCGAACACTGTTCGCCATTTTTCAAAATCTGAAAACATAAGATAGAATTGTCTTATTTCTCTTAATGTTCTATAGCTATATCCTTTTCCAAATTCTTCTGTAAGTTCCTTAGATAAATTTTGTAATATTTCTTTCCCATATTCAGCTCTTTCTTTTCCGTTCTGTTCTTCTTCTACAATTCTTCTTCCAATTTTCCAATATGCTTCCACCATAGCCGAATTTACAGCAGTATATGCTTTTTGTCTAGCATTTTTAAGTATTTTCTTTATTTCATTAATGTAATTATTTGATATTTCCATCAAAATCCCCTCCCTTTTAAAATTACTTATTATAAAGTCTATTTATTCGATTTTTTTATAGTCCTCTAATCCATTTTTCTACATGATCAGCCACAATATCATTATTTAAATTTTGAAATATAAAGTGATCATTTCCCAAAATACCTTCTTTTGGAAGTTCAAATAAAACTGAATTTCCACCTTCATCGTTGTAATTTTTTACAAAATTTTTACATTTTTCCAATCTTTCTTTCCAAATTGAAATTGACAAAATTTTAGAATCTCCATTTTCAATGTAATCACCAAAATAAAATGCTATAGGTATTTTTTGTGATAATAATTCTTTGTATTCTATACTATTTTCTGCCACAAGTCCACCAGGTTCAATTGCAACCATTGCTTTTATATTTTTGGTATAAACAAGTGCTAACCAACCTGGAGATCCTCCTTGAAAATGGCTAATAAGTATAGATTTTTTACCTATTCTCTTGTATACTTCATCAATAGTGACAGCAAGAGCCTTAGCAACAACTTCTTTATCAAAATCAATCCCTCTGTCAGATTTCATTCCTGTATCAGAAGTCATTTGTCTAAAAAATTAGTCAATTGAGTATTCATCGTCTGAAAATTGCGAGTTTTTGTTTAAAACTACCTTATATAAATCATTTTTTTTATTTACTCTTTTACTTTCAAAACTAAAGGATTTCCAAAAACAAAATATAGATTCATCACTATAACAAATAAAATCATATATAAAAAACCTTTACTAGCTTCTATTTTTAGTTTTATTTTCAAGAAAGCTCCAAGTAATGAAATTACAACTAAACATACAAAAAGTAAATATACTTTATAATTTTGTTTTATTTCAATTTCTGTAACTTCTTTTTCAATATTTATTTTTTGTTCAGAACTTTTAAAATACAAAGTACGTACTTTAATTGTATGTTCTCCATAATCTACATTTTCAATTTCTTTTTTATTTTCTTTAAATTTTATAACTTCATCATCCAGAAAAAAATTCATTGAAGTATTTTTTTTACCTGATTTATCATTTATAACTAATTTAGGCATAATTTTTCACCTTTCCAAAAAAAACTATTTATTATAAAGTCTATTTATCCCATTAATATAAGCCTTTATACTTGCCTCAACAACATCTGTACTTTGTCCTCTTCCGATAAATCTGTTTCCATTTTTTTCAATTATAACAACAACCTGTGCCTGTGCATCTGTATCTCCTGTAATTGCTTCCAATTTATATTCCTCCAGGACAAAAGTGTCGCTCACACCTAAATTTACCGCATTATAGGCTGCATCAACAGGCCCATCTCCAAGAGCTTCCTTAACCAGTTTTTCTCCATCCAGTTCAATTGTAACAGTAGCTTTTGGCTTTTTCCCTTCTTGTCTTGAAATTTCAAAATGTTCTAATTTTATTCTTCCTTCGATTTTTGCCGCATCTCCAGCGACTAATGCGATTATGTCTTCATCTAAAACATATTTTTTCTTGTCTGCCAATTTTTTAAATTGTGCAAATAATTCTTCCACTCTGTCACTTCCAACATGGTCAAATCCTAAAGATTCCAACTTTTGTATAAAAGCGTGTTTTCCTGAATGTTTTCCAAGTACCAAGCTGTCTGGATTTCTTCCTACAGATTCTGGACTCATAATTTCGTAAGTTTCAGGATTTGCTAAAACTCCGTGCTGATGGATTCCTGATTCGTGAGCAAATGCGTTCGCTCCAACGATTGCTTTATTTGGCTGCGTAGTAACCCCTGTCAAAAGACTTACTAATTTACTTGTTGGATAAATTTGTTTTGAGTCAATGTTTGTGTAATATTCTTCAAATAAGTCTTTTCTTGTTTTCAAGATCATCGCAATTTCCTCAAGTGAAGTATTTCCAGCTCTTTCGCCAAGTCCATTTATCGTACATTCAATCTGTGTCGCTCCAGCTTGAATCGCTGCAACCGAATTTGCAACCGAAAGTCCCAAGTCATCGTGACAATGCACAGAAATATCCACATTTTCAATTCCTTTTACATTTTTTTTCAAATAACTTATCAATTCAAACATTTCATTTGGAGTTCTATAACCCACAGTATCAGGCACATTTAATGTAGTAGCTCCAGCTTTTATAGCTGTTTCGTATACTTCCACCAAAAATTCTTTCTCTGTTCTAGTCGCATCTTCTGCCGAAAATTCAATATCATTTACAAATGATTTTGCATATGTTACCATTTCCTTCACTCTGTCCAGAATCTGCTCTTTTGTCATTTTCAACTTAAATTCCCTATGAATAGGCGAAGTCGCAATGAATGTATGAATTCTAGGTTTCGCCGCACCTTTTAATGCCTCTCCTGCCGCTTCAATATCTTTTTTCACAGCTCTTGACAAGCTACAAACTGTTGAATTTTTTACATTTTCAGCAATCATTTTTACAGCTTCAAAATCTCCAGGCGATGCCACAGCAAACCCAGCTTCAATCACATCTACACCAAGACTTTCGAGCTGTTTTGCAATCCTCAATTTTTCCTGTGCATTAAGATTGACACGTGGTGTCTGTTCTCCATCTCTTAATGTAGTATCAAATATTTTAATATGTCTTTTCATTATATTCTCCTCATACAAAGATAATTTTATTTTTTACTTCTTACCTGTTATTTTTCGTGTAACTCTGTTGGAATATTTTCAAATACAGCTGCAGAAAAGTTTGCAATAACTTCTTCTAATGATTGTGAGAAAAAACTCAATTACATTTTTTCCCCTCTGCTCATTGCAGTGACTCCTGTTTTTGCCATTTCCAGTATTCCATAATTTTTCATTATTTCCACAAATCCCCTCAGCTTCTGCACATCTCCTGTAAGCTCTATTATTAGGGAAGTTGGAGATACATCAAGCACCTTTCCCCTATAGATATCAGCTATCTGAACAATCTGAGCCCTTGTTTCATTGTCAGATTTCACCTTTATAAGCATAAGTTCCCTTCTTATTACACCTTCTGAAGGAAATACCTTTACTTTTACTACATCAACTATTTTATACACCTGTTTCTGTATCTGGTCAAGCGATTTTGAATCTCCATCTACAGTAAGTGTCAATCTTGCATATCCAGGTTTATTTGTAACTCCTGCTGTCATTTTATTTACAAAATATCCTCTTCTGTTAAATAATGACATTATTCTGGCAACTATTCCGTTAGTATTTTTTGCAATTATAAGAATTTCGTGTTCCTTATTCATTTTCAAGCACCCCTCTCTTACCTACCATCTGAGCTACACTTGTTCCCGCCGGTATCATTGGATATACATTTTCTTCCTTTTCAACTATGCAGTTTATCAATACTCCCTCATCACTCTCTATAAGCTCTTTAAGTTTATTTTTTAAGTCTTCCTTTGTTCTCAATGTTACTGACTTAATTCCGTATGCTTCACCAATTTTTATAAAATCAGGATTATAGTCAAGATTAACAAATGAATATCTCTTGTCATTGAATATTTCCTGCCATTGTCTTACCATTCCAAGGAATGAATTGTTTATAAGCAGCACTTTTACCGGAAGATTATACTGTTTTATCATCATAAGCTCCTGAAATGTCATCTGGAATCCTCCGTCACCCACAACAAGCACTACTTTTGTACCAGGCTTTGCCACCTGGGCACCTATTGCTGCAGGAAGTCCAAATCCCATAGTTCCAGCTCCTCCTGATGTCACAATCGAATCAGGGTTTGTATAAGTCATGTACTGTGCTGTCCACATCTGATGCTGTCCAACATCTGTTACAACTATTCCATCTCCCTTAAGGATATTATTCAGTTCTGAAAGAACTTCCTGAGGAATAAGCTTGTCATCATCCACTTTTCTATAAACAAGAGGATATTCCTTTTTCCAGCCTTTAACTTTTTCCAGCCATTCATCATGTTTTAACTGTGTCAGTTCCTTATTCAGTTCAGTTAAAACATTTTTCAGGTCTCCTACTATTGGTACATCTACCTTTTTATTTTTTTCTATTTCAGCAGGATCAATGTCTATATGCAGTATTTTTGCTTTTGGACAGAATTTGTCAGGATTTCCTGTAATCCTGTCATCAAATCTTATCCCTGCCGCAATTATAAGATCTGCTTCATCTGTTGCATAGTTTGCATAAACTGTTCCATGCATTCCAAGCATTCCCAATGACAGTTCATGATTTCCTGGAAATCCTCCAAGTCCAAGTAATGTCATTGTTACAGGAGCATCTATCTTTTCAGCAAATTCCTTCAGGCATCCCGATGCCTTTGATTTTAAAATTCCTGCTCCTGCTATAATTAAAGGTTTTTTTGCTTCCTTTATTAGTCTTACAGCCCTTTTTATCTGACCTGGATGTCCCTTATATGTAGGATCATACCCTTCCAGTCTGAATTCTTTTTCATATAATTTTTCAAAGTCCTGATATGTTATTTTCTGTAATTGAACATCTCTAGGAATATCAACAAGAACCGGCCCTGGTCTACCTGTTGAAGATATATAGTAAGCTTCCTTTAAAATTCTTGGCAAGTCTTCTATATTCTGTACGAGATAATTCATTTTTGTAATAGGCAATGTTATTCCCACTATGTCACTTTCCTGAAATGCATCTTTTCCCAATAACGAGCTGCTTACCTGCCCAGTTATTGCAAGTACGGGAACAGAATCCATATGTGCCGTCATTATTCCCGTAACAAGATTTGTCGCTCCCGGCCCTGAAGTGGCAAGGCATACTCCTACTTTTCCGGATACTCTTGCATATCCGTCAGCTTCATGGGCAGCCCCTTGCTCATGTCTTGCAAAATAATGTTTTATTTTGTCAAATTTGTAAATTTCATCATAAATAGGTATTACTGCACCTCCCGGATATCCAAATATATCCTCTACACCTAATCTGTGCAGACATTCCAGTACTACTCTGGCTCCATTAATCATTTCACTGCTCATTTTCCAACCGCCTTTCTTCTTTCATTTTTTATTCTATTTCCTGAGAATTCAGTCTTTTAACAACATATCCCTTTTTATTAAATTCCTCTATTATTTTCTGAATATGTTCTTCACCATTTGTTTCAACTGTTACCTGCAGTTCCACATCGTGAAATCTGTTAAGATTTTTAAACTGGTTATGGTCAAGTCTTATAACGTTGGCATTATTTTCAGAAAGAATTTGCGACACAGTAACCAGCTGTCCCGGCTTATCCGGTAAGTCAACTGAGAATCTGAATATTCTTCCTCTAACAATAAGCCCTTTATTTATCATGGAAGAAATTGTCAGCACGTCTATATTTCCTCCACTTAAAATTGAAACAATTTTCTTTCCTTTTTCATTGATTTTTCTAAGTGCCGCAACCGAAAGAACACCTGCATTTTCTGCAACAATTTTATGTTTTTCAACTAACAGAAGGAAAGATTCCATAAGTTCATAGTCAGAAACTGTAATTATATCATCCACATAATTTTTTATATAATCATAGTTTAAATCCCCTATTCTTCTAACAGCTGTACCATCTGCTATTGTATTTACTTCAGGCAGTTCCACAACTTCCCCATTTTTTAAAGCCGCTGTTGCTGAAGCCGCCCCTTCAGGTTCCACTCCAATTATTTTTATTATAGGATTTTTCAGTTTTGCCGCAAGTGCAATTCCGGAAATAAGTCCTCCCCCTCCAAGAGGAACAAGAATTATATCAGTATCAGGCAGTTCTTCCAGCACTTCAAGTGCAATAGTTCCCTGTCCTTCCACAACATCATCATCATTAAAGGGATGAATAAACACGTATCCTTCCTTCTCCTGTAATTCTTTAGCATAGTTATATGCATCATCATATGCTTCTCCGGACAGAATAACTTCAGCACCATACTGACGGGTTGCTTCCACCTTTATAAGCGGTGTATATTTAGGCATCACGATAACTGCCTTAATACCGAGTTTCTGGGCGGCAAGTGCCACTCCCTGAGCATGATTTCCTGCAGAAGAAGCTATAACCCCCTTCTTTTTTTCTTCTTCTGTAAGTTTTGCTATTTTGTTATAGGCCCCTCTTAACTTAAACGAACCTGTTCTCTGTAAATTTTCCGGTTTGATATATACTTCATTCCCCGTTTCTTTTGAAAAAACCGAACTGTGAATTAATTTTGTTTTGGTAATTACAGTATTCAGTCTTTCCCTTGCTTCCATAAAATCATAAAGTTTATGCAATTCTTTCACCTTCTCCATCTTTTTCTTTTTCTTTTTCTTTTTTCAGTTTCCTAATTTAAAAATTCATCATACATTAATCTAATATTTCAATTGCACCTTCTGCAGCAGAAGATACATGTATCGCATATTTTTTCAGATATCCTTTTACTTCAATTTTAAATGGTTCCAATTTAGCTTTTCTAGCTTCAATTTCTTCATCTGAAATCTTTATATTAATTTTTCTGTTTGGAATATCAATTTCAACAATATCTCCATCCTGAACTATTGCAATATTTCCACCTGAAGCGGCTTCCGGTGAAACATGACCGATTGAAGCCCCTCTTGTTGCTCCTGAAAATCTTCCATCAGTAATCAATGCAACATCCTTATCAAGTCCCATTCCTGCAATCATTGCTGTTGGTGATAACATTTCCCTCATTCCAGGTCCACCTTTTGGTCCTTCATATCTAATAACTACCACATCTCCAGCTATAATTTTTCCACCAACAATGGCATCTACCGCTTCTTCTTCGCTATTAAATACTTTCGCAGGTCCTGAATGCTGCAGCATATCCGGTGCAACAGCTCCTTCTTTTACAACGCATCCGTCCGGTGCCAGATTTCCTTTTAATACAGCAATTCCTCCAGTTTGATACGCCGGCTTGTCCCAAGGCTTGATTACATCATCATCGTTAATGTATGCTTCCTTTGCCAATTCCCCTTGAGTCTGAAGTGCTACCGTCTTGGCATTTTCATGCAGTCTTCCGTTTTCAAGCATTCTTTTCATAACTCCGGTAACTCCACCGGCTCTATATAAATCTTCTATAAAATGCTCTCCGGAAGGTGATAACTTACAAATCTGACGTGTTTTCTGGGCTATTTCATTGAAGTCATCTAAAGTCAGCTTAATTCCCGCTTCATGTGCTATTGCAGGCAAATGTAACGCTGTATTTGAAGATCCACCTAATGCCATATCTACTGCAACTGCATTTTCAAATGCTTCCCTTGTTAAAATATCACTTGGTCTTAAGTCTGCCTTTAAAACTTCCATAATTTGCATTCCTGCTTTTTTAGCAAGTCTTGCCCTTTCTGAAAATACTGCAGGAACCGTTCCGTTTCCAGGAAGCCCCATTCCAAGTGCTTCTGTAAGACAGTTCATTGTATTTGCTGTATACATTCCTGCACATGAACCACATGTAGGACATGCCATTTCTTCAACTGAATTCAGTTCTTTTTTAGTAATTTTCCCGGTATTATATGACCCAACCGCTTCAAATACATTACTTAGTCCTATCTTCTTACCTTTGTAAACTCCTGCAAGCATTGCCCCACCACTTATAAATATTGCTGGAATATTCAATCTTGCTGCGGCAATCAGCATTCCAGGTACTACTTTATCACAGCTTGGCATAAATACAATTGCATCAAACGGAGTTGCCATTGCAACCGCTTCAATCGAATCTGCAACTATATTTCTTGTTACTAGTGAATATTTCATCCCAATATGGTTCATTGCAAGTCCGTCACAAATTCCAATTGTATTAAATTCCATTGGAACTCCGCCAGCCATTCTGATTCCGTCTTTTACCGATTGAACCAGATCCTTCAGATGAACATGTCCTGGTATTATTTCATTAAACGAATTTGCAATCCCAATTATCGGTTTATCCATTTCCTCATTTACAAACCCCAATCCCTTTAACAGTGATCTATGCGGTGCCCTTGCCGCACCTTTTGTTAAATTGTCACTTCTTTCTTTTCCTTTTGCTGTCATTGATTTCACTCTCCTAAATTTATTTAATCTTTAATTTTTTTAACATAATATTTTCTAAAATAAAAGGCGATCTGTTCAAATCGCCTTAAAAAGTCTATAATTAAGATTTTATATTTCCTAAGATTTTTTTGGAATAACTGCAATTCATGATTTCCTATTAGAGTATATTATTAACGTTTTTAATAATAGTCTTTTCTCATTATTACTGATTCCATTTCAAAATCATTCTTGGAAACTTTCAAGGCTGAAAATTGTAATTTTTTCACGACTATGAGTCCTAGAATTTGAATGTTAATTATGAGTAATAATATGACTAAAATTAATGTTAATGACATTTTTTCCTCCTTCATTTCATGAATCTTCAAATTATTTACTAGGTTATTGTATCAAAAATAATCATTAATGTAAAATATAGGTTTTTTATATTATTAATATATATCATAAATTATTATATTCTTCATTTTTCTAGACTTCTAAAACATAAAACTACCTGAAAATATTTTCCAGGTAGTTCCGATATACTACTATCACTGTTCTCTAGCTACTACTTTTATTTCAACTCTTCTGTTTTGTGCTCTTCCAGCTTCTGTAGAGTTACTTGCTATTGGCTGTCTGCTTCCATATCCAACAGAAGTTATTCTTGAACTTTTTACTCCTTTTGAGATTAAGTAAGATGATACAGAAGAAGCTCTGTTTCTTGAAAGAGGTTCATTTATTGAATCATTCCCGGTACTGTCAGTATGTCCTGATACAATTATATCACTGTCAGTGTATTTCTGTAATACTTCAGATACTCTGTCAAGCAGATCTTCAAATTTTGGCTTTATTATACTGCTATTTGTATCAAATGTGATATTTTCAGGAGCTACAAGTCTTATTTCCCCTTGACCTGTTCTTTCAACTTCTACGCCTGAGCCTTTTAATTTAGTTTTCAACTCTTTCTCCTGTCTGTCAAATATATTTCCTATAGCCGCTCCTACCGCTGCCCCTCCAGCTGTTCCTATAACTGTTCCTTTTGTATCTTTTCCTATTGCTTGGCCTATTACAGCACCTGCCGCAGCTCCTATTCCGGCACCTACTCCTGTCTTACTTACTTTTGTTGTTCCGTCACTTGCTGTTGTACAAGATACTACAAGTAACATTGATAACATAAATATTGTTAATAACTTTTTCATTTTTATTCCTCCTAATGTTTACCATTTTGGTTTGAAGAAAGTATATTCTACAAACACATCCTTTTCTGTTTGTTTTAACTTTGAAATGAATTTGTTGTTGTAATTCCCTTTAAACGTGATATAATAATGGCTACATTACTATTAGTTGTAATTACAAAATTAAAGGGGAAAAATTTTATGAAAATATATGTTGCACCAATGGCAGGAATTACTGACTATTCCTTTAGAAAAATACTGGAAAAGTTTAGTCCTGACCTTCTTTTTACTGAAATGGTAAATGCACACCTTCTTGCCACCAATGATAAAACCACAGAAAAAGAACTTTTAAAATGTGATAGCTCTGTAAATACAGGAACACAGGTTTTCGGAAGTGACGAAGAAGAAATTGTATATTCATTTCAGAAACTCGAAAAAATGGGCTTTAAAAAAATCAATCTTAATATGGGATGTCCCCAGCCAAAAATCATAAAAAATGGTTCAGGTTCTGCACTGCTTCCCAATACTGAATTTGTTGAGAAAATTTTATACAGATTGAAAAATATTCTATCAGACAGTACAAGAATTTCAATAAAAATACGTATAGGATATAAGGATTTTTCTGATCCTGAATTTTATTTAAATCTTGTAAATAAATACTCTCTTGATTTCATCTGTGTTCATGGGCGTACACAGGAACAAATTTATGGTGGAAGTGCCAATTGGGATATTGTCAGTCAGCTTTCCTTACTTCCACGAAATACTGAATTCATTGGAAATGGGGATTTATTTGAACCGCATGACATTATTCAGAAAATAAAAAATTCAAACTTGGATGGGATTATGCTTGCACGTGGTGTTATTGGAAATCCATGGCTTGTTTCTCAAATAAGGGAACTTATTCAACAGGGAAAAATTTCATCTGTTCCTGATTTTTCTGAAATAAAATCCACTCTTTTAGAACATTTGGAACTTTTATTGGAAAATAAGGGAGAAATAACTGCATCCATGGAAATAAATAAATTTATAAAGCCTTATTTCAGGCCTTTTCACAATGAAAAATTAGCTGAAAAGCTTAGTGGAATCATCGTTGAAAAAAATCTTGAAAGCAAAATTAAGTTAATTTCTTCGTTATAAAAATTTGAATTAATTTTCTTTTTTTAATCAGAATTTTTTATAAATCCTGTATATTAAAACTTTGAAAGACAAATAAATATTGACTTTTTTCCACTATTTACTTTTTAAAAAAATAAGATATACTAGTATTAGACTATGTTAGGAGGTTAAATATTATGGACAGGGAAAACTCATCTACAAATAATAACAGCAGAATAAGGGAGCTTATTTCCCGTCTTGATACGGAACATCGATTAAGTCTTTCTGAATACGAGGAAGTTTTAAAAAAACGTACAGAAGAGGATGAAAAATTTGCACAGGAACTGGCTGTTAAATGGAGAAAAAAAATTTATGGAAACGGAGTCTACACAAGAGGACTTATAGAATTTACAAATTATTGTAAAAATAATTGCCATTACTGTGGTATTCAAAGCTCAAATCACGAAGTTGAGAGATACCGTCTTACTAAGGAAGATATCCTTTCCTGCTGCGAAGAAGGTTATAGGCTGGGATTTCGTACTTTTGTACTGCAAGGTGGGGAAGATCCCTATTTTACTGATGAGAGAATGGTGGATATAATAAAATCTATGCGGGAAAATTATCCTGACTGTGCTATCACAATATCTATTGGTGAAAGAACAAAAGAATCCTATAAAGCTTTTTTTGATGCAGGAGCAGATAGATACCTCCTTCGTCATGAAACAGCAGATAGGGAGCATTATAATATTTTACATCCTAAGGAACTTTCATTTGATAAACGTAGGGAATGTCTAGGATATCTAAAGGAAATAGGATATCAGGTGGGATGTGGATTTATGGTGGGTTCCCCTGGACAGACTTACCATACTCTTGCTGAGGATTTATACTTCATACAGGAATTTCAGCCTGAAATGTGCGGTATTGGACCTTTTATTCCACAGCATTCCACGATTTTTGCAGATAAAAAACAGGGTGAACTGTCAGAAACTCTTTTTCTTCTTTCACTTTTGAGATTGATTAAGCCAAACTTGCTCATTCCATCTACTACTGCCCTTGGAACTATTCATCCACGTGGACGTGAAATGGGAATTGATGCAGGAGCAAATGTTGTTATGCCAAATTTATCCCCTGTTTCAGTCAGAAAAAAATATGCACTCTATGATAATAAAATATGCACTGGAGATGAATCAGCACAGTGCAGAAGTTGTCTCAATCAGAGAATGTCCTCCATAGGATATGAACTTGTTACTAATCGTGGAGATATAAAAAAATAAATTTAGAAATCATACTGCACCCAAAATCTTTGATACAAGATTAGAGGTGCAGTTTTTTATGAGCAAATTAATAGTTTTCTATTTTACCAGTTTTAATTCAATATAAAAAGAACATATACTTATCCAATAAACTTATCTATATTGAATTAAGCATATGTTCTATAAAATAATTTCTATTTAACTTTTATTTGACTATTTAGGCGATACTAAAATCTTAACCTGACTTTTCTCTTTTACAAGAGCTTCGAATCCTTCTTCAACTATATCATCTAATTTAATTCTCTTAGTTACAAGAAGATCTTTTGAGAAATATCCTTGTCCCATTAATTCAAGAACTTTAGGGAATACATCACGATAAGCAATAACTCCTTTCATTGTTTTTTCCTGAATTACTATTTCATTTGGATGAATTGTTGCAGGTTTTTCCCAGATACTTACAACTACAAGTTCTCCTCCTTTTTCTGCAACTTCAAGAGATTGAGGAAGTACTACTGGAACCCCTGTTACTTCAAACGATACATTAACTCCTCCATTAGTTTGTCTTCTAATTGATTCTACAGCATCTTCTTTTACAGGATCTACTATTATTGCTCCTAATTCTTTTGCTTTTGCTTGACGTTCAGGCGATAATTCTACTGCAAATATTCTTGACGCTCCTGCCGCTCTTAATGCATCTATAACTAATAATCCTATAGGACCGCAACCAAATACAGCTGCTGTATCTCCGGCTTTTATTCTACTTTGTCTTACTGCATATAATCCAACTGCTGCCGGTTCTGTTAAAGCTCCTTGTTCAAAATCTACATTTTCCGGTAATTTGTGAGCCTGATCCTCATTTACAACAACGTATTCAGAGAATCCTCCTCCTCCTCCAGCTAATCCTATGAAGTTTAAGTTAGGATCTAAGTTGTATTTCCCTTTTAATCCGTCTTTTGCGTGGATGGGTTCTACAGTAACTCTATCTCCAACTTTAAATTTAGTTATTTCAGGACCAACTTCTACAACTTCTCCTGAAAATTCGTGTCCCATAACTAAAGGCGCTTTTTCTCCTGTATATGGATGTGGTTTATCTACTGGAATAAAAATAGGTCCTCCCAAATATTCATGTAAATCACTTCCACAGATTCCACAATACTTTACTTCAATCTTAATTTGATTTGCTTTTGGTTGAGGTATTTCCAATTCTTCAACTCTTACATCATTTCTGTTGTGCCATCTAGCCGCTTTCATTTTCGACATTTACATCGCCTCCTATATTCTTCTCCATATATTATACCTCTATTTAGATTTATTTCAATAGCAAAATTTTAAATTTTCAAAGTTATTTTTTTCGTTAATTCAAATATTTGATTTTAACCTAAAAAACTGTATTTTCCTTTTTCTGAGAAAATACAGTTTTATATTATTTAAAATTCATCTAATACTTTTTTCTGTTCCTCTGTAAGAACACTTCTAATTTTTTCATTTCTATCTTCTCTAAGTCTTTCGAATTCTCTTGAAAAATCTTCTTCAGATAGGAATTTTTCCTTAAGTTTTCTAACTTCTCTCTTAAAATCCCTGTCATATTTTAAAATATCTGCCTTCTGCTCATTCTTTAATTCTAAATTATCCAGCAAGTTTTTGATTTTATCATTTTTTTCTTCAAATTCGATTTTTTTACTGTTTATATAGTCATTATATAGTAAAAGCTGGTCATATGATAAAATTTTTGCTATTTCTTCATATCTTTTGCTTTCTATTTCTGATAATTTTTCTTTTTTCGTTTCATACTTTTTAAGCATTCCGTTTACACCTTCTGCTCTTTTCTGATATCTGTTAAACACTTTTGAAAGCTGTTTCTGCTGCTGTGGAGTTGCATTAACAGCATTGTAGATTTCAGCCTTTGAGATTTTCACGGTATAAACTTTCTGGTAATAGTCTTCATATGAATATAGAAAACTGTTTATGCTCAGTATTAATGCAAATAAAAATAATATTTTTTTCATATATCGCCTCATTTATAATAATTTTTTATTATTATAACATGTTTTTCAATTAATTTGTAGAGTTATAATTTGGAGCTTCTTTTGTTATTATAACATCATGTGGATGGCTTTCCTTTAATCCTGCATTTGTTATTCTTACAAATTTTCCATTTTCTTTTAAATCTTTAACTGTAGGTGTTCCACAATATCCCATTCCAGATCTTAATCCACCGCACATTTGATATACTGTATCCTTTAACTCTCCTTTAAATGGAACCATTGATTCTATTCCTTCAGGAACTAATTTTTCTGTTGCAGATTCAAGCTGGAAGTATCTGTCGCTGCTTCCTCTCTTCATTGCCGCAAGCGATCCCATTCCTGCATATGTTTTGTATTTTCTTCCGTTATAAAGAATTTCTTCTCCTGGTGCTTCCTGAGTACCTGCCAGAAGTCCTCCAAGCATTACACAGTCTGCTCCTGCCGCTATTGCCTTTACAATATCCCCTGAAAGTTTTATTCCACCATCAGCGATTACTCCTACACCTTTTTCCTTACATACATCTGCCACTTCCATTACAGCAGTAATTTGTGGAACTCCAACTCCTGCAACAACTCTCGTAGTACAGATTGATCCAGGTCCAACTCCTACTTTTACTGCATTTACTCCGGCATCTATAAGTGCAAGTGCAGCTTCTTTCGTAACTATATTTCCACCAATCAGGTCAAGTTCAGGGAATGTTTTTCTTATTTCTCTTATTCTTTCTACTACTCCTCTTGAATGTCCATGAGCTGAATCTACTGTTACTATGTCAACTCCGGCATCTACAAGAGCCTGTATTCTTTTAATTGTATCGCTTCCAATTCCTACAGCCGCTCCGACTCTCAATCTTCCATGAGAATCTTTACATGCGTTAGGATAATTTATTATGTTATCAATATCCTTTATTGTAATTAAACCTTTCAGTTTAGTTCCTTCCACAATTGGAAGTTTTTCTATTCTATGTTCAAGAAGAATTGATTTTGCTTCTTCAAGAGTAGTTCCCACAGGTGCTGTTATAAGGTTTTCCTTTGTCATTATATCTGTAACTTTTACTGATAAGTCTTCTCTGTATTTTAAATCTCTGTTTGTAATTATTCCCTTCAAATTACCTTCTTTATCTACAATAGGTAATCCTGAAATTTTGTATTCCTTCATCAGTTTATTTGCTTCCTGTAATATTGCATCTTCCCTCAAAGTTATAGGATTAGTAATCATACCGCTTTCGTATCTTTTTACCTTTTGAACTTCCTCAGCCTGTCTTTCAATAGTCATATTCTTATGAATAAAACCTATTCCACCTTCCCTTGCTATTGCTATGGCAAGAACAGCTTCAGTTACCGTATCCATAGCCGCACTCATAATAGGGATATTAAGTTCTAGTTTTTCTGTAACCTTTGTTTTTAATGATACTTCGTGAGGTAATATTTCAGATGCTTGAGGAATTAACAATACATCATCAAATGTCAGACCTTCAGAAATTACAATTTTGTCTTTTTGACTCATTTCAAAATCCTCCTTCTTATTTTCTCTATTTTCAATTGATAAATATTTTTAATGTGAATAAAA
>CALEXX010000063.1 GCA_937925095.1 uncultured Leptotrichia sp.
CCCTTGAAATAGAAAGAATAGATATAACAGATATAATTCCTGAAGATAAGGGACCGGATCAACAGATAGTGGTAATGGATGAAAGAGCATTGAACTTTGATTTTGACAAATCAGTAGTAAAACCACAGTACTTTGAAATGTTACATAAATTTGTTGAATATGTAAACTTCAATGACTATGAAGTAGTAATAGAAGGACATACAGATTCTAAAGGAACAAATGCCTACAACATGGCACTTGGAATGAGAAGAGCACAAAGCGTAAAGGCTAAGTTGTTAGAATTTGGAATGGATCCAAGCAGAATAGTAGGAACAGTATCAAAAGGAGAAGAAGAACCGGTAGCAACAAATACAACAGATGAAGGAAGAGCACAAAACAGAAGAATAGAATTTAAACTTTCAAGAAGGGGAATTTACTAAGAAAGATAAAAAAAGAATTTTAAGAAAGTGAGAGACAGTATGAATAACAATTTGAAAAGAATTGAAAAAGAGTTAAGATCATTTGTAAAGAGATGTAAGGATATAAAATACAATACTGCATTGTTATTTTCTTTCCTAGTAACAGGATCATTATCTCTTTCAGCTAATGGGAAAGATGATGTAGAAACAGCAAAAAGAGGACTTCAAACATCAATAACAGATATGAAGAAGTTATTCAAGGAAGCGAAAGCTGAAAATGATAAACTGATGAAAGATTCAAACCTTGAATTAGTACAGTTAATGGAACAAGGAGACCATGTAGTAAAATCACCATGGAGTTCATGGCAGTTTGGGATAAATGGATTTTATAACAACTGGAGAGGTACTTATAAAGGTAGAGGAGATAAAACAGGAAGTGTAATTTTTCAAAGAAGTAGTGATCTAAGTAAATATAATTATCAAACAGAAGAAATATTTAAATATGGTGATACTTCAATAACATTAGGAAATGCACTAGAAAAATTAGTAGAAATTGAAGTTGATGCTTCGTTAAGAACTCTATCGATAGATAAAGAAGCTCCTAATTTTGTACCTACGACTCCTAGTGGGGGACTACCGCCATTTGATCCATTAATGGTAACACCACCTATTATTAATCCAAAAAATGTTAATATTAGTCAGGTTCCTTCAGCACCTCCAACTGATGTTGCGTATCAGAATGTTCCCAACTGGACATGGGGTTATAATGTAAATAATCCTTTGCAAAACAATGCTTTAATTGCTCAAGTAGAAGTGCTGTCAGGAACATTTAATAACTATTTTAGCGGAGTAGGAGATCCTCTTAAATATAATTTTAGTGGTGCTACCGAGAATGGAGCATATACCCCTTCAAACGATCCTGGAACAGGGGCACCTGTTCCACATTTACCAGCTTCTGATGCAGGAGATAGTAATGACACAGCAGCCTTTTACGCATTAAGTGGAAAAGTGATTACATTGCCCAATACAATGACAGTTAACGTAGTAGGTAATAATAGTAGTGGTGGGGACTTAAATTCAATTTATTATATGGGGAATCCATCAGCTTCAGGAAATGCTGAAGCTAAATTAATACATAAAGCGAATACTAATATTTATGGAAATAAAATAGCAGTAGTAAATATAGATAATGTAGCTAGTACAGGTGGTATAACTTTTGTAAATAGGGGAAATATAATAGGACATGCACAAAATGGAACATTTGTTGATGCTTCAGGTACAGTTTTAACTGGAGCTACTCCAGGAAACCATATATTCGGAGCTTATTCTTATGGAACTTCAGAAAGCGATAAAATAGAAAATGCTTCTGACGGAAGTGTAATTTTCTATGCACCGGAAAGTGTAGGATGGGCATATAGTTCAGGCAATACGCAAGGAATAACAAGAAGTTCAATTAATAATGGTAAAATGCAGTTATTTGGTAAAAATAGTTTAGGAATAGCTACTGACAATGATACTTCTGGTGAACAAATGGCACATGCAGATATTCAACTTAATACACCGATTGAAATATATGGAGATGAATCAGTAGGAGCGAGTTTCCTGTCAGAACCAGATACTAGCTCAAATAATTTTTTAAATTCAAAATTTAATATTCAAATTGGAGGAGCTTCTTTAACTTCACAAGATGCTACTTATGGTGATACAAAAGGAGACTTGACAAAAGTTCAAAATTCAGTTGGACTAAATTTTGATTTTACAATTTCTGATAATGGATTTACAAATTTAGATATAAATAATTATAAAGTGAATTTAGAGAATAATTCTAAAAATTCAATAGGTTTTAGAGCGGGACAAGCTAAACTTACATTTAATGATTCAGCAAATAGCGGAATAACTCTTGGCGGAGAAGATAATATAGGGTACCTTTCAGATGGAAGTACAAATAATAATTTAATTTATAACAATACAGCTAATAACTTTAAAGTTAATGGAAATAATGCAATATTATTTGCTTCCAAAAGTGGTGGAACATTGAAAATAAATAATTCATTACCTTTAGCTTCGACAACGGTTAGTGGAAAAGGATTTACTTTGGCGTATTCTGAAGGAGCTGGTTCGACAGTTACATTGAATCAAGGTGTTACAGGAGAAATTACTGGTTCTGATGCAGTACTGTATTATGCAAAAAACGATGGGAAAATTACTGTAACAGAAGCAGCAGTTACTCAACCATCAACTATTGTTAATTCATCAGGAGTAACAGTTGTAACAGATTCCTCAATAGGAACTCCTAAAGTTACTATTTCTGGAAGTAATGGAGTTGGTTTTTATACAACAAATGGAGGGCAAATTGAAGCAGAAAACAGTTTTATGAAATTATCTGATGGATTAGTTGGTGTGTACAGTGATGGCTCTACAAGTAATGTAAATTTAAAAAATTCAATTTTAGATTATAAAGGAAGCGGTTATTCTATTTATAGTGGAAACAATGGAAAAATTGATTTACAAGGAAGTACAGTTGTTTTAAGAGGAAAAGCAATAGGAGTACAAGGATCTTCTTTAAGTGACATAACAACAAATGCAAATACAAAGATAGTTGTTATGTCAAATGATGCTATTCCATTTGAATTTAAAGATAAAGGAATAGTAAATTTAACATCTATAGATACTGATTTAGGTATTGCTGCTTCAGGAATTCAAGTTGTAAGTGGAGAAGATGGAACAACAACATATACTAATTATAAAAAAGCTTTTATAGATGGAATGTTAAACTATAATATTAATACAGATATTGATAAAAGTTTAGCTGCTAATATTGCTAACGAAGCAACAGATTCATTTAAATTTGTTAAAAGATATTTAGTTCAACGTGCAGTTTTAAATTTACAGGCAGGAAAAAATGTAACAGCACATTTAAGTTCTTCAGACTTAACAGCAGCAGGTATGAAGGGTGTTGTAGGACTTGATATGAGTTCAAGCAGTTCAGCGACTTCAAATAATGAGACTCAAATAAATCTTGCGGCAGGGTCTTCAGTTTCAGCAGACAGAACGGACGCAGGAAGCGGAGCAGTTGGATTATTCATAAACTATGGGAAAGTGAATACAGATGCATCGTCTATAATAAATGTTGAGCAGTTAACAACAAATCCTCACAATGACAGTGCAGTAGGAATTTACTCAGTAAACGGTTCTGAAGTAAATAACGAAGGAACTATAAATGTTGGTGGTAACAGTTCAATTGGGCTATTAGGATTAGCATATAGGGAAGATGTAATTACTGGAGCACCTAAAGTAAATGAATTTGGAGGAAAACCTGGTGAAGGAACGACTAGTATTATAAACAAAGGAAATGTTACATTAGATGGAACAACTTCGTATGGAATTTATGTAAAAAATAATAATTCAGCAGGGACAAAAGCTGGTGCCATTGGAACAAATACAGGAAATGGAGTGTTAACTTTATCAGGAGATAAATCTATTGGAATGATAGGAGATAAAGCAACGTTAACAAATGATACAAATGCAAAAATTAATATGACAGGACAGGAACAGGTTGGAATGTTTGCTAATAATAGCTCATCATTGATAAATAGAGGGGAAATTAATTTGGCAGCATCAGCAGGTTCTGTTCCAAGTGTAGGAATTTATACTAATGATGCAGCAACAGATATAGTAAATGATGGTAAAATTAACGGTGGCAATAAAAATTACGGTATCTTTGGAACAACAGTGACTCATGGAGCAACAGGAGAAATCACAGTTGGAGATGAAGGAGTAGGAATTTATTCAACAGAAGGAAATGTCACATTAAATGCAGGTTCAAAAGTAAGAGTTGGAGCGAATAAAGGAGTTGGAGTATTCACTACTGGAACAGCAGGAAGAACAATAAACTCTGACACTGATATGACAGTCGGAGATTCTTCATTTGGTTATGTAATAAAAAATACAGGAACAACAACATTAACTACAAATGGGACAGTAACATTAGGAAATGAAGCAAAATATATTTATTCAAATAATAGTGATATAACTGTAAATAATAATGTTGCATTGACTTCAACAGGGAACAATACTTATGGAATTTACTCTCCAGGAACAGTAGTAAATAATGCAAATATTGATTTTGGAAGAGGAACAGGAAGTGTGGCAATATATGCTATTAATGGTGGAAATGCTACAAATAATGCAGTAATTTCAGTAAGTGGAAGTAATTTAACAGCAACTCCGGTTCCAGAATATGGAATGGGAATGGCAACATCTAACGGAACAATAACAAATAATGGAACGATTAAAGTAGCACTTGATGAAGGAATTGGAATGTTTGCTTCAGGAAGTGGTTCAAGAGCAATAAACAGCAGTACAGGAGTAATAGAATTAAGTGGAAAGAATACAAAAGGAATGTATGTTGATAATAATGCCGTAGGAGAAAACTGGGGAATTATAAAAACAGTTCCAACACCAAATAATACTGGTATTTTAGGAGTAGTTGCAACAGGTGGAGGAGTAATTAAGAACTATGGACAAATTATTGTAGATGGTCCTAATAACAGAGCTGGATATCTTGGTTCTACAGGAACATTTACAAATGAAACTAGTGGAGGTATAACAGGAACTGTTACAAATACTGGTGGAGCAGAAGGAGTAATAAGAAAAACAGGAAGTCCAACAGGAAAAACAGTAGCAGGAATTGAAATTATAGCACCTCCGGCAGCAACTTCAGCGACAATTAAAATAAATGGTTCAGTTGTTGTACCTACTTATGTTGATACAAATGCAAGAACTAGTACACCAAGTACAGTATCAGTAACTTCTCCAAGTGGGGTTACATCAATAATTGATTTAGGAACAACTGGTTTAGGAAGTATTCCGACAAATGAAAAAGTTGGTTCACTGGGAATGTATATAGATACATCAGGAGTAAATTATACACACCCAATTGTAGGAGTTAATAATTTAACAGGATTACAAAAAATTAACTTAATATTCGGTAGTGAAGCAGCAAGATATACAGACAGTAAGACAATAGAAGTAGGTAACAATATAATTGATCCATATAACACAATGATTTCAAATATGGCAGCTGCAGGAATAGGAACTAAATTTACATTAGGTGCTGGAAGTTTGACATGGTTTGCAACAGCAACTCAGAATTTATCTACAGGAACTTTAGGAAAAGTATATTTAGTAAAAATACCTTATACAGCTTTTGCTCAGGATACCAATACATATAACTTCCTGAATGGATTGGAGCAAAGATATGGTGTAGAGGCTACTGGAAGAGAAAAAGATTTATTTAATAAGTTAAATGATTTAGGAAAGGGAGAATCACATATCTTAGCACAGGCAATTGATGAAATGAAGGGACATCAATATGCAAATATTCAGCAAAGAGTTAATGCTACAGGAAATACACTGGATAAAGAATTTAATTACTTACAGAATAATTGGAGAAATACTACTAAAAATAGCAATAAGATTAAAGTATTTGGTATGAGAAATGAATATAACACAGATACAGCAGGAATTATTGATTACACAAGTGATGCATATGGTGTAGCTTATGTTCATGAAAATGAAACAGTGAAACTTGGAAACAGTTCAGGATGGTATGCAGGAGCAGTTAACAATAGATTTAGATTTAAAGATATTGGAAAATCTAGAGAAAATCAGACTATGGTAAAAGCAGGAATCTTCAAAACAATATCACCGGTGACAGATCACAATGGTTCATTACAATGGACAATTGCAGGAGATGCATTCATAAGTAGAAATGAAATGAAACGTAAATTCTGGATTGTAGATGAAATATTTGATGCAAAATCTGATTATTCTTCATATGGAGTGGCTTTCAAGACAAATTTAGGATATGATGTAAGATTATCTGAAAGAACACATTTGAGACCATACGGAGCATTGAAAATGGAATATGGAAGATTTAATGACATCAAAGAAGACAATGGACAAATCAGATTAGAAGTGGAAGGAAATGACTACTTCTCAGTAAAACCTGAAGTAGGAATAGAATTTAAATATGTTCAGCCATTGGCGGTAAAAACTCACCTATCTGTTGGATTATCAGCGGCTTATGAAAATGAATTAGGAAAAGTAAATAATACAAATAAAGCGAGAGTAAGATTTACTTCAGCAGACTGGTATGACTTAAGAAGTGAAAAAGAAGATAGAAGAGGAAGTGGAAAATTTGACCTGAATATTGGTGTAGATAACACTAGATTCGGAGTTACATTTAATGCAGGATATGATACAAAAGGTCACAATGTAAGAGGAGGATTAGGATTTAGAGTTATTTACTAATAACTTTTTATCTGAAGAAAAAAGTTTCTGTTTAAAATAAAATCTTTAATTCAGAAATTAGAAAAGAAGATAAAAACACCGTCAATACTATGTTGGCGGTGTTTTTATATCTCTAATTTTAGTAATTATCTGATCACTCTTATTTTTTCTTCAAAAACTTCTCCCACAGAAAAAGTATGTATTTTGTCATCAATGAGTATTTCAAGTTCTCCATTATGGTTTATATTTTTTACAATCCCTGAAAAATAAGCCCTGTTTATTTTAAGATGAACCTTTTTCTCCTTCAGGTAGCTAAGTTCATTAATTTCAAGAAGGATTTCATTCCATTTTTCATTCAGAAAATTCTCAAACAAAATTTTAAACTCTTCAATAACTGAAGTAATAATTTCTTTAATATCATAGTGTTTACCTGTTATTTCAGAAATAGAAGCTGCTGTTTCTAAAAGTTCAGCAGGCAGTGAGTTATTTATATTTATTCCAATTCCAACAAAAAAGTTATTTTCAACTCTTTCCACAAGGATACCTGTTATTTTTTTTCCATAAAGATAAACATCATTAGTCCATTTAAACATATAGTCAAGATTTTCTATTTTTCTAAGTCCCTTTATGACGGAAAGTCCTGCAATTAAAGGCAATTTTAAATATTCAGAATCATCAATATTGTTATTTTCATCTTTTTTCACAAGGAATGTAAAAAGAGCCATTCCCTTTTGAGAAACCCATGTATTTCCTCTTCTTGCCTTACCGAGAGTTTGAGTTTCTGCTGTAACCGCATCATATTCTTCAAATTTTGAAACATTATTTTTCATGAATTCATTAGTTGAATCAAGAGTTTCATAACTGTATATTTTCATTTTTTCAGCTCCTGTCCTGTTTTCTATAATTATATCACAAAAAATATGGTAAGATATATAAAATATTAAAGATTGAATAAAACCTATAAATTCTGTACAGCCTTTATAGGGAGATAATATATAGGAACTGTTATAATAAAATTGAAAAAAGAAAATGATACAAATATTATCATTCAGAAAAAGGAAGTATTTAAAGTTGCAGGAATAAATGAAAATAATAAAGAGACATATTTGTCTATTTCAAGTTAATTTTTATCTCTGGGAAAATTTTTTTAAATAAAATTTGATTTTTAGGAAAATAGAGGTAAACTATGGGTATAGAAATAATATTACAAAAAATCCTACTTTTCATGGAAATAGTTACAGACAATTAAACATAGTACATAACAACTAAAGCAAAAATAAGTATTTTAATAATTAAATATATAAATAACAAAATAATATTTTACTGGAGGTTAGTTATGAAAAAAATGAAAACATTTGGCTTAAAAAAACTGGGACTTTTCAATCCAAAAGAAGTTTATAGAAACCTTACTCCTACAAAACTTATAGAAATGGCTATCCAAAGGGGTGAAGGAGTATTATCAAGTACAGGTGCATTATCTGTAACAACTGGAAAATATACAGGACGTTCCCCTGAAGATAAATTTGTTGTTGATACTCCTGATATTCATAATAAGATAGCATGGGGAAGTGTTAACAGACCTATTGAAAAGGAAAAATTTGACCTTATATATGGAAAACTTATTTCTTATCTACAAAATAGGGAAATATTTATTTTTGATGGTTTGGCAGGAGCAGATCCTACATGCAGAAAAAAATTCAGGATAGTAAATGAAATGGCAAGTCAGAACTTATTTATACATCAGCTTTTAATAAGACCTACAGAAGATGAACTGAACAACTATGGAAAAGAAGATTTTACAATCATTGCCGCACCTGGATTCCAATGTAATCCAGAGCTTGATGGAACACATTCTGAAGCTGCAATTATTATTAACTTTGAGAAAAAAATAGGAATTATATGTGGTTCAAGATATTCAGGAGAAATCAAGAAAATGGTATTCTGTGTTATGAACCTCTTAATGCCTGATTTGGACGTACTTCCTATGCACTGTTCTGCAAATATAGATCCTGTATCTGGTGAAACTGCTGTATTCTTTGGACTTTCAGGAACAGGAAAAACAACACTTTCAACAGATCCAAACAGAAAACTGATAGGTGACGATGAGCATGGATGGTCTGATCATGGAATATTCAATTTTGAAGGTGGATGTTATGCAAAATGTATAAACCTCAAGGAAAAATACGAACCTGAAATCTATCATGCAATAAAATTTGGAAGCCTTGTAGAAAATGTAATAATGGACCCAAAAACACAGGAATTTGATTTTAAGGATAAGAGTCTGACTGAAAATACAAGGGTTGGATACCCTATCAATTATATTTCAAATGCACAGATTCCAGGGGTTGGAGGAATACCGTCAGTTGTAATATTCCTGACAGCTGATGCATTTGGAGTTTTACCACCAATATCAAGACTGGATAAAAATGCGGCAATGTATCATTTCATAACAGGATTTACATCAAAGCTTGCAGGAACAGAAAGAGGAGTTACAGAACCCCAGCCAACATTCTCAACTTGCTTTGGAGAACCTTTTATGCCTTTAAATCCAGCTGTTTATGCAGAAATGTTCGGTAAGAAGATTGAAAAATATAATACAAAGGTATTTTTAATAAATACAGGATGGTCTGGAGGACCTTACGGAATAGGAAGCAGAATAGATTTGAAAAATACAAGGGCAATGGTAACGGCAGCATTAAATGGAGAACTTGATAATGTAGAATACAGACATAATGAAATCTTCAATGTGGATGTTCCTCAATATTGTCCAAACGTTCCATGTGAAATATTGAATCCTGCTGACACATGGGATAACAAAGAAGCTTATGATTCTTATGCAAGAAAGCTGGCAAAAATGTTCCAGGAAAATTTTGCAAAGAAATATCCTAATATGCCGGTACATATTGCAGAAGCAGGACCAAAAGCTGAGTAAATGTAAAAAGGATGAGAAAAAGTTTTTTAAGGGTATTTTATCATAATTCTAGACAAATTTTTAAAATCATATATAATATTGTTAAGATGATATGCTCGTAGTATAGCGAGCAGGATAAAAAAAAGAAGTATACAAATGGATGAGCCTCTTATTTTTTAAGAGGCTTTTAAATTTATATTAAAAGTGATATAATAGACTAAGAGATAATCATTATAACTTAGAAATTTAAAAGAGGGGAAATAACATGCAAAATAAAAGTATGGCATTTTTTTATTTAACACCTGAATTTTATGAAAAGTATAAAAACTGTAAAGAAATACTACAGAAACAGAAAAGACCTTATGCAGTTCACTTGATAAGGTATAACAACTTAATATTCGCCATACCTGTCAGAAGTAATATTAATCACAATTTTTCATATAAAACAGTAGGAAATAAAGGATTAGATTTTACAAAAACAGTTATTATTACAGATGAAAAATATCTATCTAATAATAAAGCTGTCATAAATCATGAAGAATATCTAAAATTAGATAAAAATAGAAAATTTACTATATTAATAGACTACAATAGCAGAAATAGGTAAAGCCTTGATCAATAAATATGATTTTTCATGTTTAAGAATCAGGGTTTTTCCATTTTAGAAAAATAAAAAAATCTGTAATTAGAAATATAACAAATAAAATAATACGAAAAAAGTTAAATTAAAATGATAAATAAGAAATATATAAAGTTGCTTTTTAGAAAAATGATAGTATAATTATATAAAAGACATATTATGTACAAATACAGTTAATTAGCATAATAAACAACAATTAAAATAGAGTATCTATTGAAAATGAAGGAGGAAGTAACTTTGAGCAGAGTGAAAATAACAGAAACTTCATTAAGGGACGGTCATCAGTCTTTAATGGCAACAAGGCTTACAACAGCTGAAATCTTACCAATAGTGGAAAAAATGGATCGTGCAGGATATTATGCCCTCGAAGTATGGGGAGGAGCAACTTTTGATTCGGCAATCAGATTTTTAAATGAGGATCCATGGGAAAGATTACGGGAAATAAGGAAAAGGGTAAAAAATACAAAACTTCAGATGCTTCTGAGGGGTCAGAATCTTCTAGGATACAGACATTATGCAGATGACATAGTAGACAAATTCGTTGAAAAATCAATAAAAAATGGAATAGATATAATAAGAACTTTTGATGCCTTAAACGATGTAAGAAATATACGTCAGGCATCGGAAAGTACTAAAAAATATGGGGGACACAGCCAGCTTGCAATATGTTACACAATAAGTCCTGTCCATACAATAGAATATTATAAGAAACTTGCACTGGAAATGCAGGATATGGGAGCAGATTCCATAGCAATAAAGGATATGGCAGGAATACTTCTTCCATATAGGGCTTATGAGCTTGTAACTGAACTGAAAAAAGTAATAAGCGTTCCAATAGAAGTACATACTCATAATACTGCAGGGCTAGGAGCAATGACAAATCTGAAATCAGTGGAAGCGGGAATAGATATAGTTGATACTGCAATTTCACCACTTTCAGGAGGAACCTCCCAGCCAACTACGGAATCCCTTGTAAGAACCCTTCAGGGAACAGAACATGATACAGGAATTGATCTTAGTCTGTTAAAGGAAATTGCAGAATATTTTAAACCGATAAGGAAAAAATATCTTGATAAAGGAACATTAAATCCTCAGGCATTGTGTACAGAACCAAACATAGTAGAATATCAGCTTCCAGGTGGAATGCTTTCAAATATGCTTTCACAGCTAAAAGCACAGAAGGCGGAAAACAGATATGAAGATGTGCTGAGGGAAATTCCAAAAGTAAGGGAAGACCTTGGTTATCCACCATTAGTAACACCTATGAGCCAAATGATTGGAACCCAGTCGGTATTCAATGTCCTGACAGGAGAAAGATACAAGATGATACCTAAGGAAATAAAGGATTATGTAAGGGGAATGTACGGAAAATCACCTGTTCCTATTTCAGAGGAAATGAAGAAAAAAATAATAGGAGATGAGGAAGTATTTACTGGAAGACCTGCAGATCTTTTAACTAATGAATATGACGAAATAAAAAAAGAAGTGGGAAATCTTGCCAGAAACGAAGAGGATGTACTGACTTACGCAATGTTCCCTCAGGTGGCACAGACATATTTTGAAAAACGTAATAATCCTGAAGAGGAAATAAAAGTACAGACTATAAATGTAGTGTTTTAAGTGAAAGGAGAAATGAATGAAAATAATATATGGAGATGCTCCGATAACGTTTGGAGACTCACTAGTTATAACAGTAGTGAGTATGCTGACAGTATTTTTAGTTTTGATTCTGATTTCTTTTATACTATCCCTTTTAAAATATCTTCCTTCTGAAAAGAAAGTAACTGAGAATAAAAAAGTTACAGTTAAACCATTAGCAGATGTATTTTCTGTTTCATCAGAAAATTCTACATCAGAAGGAAAGAAAATAGGACCGGAAGACATTAAGGATGAGAAAATGCTTGCGGCTGTTGCAGCTGCAGTTATAGATGCAGCCGGAGAAATTGACAATGCCTATATAAAGGTAAGATCAATAAGGGAAGTAAATTAGTAAACGGGAAAACATAAAATAAGGATTATACGTTATCCTGAATGAACGTAAATATAACTTGCAGGGAGATTATTATGATAAAATTATATAAAATAAAAATTGGAGATAAAGTTTATGAAGTAGAACTGGAAGCAGTGAGTGAAAAGGAAGGAAAAATTGAAGATAAAAAGCCTGAGACTATAAAAGAAGAAAAGCCGGAAAAACCAGAGGATAAGGGAGCAGAACAAAGGGTAGGAAATATAAGAGTTGAAGCACCTATGCAAGGACTTGTAGTAGGCGTGAATGTTTCTCCAGGGCAGAAGGTGAAGGCAGGAGAAACATTGATAGTACTTGAGGCAATGAAAATGGAAAATCCTATAGTTGCCCCTGTAGATGCTACTGTGGAAGGAATACATATATCTAAAGGAGATACTGTGGAAACTGGGGCATTACTTATCAGTTTGTCATAGTTACGAAAGGAGAAGGAAATGGAGTTACTGAAAACACTTTATAGTACAACTGGACTGGCCATGCTGACGTGGCAGCAGTTTATAATGATAATAGTTGCACTTATTTTACTGTATCTTGCAATAAGAAAAAAATATGAGCCATATTTACTGTTACCCATATCTTTCGGAATGCTTCTTGTGAACCTGCCGGGAGTTCCAAATGAAGGGATGATGGAACCTGGAGGATTATTATATTATCTGTACCAGGGAGTAAAACTTGGTATATATCCTCCATTGATATTTTTGGCAATAGGTGCAAGTACTGATTTTAGTCCGCTGATTGCCAATCCTAAAAGTCTATTACTTGGAGCGGCTGCACAATTGGGAATATTCATTGCATTTATAGGTGCAATCATGTTAGGACTTACAGGAAGGGAAGCTGCTTCCATAGGAATAATAGGAGGAGCTGACGGTCCAACAGCAATTTATACAACAACAAAACTGGCACCGGCTCTGCTTGGTCCAATAGCAGTTGCAGCGTATTCCTATATGGCATTAGTGCCTATAATACAGCCACCAATAATAAAACTGCTTACAACAAAAAAAGAAAGACAGATAAAAATGGTGCAGCTGAGGGAAGTAAGTAAAGGTGAAAAAATTTTATTTCCTATAGCAGTAACAATAATAGTCACACTTCTTATACCTTCTGCAGCTCCTCTTATAGGAATGCTGATGTTAGGAAATCTTATAAAGGAATCTGGAGTAGTTGGAAACCTTGTTGAACATGTAAAAGGTGCGATGCTTTATTGTATAACAATTGTACTTGGAGTAACAGTAGGAGCTACAGCAAATGCCCATACATTCCTAAATGTTACAACGCTGAAAATATTGGCGTTAGGATTATTTGCCTTTGCATTTGGAACTGTGGGGGGAGTACTGTTTGGGAAAATAATGTGTAAACTGAGTGGTGGAAAAGTTAATCCTATGATAGGAGCGGCAGGAGTTTCTGCTGTGCCTATGGCAGCGAGGGTTGTACAGAAAATAGGCCAGGAGGAAAATCCAAGCAACTTTCTTCTTATGCACGCAATGGGACCTAATGTTGCCGGAGTAATAGGATCTGCAGTTGCAGCGGGAGTTCTACTTATTATATTTAAATAGAAAGTATACTATAAAGCCTGAAACTGAATTGTTAAAGTGATTACAGAAATCATTTAGTAGTAATCGCCTAAAAATGTGATGAAATTAGGAAAAAAACAGGAAATAATTTTTAAATTCAGACCAGGAAGTAATATTGAAAAATGTAAGAATACCAAAGTATAAGGATATTTCTTTAAATAAAATCAAATAATTCTGTCATACCATTGACTTTTAAGTATAAGTTTAGTATAATGACTTCTGTAAGTAATTTTGCGGAAGTATCGCCTAATGGTAGGGCAGCAGCTTGGAAAGCTGTGGGCGGTTAAACGTCTTGTGGGTTCGAGTCCCTCTACTTCCGCCATTTTAAAAAATAAAATATATTATATAGAAAAAACTATCTCATAAAAGGCGTAAGAGTCATTTCTGAGATAGTTTTTTTGTATTACTTATCCGGTTTTGAAGTTTTTATACAGAATATAAAATAGTAATATTTAAATATTACAACTAGAATAAGTACTAATCGTAAATAGTTATTTTTTACAAAAAAAATTGGAAAAGCAATCATCGTACTCGATAGGCACAATAATCCTATTTTTACTTTTAGGGTCATACTTCTATTTTTTTCAAAATTTTCCAGATAATTCTTATATATCTTTGTTTGAGTAAACCACCTATGAAATCTTTCAGAACCTCTTGCAAAAAAGAAACTGGCCAGAAGAAGAAAAGGCACTGTAGGAAGTCCAGGCAGAAAAGAGCCGGCAATTCCCAATCCCATAGAAACAAATCCAAGTATAACGTATATTATTTTCATATTGTCCTTTCTGAATATGAATTTCTCTCCTAACTGATAATAACATTAATATAAAACTTTTTCAATTAATAATTGTCTTAAAGGTACAAATTAGTTATAAATTGTGATATAATCTAAGTTAAATATAAAAAGAAAATAATATATATAAAACGGAAGTATAAATGTTTAGTATAAATTAAGGAGGAAATATGTTGGAAAAACTGTCCCGTTTAAGAGAGGACGTGCTGGAAAAACTTAATAATGTAGGAAAGCTTGATGAGCTGAATGACCTGAAGGTAAAGATATTAGGTAAAAAGGGAGAATTTACAGCCATAATGAAAGGAATGGCAGAAATTGCAGCTGAAAAAAGGGCTGAATTTGGTAAAGTAACAAATGAACTGAAAACTGTTCTGCAGGATAGTTTTGATGAAAAACTTAATACATTAAAGGAAATGGCAAAACAGGAAAGACTGAAAAATGAAACTATAGATATTACATTACCTGGAAGAAAAGCAAATGAAGGATCCCTTCATCCATTGACAAAAACTGTTGCTGAAATAAAGGAAATAGTTTCTGATATGGGGTTTGACATTGTTGACGGACCTGAAATTGAATATGTAAAATATAATTTTGATGCATTGAACATTCCAAAAACACACCCTTCAAGGGAAGTATCAGACACTTTCTATATTCAGGATGATGTAGTGCTTAGAACGCAGACTTCAGGAATGCAGATAAGATACATGCTTGATAGAAAGCCTCCTTTTAGAATGGTATCTATTGGAAAGGTTTACAGACCTGATTATGATGTATCTCACACTCCTATGTTCCACCAGATGGAAGGACTTATGATAGGGGAAGATGTTTCTTTCGCAAACTTTAAGGCAATACTTGAAAATGTTGTAAAGAAAATATTCGGAAAAGAAAGAAATGTAAGATTTAGACCTCACTTTTTCCCATTTACAGAACCTTCGGCAGAAATGGATGTTGAATGTGGTGTATGTAAAGGGAAAGGATGTAGAGTATGTAAGGGAACTGGATGGCTTGAAATTCTTGGAAGCGGAATGGTAAATCCAAAAGTTCTTGAAGGAGTGGGAATAGATCCTAAGAAATATCAAGGATTTGCATTTGGACTTGGACTTGAAAGAATTACAATGTTAAAATACGGAATTGATGATTTAAGGGCATTTTATGATAATGATGTAAGATTTTTAGATCAGTTCTAATTTAAAATAGGATTATAAATCTTATCCATTGAGGGAAAATGATTTTAAATTCCAGAAAATTGAAAAAATGTACTGTAATGGTACCAGAAAATGAAAATTAAGGAGGAAAAATGCTAATTTCTTTAAATTGGTTAAAGCAATATATAGATTTAGACGGAATAGAAATAAACGAAATGGAAAACGCCCTGACTATGATAGGACAGGAAGTTGAAAAAATAGAGATAGCAGGAAGTAACTTGGAAAATGTTGTGACTGCAAAGATTATTGAGAAAGAAATGCACCCTGATTCTGATCATCTGACAGTATGTAAAGTGGATAATGGTAAAGAAATACTTCAGATTGTGTGTGGAGCTTCAAATCATAAAGCTGGGGATAAAGTGGTGTTGGCACAGATAGGGGCAAGGCTGAGTGAAGATTTTGTTATAAAAAAAGGTAAAATAAGAGGAAAAGAATCGTGTGGAATGCTCTGTTCCGAAGTAGAACTTGGAATAGGAAGCGACAAGGATGGAATTATAATACTTCCTGAAGATGCACCGATAGGAGTGCCTTTTAAGGACTATCTTGGAATAAATGATACTGTATTTGAACTGGAAATAACTCCAAACAGACCTGACTGCCTTTCGCACATTGGTATTGCAAGGGAACTTTCAGCATATTACGGTAAAGAACTGAAATATCCTGAAACTGAAATAAAAAGTGAAATTTCAGAAAAAACATCAGACAATGTAAATGTAAGCATAGAAGATAGCAATCTTTCCAGAAGATATGTGACAAGAATACTGAAAAATGTGACAGTAAAGGAAAGTCCAAAATGGCTTAAGGAAAGAATTGAAGCTGTTGGTCTTAGAAGTATTAACAATATAGTTGATGTATCAAACTTTATTCTTATGGAAATGAATCACCCTAACCATGTTTTTGACCTTGATAAAATTGAGGGAAATGAAATAAAAGTAAAATCAGCGGTAAAAGGTGATAAACTTGTAACTCTTGATGAGCAGGAAAGAGAACTTGAAGATGGTGACATTGTAATATGTGACAGTAAGAAGATACTTGCCCTTGGTGGTGTTATGGGAGGACTTGATTCGGAAGTTACAGATAATACGAAAAATATTCTTCTGGAAGTTGCACAGTTTAATCCTCAGAATGTAAGAAAAACTTCAAGAAGACTGACTTTATCAAGTGATTCTTCATACAGATTTGAAAGAGGAATTGATGTAGAAGATTCAATAAAAGTAATAAACAGACTTGCAAATCTTATACAGGAAGTGGCAGGAGGGGAAATTCTAAACGGTTATGTGGATGTTTATCCTGTTCCGCATGAAAATAAAGTAGCAGAACTTAATTTTGAAAGACTTAACAGATTTGTCGGAAAAGTTATTCCTAGGGAAAAAGTAATAGAAATTTTGAGAAACCTTGAGATAGATGTTAAAGATAATGGGGATACACTTACTCTTACAGCTCCTTCATATAGAGGAGATCTGGAACTTGAACAGGATTATTTTGAAGAAGTAATAAGAATGTACGGTTTTGATAACATTGAAAATATCCTTCCAAGGGTGGATATAAACAAGAATTCAACTCTTGATACTACAAAACTTACTGATAAGGTAAAAACTATATGTGCAAGCGTAGGATTGAAGGAAGTTATAAATTACAGCTTTATTCCTAAAGATGCATTGCAGAAACTGAAGTTTACAGGAGTTTCAGAAGATAAACTGATTGATATTTCAAATCCGATAACAGAGGACTTTGTTACAATGAGACCTACATTACTGTACAGTCTTATAAAAAATGCCAAGGATAATATGAACAGAAATGTCTCAAATATAAGATTCTTTGAAGTAAGCAGAACGTTTGAAAAAGCTGAAGAACTTGCAAAAGAAGATATAAAAGTGGGAATTATTCTGGCAGGTGAAAATGACAAAACTTTATGGAATCCAAAACCTGTTCACTATGACTTTTATGATTTAAAAGGAATTGTGGAAGAAGTTTTCTCAAAATTGAAATTTCAAAGTTTTTCAATAAAAAGATCTGTACAGACTGAATTTCATCCGGGAAGGTCAGCTGATGTATTTGTCGGAAAAGAATACATAGGAAGTTTTGGGGAAATACACCCTGATGTTCTTGAAAACTTTGGATTGAATAAAAAAACTATATTAGTTGCTGAATTTAACATTGAGCTAATTAAAAAGTACATAAATAAACCATTTGTTTATCAGGGAATTGTTAAATATCCTGCAGTTCCAAGAGACCTTGCCCTTGTAATGAATGAAAATATACTGGTTGGGGATGTTCTGAAAACAATTGAAAAAATAGACAAAAAGGTTGAAAAAGTGGAATTATTTGATATTTATCAGGGAATAGGAGTAGAACCTGGTAAAAAGAGTGTGGCGATAAGTATTCTGTTAAGAGATGACTCTAAAACTCTTGAAGAAAAGGAAATAAATGACATTATTGACAAGATTTTGGCTAAAATGAAAAAGGATTATATGGCAGAATTGAGACAGTAGCATTATTTTAGAAATATCTCACATAAAAACTTAAAAATGTAAAATAAGAGGTGAATATAGACATGACCTATGAAAATTAAAAATGTAAAATATAAGAATTTTCGGGGTCATGTTTTTTTGTAAAATTAATTAATTTTAGATAACAAAATGAGAAAATATAGAAATTTTACACAAAAGAGGATGATGACATGAAGGCAGTTGTATTTTTAAATGGAGAATATAAATATTCGCAGGAGTTTATGGACAGTTTATTTGATGGAGATACAGTTCTTCTATGTGCAGACGGGGGAGCAAACTATGCATATAAATACAGGAAGAATCCATCTTATATAATAGGTGATCTAGATTCAATAGATAATCCTGTTCTGGAATACTTCAAAACACAGGGGATAAATATAGTGAAATATAATCCTGAAAAGGATTATACTGATTTTGAATTAATTCTGCAAAAAATAGATGAACTGGAAAAGAAGAATGGACAAAGATATGAAACTATTAATATTTTAGGTGCTTTAGGAAAAAGAATAGATTTAACATTAAGTAATTTATTTCTTATGGAAAATTATCCTAATATTACAATTTTATCAGAAGATGAAGAAATTTTTTATAAGGATGAATCTTTTTCGATAAATAATAGGAAAGATTATGGATTTTCAATAATTCCATTAGATGAAATAATAAAAAACCTGACATTAAAAGGATTTAAATATGAAACTTTCAATCTTGATGTAGAAAGAAAAATTTCCCGTCTTGTCAGTAACATAATAATCTTTGATGAATGTAAAGTAACATTTGAAGAAGGTAAAATGTTAGTTATTTTGAGGAAAAATTAAATACAGAGGAGCTGATTAAATTAGGAAAAGCATATTGAATCAGATAAAACCTATATTTTTGAATTATTTAAAATTTTACAATGTAAAACAGGAAATGAATTTAGGAAAAGTTAACTGTTCGAGCTTTAGGCGAGTTTTTGACTTTTCCTTAATGAATGACTGTTTTATATGAGTGAAATTTTAGTAAATGAAAAAATATGGTTTTATATATAATAAATTATTTTTCCTTTAAACAGCTCTTTTTTTATTGATTTCTCACAAAATAACTAACATTATACATTTTCATATTTACTTTAAAAAAATAGATTATTAAGGTATAATATAATTAAATGAAAAATATTATCGCACGCGTGCGACAATATAAAATATAAAAATGGAGGAAAAAATGAAAATAATTTCTGTTGTTAATCCGAAAGGTGGAGCAGGAAAGACAGTAACGGCGGTAAATATCTCATATGCTTTGCATAATAGAGGTAAAAAAGTTCTGTTAATTGATGCTGATGCAAGAGGAGCAGTTTCAGTGTATCTGGGATTGAAAAACGAAAATACATTATTTCATTTAATAAAAGAGCAGTATGAAAAATTAAATGTATTTGATTTAAAAAAATATATAGTAGAAAAAAATGGGATTGATATAATAATTTCAGATGCTGAGTTAAATAAAATGGACAGCTATTTTATAGTTGAAAATCAGGATGCACAGTCTCAAATTGACAGCATTGTAAATATACTTTATCTGTTTGAAGACTATGATTATGTTATATTTGATACAGAGGGGACTGTAAATAACCTTACAAAAGCAGTTTTAAAGGCAACTGATTATATTTTTGCCCCTTCTAAAAGTTCAGCTATAGATATAAATGGACTGGCAGATTTACTTAATATGTATGATATTTCAAGGGTAATTAATCCAAAGCTTGAAATAAGAAAGATATTCCTTGTGCAGACAAAACAGAATACAATAGTCTACAAGGAAACAAAAGATGAACTTATGAAATATTTTTCCAATAATGAATTTTCTGAAATTTCAGTGAGGGAAGACCAGAATATACTAAATTCAATGAAACAGCAGAAGGATATATTTTCCTATAGAAGTTATTCCAATGCGGCGATAGATTATAAAAATCTTGTTGACGAATTTTTAGAGGAGGAGGAAGAAAATGAGTATTAACAGTATTTTAGAAAAAAGAAATAAATTTCAGCAGACAGTGGAAAATACAAGTAACTTTGATTTTGAATTTTATGGAATTGAAGATGATTTTATAAGAAACGAGCTTCTAAAAAAAGAAGAAATAGCTAAAAGAAATATAATGCAGATACAGAGAAATACAATAGAACTAGGAAAAATACTATTTGAAACTCAGGAACTTCTGGCAAATAATAAAAATGGTGCATTCAATGGCTGGTTTCTTAATCTTGGGCTAAAAAAGGACTTTGTTTACAGAGAAATACAAAGATATAAAATATTTTTAAAATATCATAATGATAAAATTAAAGAATTATCTGTACGAACAATAAAATATATAAGCAGCAATGAAATACCTGAAGAACAGGTAATTGAAATTATTGAAGCTGAAGAGCCTTCAAAGAAAATAGATGAAATTGAAAAAAGCTTGAAAAATGAGCTTACAACAGAAGAAAAAATAAAGGTTCTTGAAGTTAAAATAATACAGGCGAAGAAAAAAATTGCAAAATGGGAGCAGGAAATAGCAAATTTAAAAGGGTAACTTAATAGAAGCCTTTTAACTGGAAAAATTGTCTTAACTTAAAAGAAAGAAATTATAAATTATGAGGTAGTATAAAAAAATGAAAAAATTTAGACTGGAAAAGGAATATCAGAGAATGAAAATATCCCAGTACCTGAGGGAAGTTCAGAATTATTCAGGGAGAAGTCTTAGAAATGTGGAGGTATTCCTAAATGGGAAAAAGGTAAGGACTACAAAAAAACTTCCTTCAAGCGGTATACTGAGGGTAATTGAAAAGGAAAAGGGGACAGATATAAAGCCAATAAAACTGAATCTTGATATAGTATTTGAAGATGAAGACATAATGATAGTAAACAAGGAACCTTTCCTTCTGACTCATCCTACACAAAAAAAGGCTGATTTTACCCTTGCAAATGGGATAGTGTATTATTTTAAGGAAAAATATGGCAAGGAAATGGTACCGAGATTTTACAACAGGCTTGATATGAACACATCAGGACTTATAATAATAACAAAAAACAGCTTTGCCCAGGCTTTTTTACAGAATTTTTCAATATTTGAAAAGAAATATATGGCGATAGTTGACGGAATTATTGATTCTGATGAGGAAATTGTTATAGAAAAGCCTATCTATAGGGATGGAGATAATTTGCAGAGGATTATAGATGAAAGAGGGCAGTATGCAAAAACTGTAGTAAAACCTATAAAAAAATTTAAAGATAAGAATGTGACACTTGTAGAATGTGAGCTTTTTACAGGAAGAACGCATCAGATAAGGGTACATTTAAAGTCCATAGGCCATACAATTACAGGTGATGAACTTTATGGAAATGGGCTGAATCCTGAAAAAGGAATAAAAAGACAGTTTTTACATGCCTACAGGGTAAAGTTCACTCATCCTGCAGCAAAGAAGGAAATGGAAATAGAAATATCATTACCTGAAGATATGAAGGAGTTTCTTGAAAAATAAGTTTTGATTTCATCTTTGAAAGGGGACAGAAGAATGAAATATATCTATAATATTGAAAAAACAAAAGATTATACTAAAAAAATGAATTTTGAAGAAAAAATAGGAAAAAAGGCACAGAATTTACTTGAACTGGCAGTTCAGGGATTTAATGTGCCTAAATTTTCAGTAGTTACAAATAAATATTTCAGGGAAGTAATATTAGATGAGATAAAAGAATATAACAGAAAAGAAAGAAATGAAGATGAAATAAGTGACTGGAACAGTATATTTGATAAAAAAACAGAAAGAAAGATAGAAAATATAATAAAAGTCATAAAAGAGCATAAAATTAAGGAAGAATTTTTGGCAGAAATAGAAAACATAGCAGAAAACAATAGCTATTATGCTGTAAGATCTTCTTCAATAGAGGAAGACAGCAGTAATTTTTCATTTGCAGGTCAGTTTGAAACATATCTATATGTAAAAAAGGAAAATATAATTGAAAAAGTGAAGGAAGTATGGATTTCTTCCTTTTCAAATCATGTCATGAAATATAGAAAAGAAGGAAAAATAAACAATGAAATAAATGTTCCGGCAGTAATAATTCAGGAAATGGTAAATTCTGAAAAGGCTGGAGTCGGATTCAGTGTAAATCCTGTAAATGGAAATTATGATGAAATTGTAATTTCAGGTACTTATGGATTGGGAACGAGTATAGTTGACGGAGATGAAAATGGAGACCTGTTTATATATAATAAGAAAACAAAGGAAATAAAAAAGGAAATAAGAACTAAAAAAATAAGACAGGTTTTAGATTTTGAAAATAAGAAAATAAAAACAGAAGAAATAAATATTGAAGATGAAGTATTAAATGACAGCGAAGTACAGGAACTGGGTGAAAATATCATAAATATTGAAAAATATTATGGAAAACCTCAGGATATGGAATGGGCATTTGAAAAGGGAAAACTTTATATATTGCAGTCAAGACCTGTAACTACGTTAAAAAAATCAAATGAAAAAACATCAAATACAACAATATGGGACAACAGCAATATTGTAGAAAGCTATCCTGAAATTACACTTCCTCTTACCTTCAGCTTTATAAGAAAAGCCTATTCTGACGTATATAAAAGATTTTCAGAAATTACGGGAGTACCTCCGAAGGTTGTAGAAAGCTATCAGGTTGTATATGACAATATGCTTGGACTCCTGAAGGGAAGGGTTTACTATAATCTGATAAACTGGTACAAACTTCTCATGCTATTTCCTAATTCACGTAATAACAGTAAATTTATGGAGCAGATGATGGGGGTGAAAAAGGAACTGTCTGAAGAAGATATAAACGAAAACCTTCTGGAAGCTGAAGAAAAAATGTTTCCGTGGGAAAAATTCAGAAACAAGATTGAAAAACTGAAGGCAGGGACAACATTATTCCTAAATATGTTTCTGATTGAGGATAAGGCTAAAAAATTTTATAGACTTATAGATGAAAACCTCAATGGTAAAAATAGCAGGCTGGAAGAAAAAAGTGTAAAGGACTTGAAAAAATATTATAAATTTCTTGAAAATAAATTTTTGAAAAACTGGGAAATTCCTATTATAAATGACTTTCTTGTAATGGTATGGTTTGGTCTTTCAAAAAAAGTAGCCGAAAAATATATAAAGGAAAATTTTGAAGAAGTACACAATATTCTTATTGCTCAGGAAGGAAATGACATGATAAGTGTTGAGCCTTCAAAATATATTATGAAAATGAGCAATATAATAAAAAAGGATAAAGCTTTACAGAATGAAATAAAAGGGATAATTGAAAAGGCTGCAACAGACATTAATATTGAAAATTTAACTGGGAATGAAGAATTTAACATATTACTGGAAGAATATATGGAAAAATTTGGAGACAGGACAGTACATGAACTGAAGCTTGAAGCATTGACATTGAGGGAGGATCCGTTATTTCTGATCAGGATGATATATTCGATTTCAATGACAAAGGAATCAGGTGAACACAGTAAAAGAAATATTTCAGAAGAACAGAATAAAATATATGAAAATCTTAAAATCAGTCCATTGAAAAAATTTATACTGAAAAAAACAGTATCCTATGCAAAAAAATTTATCCGATTAAGGGAAAATCTGCGATATGAAAGAACAAAGGTTTTTGGCATGGTCAGAAAAATTATGAAAAAAATGGGAACTTACCTGAAGGAAGAAAATATAATAACTCATGAAAGAGATGTATTTTATCTGACAATTGACGAAATTTTTGGACTGATAGACGGGGCATTAATTGATACAGATTTGAAAAAGCTGGTAGATTTAAGAAAGGAAAAATATAGGGAATATGAAGAAGAAGCTGTTCTTCCTGACAGATTTTTAACGAGGGGATTTTTAGGGGAAAACTTCCATTATGAAGATTTGACAGGAAATGAACAGGGAGATAAAAATATTCTTAGAGGAACAGGGTGCAGCAAAGGAGTAGTCAAGGGGAAGGTGAAAATTGTATTAAATCCTATGAATACAGAAGTTGAAGATGGGGATATTGTTGTTACAAAGTCTACGGATCCAAGCTGGGTCATGATTTTCCCTTTATTAAAGGGGCTTATAGTGGAAAAGGGAAGTCTTTTATCCCACAGTGCAATTATTTCACGTGAAATGAATATACCTGCCATAGTTGGAGTTCAGGGAGCAACAACTGCATTAAAAACAGGGGATTTTGTTCAGTTTGACGGAAGTACGGGGATAATAAAAAAATTGGATGAAATATAAAATAAGAGAAAAGATTAGAAAAGAAAATTTATACAGAAAAATTTGGAGGAAGTATAGGTGAAAAGTGAAGTAAAAGAAAATAGAGTTGATTTTTCATTGATAAGATATTCCCAATGCTGGGAAGATACGGAGGTTTTACTGGAAAGTCTTAATATACAGGAAAATGATATATGTTTTGGAATACTGTCAGCAGGAGATAATGTATTTTCCATGCTTTCAGAAAATCCAAAGAAAGTAGTGGCACTTGATATAAGTTTTCCGCAAATAGCGCTTGCTAAAATAAAAATGGAAGTTTTTAACAGCCTGTCATATGAAGAAATACTTGAGTTCATGGGAGTTACAAAATCTGACAGAAGAATTGAAATGTATGACAGGATAAGAGAAAATCTTGATAAAGAAGTGAAGGAATACTGGGATTTTAACAGAGAATCAATTGAAAACGGAATAATTCATACAGGAAAATTTGAGAAGTTTTTTAAAATTTTCAGGGAAAAAATACTTCCTTTCGTGCATAGTAAAAAACGTGTAGAAAAACTTCTTGAAAAGAAATCCGGGCAGGAAAGAATGGAGTATTACAATAAGTATTGGAATAATTTCAGATGGAAACTGATGTTTAAGCTATTCTTTTCAAAATATATAGTTGGGAAACTGGGAAGAGATAAGGAATTTTTCAGATATGCAGAAAAAAATATTTCTGAAGAAATGAAGGAAAGAAGCAGATACGCCCTCTGTGAGCTGAATCCATATGAAAATCCTTATATTAACTATATTCTGACGGGAAATTACCGTAAGGATTGTCTCCCTTATTTTCTGAGAAAAGAAAATTTTGATAAAATCAGAAAAAATCTTCATAAGGTGGAAATTATACAAAGTTCTGTTGAAGAATATCTGGATAAGATTGATTATAAAATAAATAAATTTAACTTAAGCGATATATTTGAGTATATGTCAGCTGAAAATTACAGCAAATTAATGGAAAAAATTTATGACAACGCTGAAGACAATGCCTTACTGGCATACTGGAACCTAATAGTTGAAAGAAATTCAGAAAAACTTGCTTATAAAGAGACAGATAGTGAAATAGCAGTTACCGGAAAAGAAAAAAATATGAAAAAATTCGAAAGAATGAAGGAACTTGATAGTAGACTTCACAAAAGGGATATGACATTTTTCTATACAGATTTTGTAGTGGAAAAGGTGATAAAAAATGGAAATAATTAAAATTATACTAGTTCTAGTGGCTTTTATACTATTTTTTCTTCTGCTTAACAAACTTGAAAAAAGTGAAAAACTTAATTCAGAATTTATAAGGAAGATTTTGCATATAGGTTCAGGAATTGGAGGCTTGACTCTTCCTTTTATCTTTGAAAGAAAAAGTTCAGTTATAATACTTGGGGTAGTATTTCTTGTATTGCTCGTCTCCATAAGGGTTATGAAACATAAGGTGACAGGATTTAAAAAGGTGCTGGAAACAAAAAATAGAAAAACTTTCGGAGATATATACTTTATTATGAGTATTTTGGGCTTATGGCTTGTTTCAAGTGATAATAAGGTAATGTATGCTCTTCCACTTATAATTCTGATGTTTTCTGATGCATTCGCTGCTCTTATAGGGGAATTTTATAGCAAATACAAATTTAATACAGGATTTGGAACAAAGTCAATAGAAGGTTCAGTAACATTTTTTCTGACAACATACTTCATATGTATAAATTTTTTTCTATTTTTCAGTGATATTGGAAGTATAAACATTGTGCTAGTTTCTTTACTGTTAAGCATTCTTACAATGATTCTTGAAATTATTTCATGGAATGGTCTGGACAATCTTTTTGTACCATTTTTTGTATATATGTTTCTGAGGCTGAACCTTTATTTGCCTGAAAAAGAGCTTATGTATAAATTTTGGGTAATAGTAATACTTTTTGTAATTATAATATTAAACAGGAAAAAGACAACACTTACAAGGGTGGCACAGACTGCAAGCTTATTCTTTCTTTATATAATCATGATAATGGGAGGAATAAAATGGCTTGTACCACCTCTTATTATGTATCTAGGATATTACCATATTACTCCTAAGGTTGAAGGACAGGTCAAAGATTCACTGAAGGGGCTTCTGACAATTGCCTTTACTACATCCATATGGCTTGCATTAAGTATAGTAATGGATAAGGATAAATTATTTCTAATTTATATATTTTCCTTTTCACTGCATTTTGGAATTATAAATTTAATAAGAGACAATGCAGGAAATATAAACAGGGAAACATTCAGGATGAAATTTCTGATGGGAAGTATAGGAAAGGCTCTGCTTTTCTTCATAATAAATTATATTATTTTATCTAGAATTTTGGATTTTAAAATGCTGGCAGGAGTAATAGTTCTAATATTTGCGGGAATATTTGCATATGAAACAGTTATGAAAATATATTATATGATTGAAAAGGAAAAGGAACTTAGCGGAGAAACAAAAGTCTTTATAACTTCCGGAATAGTTTTCTGCTATTCAGTGGTACTGCTTGGGATAGGAATGTTATAGATAAAGAAATATCGAAGAGTAAAATTGTAATAAAAATTTTGAAAAATTCAAAAATAGGATTAGAAATATTAAGTATGAAAATTATAAATTATATTTTAAATGAGTTTCACAAAAAACTTAAAAGAAAGCAGCTGATAATATATGAAAATAAAAAGATATAAAGAAATTAAGGAATATATTACGGACAATAATGTCTCTCAGGAAGAAACGCAGAAAATAATGATAGAACGTCCATCAGAAATAGTAGTTATACATAATGAAAATTATGAAATGGCGGGGAGTTTAAATTTATGGCATAATCGGCCAGACTTCAATGGGAAAAAAACATCATATATAGGAAATGTAAATATATTTGAAAAATATAGAAAAGATGAAAAAAATATTTTCAATGAAATATTTGAAAGCCTTAAAAAAGAAGGAATAGAAACAATAATAGGGCCTTTAAATGGGACTACATGGAATACATATAGATACGTAACTGAAAAAGGAAATGGAAGAAGATTTTTACTTGAACCGTGGAATGAAGATTATTATGTATCATTGTTTGAAGAAATTGGTTTTAAACATTTGGCAGAGTATATTTCCACAGTAATGGAAGGTATGAATTCTGAGGGAAGAAAAAATCTGAATAAAAAAATGGAAAGGCTGAAAAAATTCGACTATTATAGGGATATAAGGATAGAATCAGCTGAAGGTAAGGATTTACTTACAGTTTTAAATGATGTTTACAATCTGACAGTGGAATCTTTTAAAAATAACTTTCTATATTCTGAACTGGAAAGGGAAATATTTTTAAAGATGTACATGAGCTATGAAGATAAAATTGTAAAAAAATTTTTTAAAATGCTTTATCTTAAAGATGAACTTATTGGTTATGTATTTGGAATACCTGATTATACAGAACTTGGATATAAAGGGAAAATAGAGACAATGATTCTTAAAACAATAGCTGTTTCTCCTGTATATAATGGAAAAGGAATGGGGTATATTCTTATAAATTCTCTTGTTGAAGAGGCAGAAAAGGAAGGATATGAAAATGTCATATACGCATTGATGCATGAAAGCAATATATCTAAAAATATAGGGTTACAGCTGGGGCACATGCTAAGAAGATATACTTTATTTATAAAGGAACTATAAAAATATCAGAATATTTTGAAAGGTGAAATATGACAATAATAAGTAAAATGAAGGAACTGAGGGAGAAATATCCTGAAAGAACTGCACTAATAGATGAAAAAAAAGGTAATAAGATTACCTTTAGCGAATTTGATGACAAATCTGACAGAATATATTCCTATTTAAAGGAGAAAAAATTCAGAAAGAGAGATAAAGTTGTAGTTTTTGTTCCTATCGGAATAGAATTTTATCTTATTCTGACAGCTATATTTAAAATGGGATTGCAGGCTGTGTTTATCGATCCGTATGCAGGTATTGAGCATATAAACAGATGCTGTGAAATGATTTCCCCTGAAGGAATAATTGGAAGTGGAAAAACTCTTTTAAAGGGATTTTTTCTAAAAGGTATAAGAAAAATCGGTAAAAAAATCAACTATGAAAAAATAATAGAAGAATCTGAAAAAACAAAGATTACAAATAATATAGAGTATGAGGAAATAGATGAAAATACACCTGCACTTATTAGTTTTACTAGTGGAAGTACAGGATTTCCTAAAATTATAATGAGAACGCATGGATTTTTGCTTGGCCAGCATAATGTACTTGAAAAAAATCTGAAATTTCAGGAAGGAACAGCGGTGTATTCCTCCTTTCCAATATTTCTGCTTTCCCATATGGCTGCGGGAGCGACTGTGTTTATTCCTGACATAAACTGGGAGAAACCTTCTGAATCAAAATTTCAGGATATTGTACAGTGTATAAGGAAAAATAATATAGAAAATATTATTCTTCCTCCTGTAATTTTTGAAAATATTACCGAGTGCTGTAAAAAAGATGGGATACAGCTGAATAATGTTCAGAAAGTATACACTGGTGGAGCACCTGTATTTCCACGGCTTATGGAGAAAATCAGAAAAACATTTATAAATGCGGAGATCAACGCATTATATGGAGCCTCAGAAGCAGAACCAATATCAAGGCTAAATTTTAAAGATATAACAGAAGATGATATTAAAAGTATGAAAAATGGTAATGGTCTTCTTGCAGGAAAAATAGTTGAAGGATTGGAACTTAAAATAGAAGAAATACAGGTAAAGGAACTGGATAGAAATTTTGCAGAAGAAAATAACAATGTAGAAATTAATTCAGAAGTTAGAGGAGAAATACTTGTAAAGGGTGAAAATGTAGTAAATGGATATTTAAATGTTCAAAAAAATCCTGATGAAAAATGGCATAGAACAGGAGATATGGGGTATATTAATAGTAATGGCCAGTTAGTATTACTAGGAAGAGTTAAAGGTAGGATACAGATTGGAGAAAAGATTTACTATCCCTTTGCAGTGGAAACCGCATTTTCCTTTTGTGAAATTCTCAAAAAATCAGTACTGACTTCAAAAAATGGAAAACTTTATCTTCTTGTTGAAAGAAATTCAGAATATAGAGGAAATTTATTGAAAAATACTGAAATTTTAGAACTGAAGAAAAAATTTGAAATATTTAAAATTATTGAAACTGAAATTCCTATGGATAAGAGGCATAACAGCAAGACGGACTATAAGAAGCTGGAAGAGATAGTTGAAAAACTTTAAAGTAAAAAAGGAGAAATAAATGAATCAAAGTAGTATAAATTCAAAAAAATCAATGACTGAAAATATAAAAAACTTAAAAATATATCTGAATGAGAGGTTCCCATTAGGAAAAAACTCATTTTTTGTACTGATTTTTACTTTGTCAGGATATATTTTTACAGGATTACTCTATAATTCAAAAATTATAAAACCAAATTTCTTAAAAGAAATCGATATAATACCAATGCCCTGGTATAAATTGCTTTCCTTATTTATCATAATATTCATGTTTTTCTTTCAGCTGAGAATTACAGATGAATTTAAGGATTATGAAGAAGATTTAAAATATAGGCCTTACAGACCTGTTCAAAGAGGAATAATTTCCTTAAAAGCATTGGGGAAAATTGGAATTGTAACTATTATAATACAAATAATTCTTGCACACGTTATAAATCCTAAATTAATTTATTTCATGCTATTGGTGTGGGTTTATATGTTTCTAATGACAAAGGAATTCTTTATAAAGAACTGGCTAACAGAAAGAATTTTAATTTATGCTTTCTCCCATGTTGTAATAATGATGTTTATTACCCTTGTTATAGTAAAAGGGACAGGGTATATTTTACAGCATCATTTTTCAGAAACATTGTATTTATCACTAGAAAAATACGAAAAAAATATTTTTACAGGATTGATTCCTCTTTTTGCACTAAATTATTTAAACGGAATTGTCCTGGAAATTGGAAGGAAAACTAGAAAGAGTGATGAAGAAGAAGATGGAGTACAGACATATAGCAAACTGTGGGGAAGAGAAAAGGCAGTGTTTATATTGTGCATACTTTATGCAATTGAATACATCCTTGTTCTTTTTGGAATTTTAAATATAAATAAGGAATACTTCTTAGCAGGACAACTTATATTAACTATAACATTAGCATTGTCAGTATACTTTATGATAAAATTTTTAAAAAAAGATTTAACAGGGAAAATACCGGAAAACACATCGGGACTGTGGATACTGTTATCCAGCATGAATTTGGGCTTGATTCAATATATAGTTTTTTATGTGTTAAATCTATTGAAAAGTTAGAAGAATTATGATATACTCAACATGTGATAAAATATATTAATTATTAATATATAAATTTTTTAGGAGGTAATAGGAATATGGCAGTTAAAGTAGCAATTAATGGATTTGGAAGAATAGGAAGATTGGCATTAAGATTAATGGCAAACGATCCAGAATTTGATGTAGTTGCAATTAACGACTTGACAGATGCGGCAATGTTAGCACACCTGTTCAAATATGACACAGCACAAGGAAGATTCAATGGGGAAATCGAAGTTAAAGAAAACGCTTTCGTAGTAAATGGAAAAGAAATCAAAACTTTTGCAGATGCAGACCCTGAAAACTTACCATGGGGACAATTAGGAGTAGATGTAGTTCTTGAATGTACAGGATTCTTCACTTCTAAAGAAAAAGCTGAAAAACATATTAAAGCAGGAGCTAAAAAAGTAGTTATATCAGCACCTGGATCAGGAGATATGAAAACAGTAGTATTTAATGTAAACAATGAAATTCTTGATGGAACAGAAACTGTATTATCAGCAGCTTCTTGTACAACTAACTGTTTAGCACCAATGGCTAAAGTATTACAAGATAACTTTGGAATTGAAGCAGGATCAATGACAACTATCCACGCTTATACAGGAGACCAAAATACATTAGATGCACCACATAGAAAAGGTGACTTCAGAAGAGCAAGAGCAGCAGCTGCAAATATAGTTCCTAACACAACTGGAGCAGCAAAGGCTATTGGATTAGTAATACCTGAATTAGCAGGAAAACTTGATGGGGCAGCTCAAAGAGTACCAGTTCCTACAGGATCATTAACTGAATTAATCTCAATTTTAGGTAAAAAAGTTACTAAAGAAGAAGTTAACGCAGCTATGAAAGCAGCTTCAAATGAATCATTCGGATATACTGAAGAACCATTAGTATCTTCTGATATAGTTGGAATTCACTATGGATCATTATTTGATGCAACTCAGACAAAAGTAATCGAAAGTGGAGACAAACAATTAGTTAAAACAGTTTCTTGGTATGACAATGAAATGTCTTACACAGCTCAATTAGTAAGAACATTGAAATACTTTGTTGAACTTGCAAAATAGTAAATAAAAGTTATTAAATATAGTAGCTGTTCTAAAATATTAGGACAGCTATTTTCTTTTTATACATTATAATAAGCAATAAAAGTAATTAATTGAAATGTAGAAAAAAGTAATTATAAAAAAATTCAAATTATTTAACAACGTTCTATCTCTTTAAAATAATGAGATTCAAATGACGTTAAATGTTATTTATAAAAAAATTGAAAAAAGTTATTGACAAGGCGGGGTAAAATTTGATAGAATAATTTTTGTCAACTGCGGGAGTGGTTGAGAGGACAATGGAAGACATGAATAAAAAGAGGAAGAAAAAATAAGACGGAAGAAGCATCGATAAATTGATAAAAAATAAGGTGAAAAGAAATAGTTGAATGAAGAGTTTGATCCTGGCTCAGGATGAACGCTGACAGAATGCTTAACAC
>CALEXX010000064.1 GCA_937925095.1 uncultured Leptotrichia sp.
TTTTATTTTAAAAATTTAATTTTTTTATTTTTTATATCATATTTTTTATTTTTTCACAACTACAGTTCCTATATTTTCACCTTGAACCATTTTTAATATATTTCCTTCCTCAAGGGCATTAAAAACAATTATAGGCATATCATTTTCACGGCATAACGATAAAGCTGTCGTATCCATTACACCAAGATTTTTATTTATCGCTTCATCAAATGTTACAGTGTCGTATCTTACTGCATCATCAAATTTCATTGGATCCTTATCATAAATTCCGTCTACTTTTGTTCCTTTTGCAAGTACATCAGCATGGATTTCCACCGCTCTCAATGCTCCACATGAATCAGTTGTGAAATAAGGATTTCCTGTACCACCTGCAAAAATAACTACTCTTTTCTTTTCCAGATGTCTTATAGCCCTTCTTCTTATAAAAGGTTCTGCAACCTGAGGCATCTGAATGGCAGTCAATACTCTTGTAGGAATATCAAGTCTTTCTATTGCATCCTGTAATGCAAGTCCATTCATAATAGTAGCAAGCATTCCCATTGTATCTCCAGTTACCCTGTCAAATCCTTCCTGCATTCCGCTCACTCCACGGAAGATATTTCCTCCACCGATTACTATGGCAACTTCTACACCTTTATCATGAACTTCCTTTACCTGTCTTGCAAAACTTTGTAAAACATCACTTGAAAATCCAAATTCTTTGTTTCCTGCAAGTGCTTCACCACTTAATTTCAATAATATTCTATTATATTTGAGCATAAGTATTCTCCTTCAATATTTTTAAAAAATAAAGGGGTATATCCCCCTTATTTTAATTTCCTGCCATTGCAGCAACTTCTGCAGCGAAGTCTGCTTCTTCTTTTTCTATTCCTTCTCCAACTTTAAATCTGTCGAATGATATTATTGAACTAGGGGCTATGAATTTTTCAATAGTCACGCTGTCATCTCTAACATATTTCTGATTAACAAGACAGTTTTCTTCATAGAATTTTCTCATTTTTCCTTCAAGAATTTTTTCAATTATATTTTCAGGTTTTCCTTCCTGCTGTAATTGATGTCTTGCAATTTCTTTTTCTCTTTCAAGGTCATCTGCTGTAACTTGTTCTGAATTCAAATATTTAGGATCCATAGCTGCTACATGCATTGCAACTCCTTTTGCTTTTTCTACGTTTTCAGGTGTTGCTTCTCCTGAAACATTCAATAATACTCCTATTTTTCCACCTAGGTGAATATATGTTTCTATAAATCCATCAGTTGAAACAAGTTTCAATCTTCTGATGTTCATATTTTCCCCTATTTTAGCTATTAATTCAGTTAAGTTATCTTCTACTTTTTTACCTTCTAATTCAAATGCTTTTAATTCATCTTCACTTGTCAAGTCATGTTCCAATGATAATTGAACTAATTTTTCTCCGAAAGTTTTAAATTCGTCATTTTTAGCAACGAAATCTGTTTCAGAGTTGAATTCTAATATTGCACCTTTTTTTCTGTCAGCTGAAACCGCTGCAAATACTAATCCTTCTGCTGCTACTCTTCCAGATTTTTTAGCTGCTTTAGCAATTCCTTTTTCTCTTAGCCAGTCAATTGCTTTTTCTATGTCTCCGCCATTTTCTTCCAAAGCTTTTTTACAGTCAAGCATTCCTGCTCCTGTTCTTTCTCTTAATTCTTTAATAAGTGCTGTAGTAATTGCCACTTTATTTCCCTCCTAATTCATATTTATTTTTCTATTTTTACAAGAACAGGGGAATGGCTTTATTCCCCTATTATTTTATTATATTTGTTATTATGCTTCTGTTGTTTCTTCAGCAACTTCTTCAATAACTACTTCTTCTACAACTTCTCCGTCTTCAGAAACTTCTGCTTCTACTTCTTCAGAAACAAATCCTTCTACTCCACCGTTTCCTTCAATAACTGCATTTGCAATAACTTGTGAGAATAATTTTATTGATCTGATTGCATCATCGTTTGCAGGTATTTTGTAAGTTACTAATTCAGGATCAACGTTTGTATCGATTAAAGCGATTACAGGAATTCCTAATTTTTTAGCTTCTTCAAGTGCAAGGAATTCTTTTTTAATATCTACAACAAATAATGCTGCAGGTAATTTTTTCATTTCTTTAATTCCACCGATATTTTTTGACAATTTTGCCATTTCTTTTCTTAATAATCCTGCTTCTTTTTTAGTATATGCTGTATCTAAAGTTCCGTCAGCTTCCATTTCTTCAAGTTCTTTTAATCTTTTTACTCTTGTTTTGATTGTGTTTAAGTTAGTTAAAAGCCCACCAAGCCATCTGTGGTTTACATAGAATCCTCCAGCTCTTTCAGCTTCTTCCTTAACTGCATCCTGAGCTTGTTTTTTAGTTCCTACGAATAATACTTTTCCACCTTCTGAAGAGATTTCTCTTACAAATTCATAAGCCTTTTCTGTTGCTGCTAATGTTTGGTGTAAATCAAGGATGTGGATACCATTTCTTTCTGTAAAGATATAAGGTTTCATTTTTGGATTCCATCTTTTTGCCTGATGACCAAAATGTGCTCCTACTTCTAATAATTGTTTCATTGTGATTACTGCCATTGTTTTCCTCCTAATTTTTTTTGGTTTTTTTCTCCCACTTATCTCTGAAAACAGATTATCTTTATTCTTTTTTAGATAACACCCTATTTCCAGATAAAACAAAGTGTGATTAATAATCAATGTATTTTATCATTTTTTATACTACTTGTCAATATTTTACAATTCCCATTTTTTATTAGCATTAAAAAACACGACTTATATTCTAAGCCATGTTTTATATATTTTCATTTTATAATTTTATTTTGTAGCAAGACTTACTGATAATCCAGCTCTTAATTCATTAACTTCTGTAGTCACTCTCTTATTTTCATTATGTTTGTTGTATTCACTTGCTCTTTGTACTGGTCTATATTTTACATATGGATTTACTGTTACTTTTCCTACTGCAGTATCAAAAGAAGTTTTATATCCTAAATCTGTCCATACAGAGAATGTATTATAGTATCCTGTTACAGCAGTGTATTTTTCCCATTCATTGTCAACTAAAACTTTACCATAGAATCCTTTGAAAGAAGGAGTTGTATAGCTTATTCCAGTATAGTAGTCAATATATACATTTGATTTTGCATCTTTTCCAGTTTCTGCAACTTTTCCTTTTAAATCTCTGAAATGGTGAGTTAATCCGATTGAGTATGATACTTTTCCTGCCGCTCCGTTATAAATATCCTTGTCATGGCTAAAGTCTGCATTGAATCCCCAACCTTCTGCTCTTCCTTTTACAAAATCATTTCCTGAAAGGTGATAATCTCCTGATCCACCTTTTTTAATGTCAGTATATACAGCCTGCAATGTAGCTGAAACATTTTGTCCAAACACTTTAAAGTCAAATGATGGCCCGAAATATATATCATTTGATATTCCAGTTGTTTTCATTGAACCAGCCGGATCTTCTTTTCCTGCTGAATTTAATTTTCTTCTGTTTGTTTCATTATACCATCCTAATGTAGGAGTTACTTCAAATGAACCAAGTTTTACACTTTTACTTAATTCCAAAGTAGTATACCAGTTATCTCTCTTACCATAAGTTCCATTATGAGTGATGCTGTTTCCACTAAATTTATTTTGTAGCTTATCGTTATCATTTTTGAAGTTGAAGTAAGCATTTAATCCCCATTCATCATTTAATGAAAGGTTTCCAGAAATAAAGCTTCTTACTCTTGTTCTTGTTCTGTTGTTCTTTTTGAATCCTTCGTTTCCAATTCCGTTTGCATCTTTTCCATCTCTGTCTTGCCATGATTGTCTAACTTCTGTACTGAATTTTATATCCTTCAGCACATCCTGATCAGCTGAAGCAATTCCTGAAACTGCAACCATTAATGCTAATAATCCTAAAATCTTTTCATAATGACCTCCAAAATTTATCTTTATTATATTTATAACATTTATATATACATATATACAACTTATTAAAAAATACAAAAACATATAATATTTTAATAATATAGTTTTACCAAATTTTTTTTAATTTGTCAAGTCATTTTCAAAGTTTTTAAAAATTTTTTTCAAAGTATAGGAAAACTTGTGAATTTATTTTCTTATTTTTCTAGAATTTTTTTGTTTTTTTTAATACAAAAAAAGAGAGAAATTTCTTTCTCTCTTTTAATAATTTATTTAAACTATTTAACTGTTAACCCAACACCTAATCCAGCTCTTACTTCGTTAAATTCAGAAGTTACTTTTTTGTCATCATCATGTTTGTTGTAAACAGTTTCTCTGTGAAGTGGTCTGTATTTTACAAATGGATTTACTGTAACAGTTCCTACTGGAGTGTCAAATCCTACTTTGTATCCTGCATTAGTCCACAATGAGAAGTTATTTGTGTAACCAGTTACTGCAGTATGTTTTTCCCATTCATTTTCAACATTAAGTTGTCCATAGAATCCTGCTACTGAAGGAGTAGTATAAGTAGCTCCTACAATGTAATCTAAGTAAACACTTGATTTAGCTTCTTTACCAGTTGCAGATAATTTTCCTTCACCATCTCTTAAGTGGTTATATAATTCTACATAGTATCCTAATTTTCCAGCATTGTTATCAAAGATTTTTCCATCAGTTAAGAAATCAGCGTTAAATCCGTATCCTTCAGTTTTTCTTCTTTCGAATTCTTTTCCTGAATAAGCATAATCTGCATCTTTTCCACCATTAGAGTTGAAATAAACTGCTTGTAATGTAGTAGAAATGTTTTGTCCTAATACGCTTATTCCAAAAGTTGGCCCGAAGTAGATTTCATTTGATTGTCCTACTGTATGGTAGCTTCCTTGAGTTCCATTTGTTTTAGCTCTTGATGATTTATGAGTCCATCCTAAAGCTGTAGTAGTTTCAACTGGTCCGATTTTTACAGGTTTTGCTAATTCAAAGTTAGTTTCCCATCCTTCAGCTCTTTTTGTTGAACCGTAAACTGGATTTGTAGCTGTTCCACCAACAACATCACGATAATTGTCATTGTCATGTTGAACTTTAAATTTAGCATCTAAATTCCATTCATCTACTAATTTTAATTCTCCTTTTACAACATTTCTCCATCTAGTTCTTGATCTGTTGTCTTTCTTGAAACCTTCGTTTCCAATTCCGTTTGCTTTTCCTTCTCCAGTTCCAGTTTTGTCTGTCCATCCTTGTCTTATTTCAGTAGTTGCGTTAATGCTTTTCAAATAGTCTTGATCAGCAGAAGCAATACCAGAAACAGCAACTGTTAATGCTAATAATCCTAACAATTTTTTCATAACTTTTCCTCCTAAAATTTCTTTGTTTTAAATTTTTTATTCTAACAACCTAGGTATATTCTAACATAATATAAAACTTTTGTAAAGTCTTTTAATAAAAACTAAATTTATCTGTTTAAAGTTGCCAGAATTTTTGTTATATTTTACATTCTAATTATACTACACTTTCCAAAAAATAAAAGACTTTTTCTATATTTTTCTATATATTTTTTCTATTATATG
>CALEXX010000065.1 GCA_937925095.1 uncultured Leptotrichia sp.
TTTCTTTATGAATGACTGTTTTGTATAAGTGAAATTTTAGTAAATGAATAAATATAATTTTCATATTTTTCAATTTTTAGACAGCTTCTTTTTTATTTAATATTGAAAGGAGTATTTTTAGAATTTTTCTCCAAGTTCCTTTTCAAGTAATGGAATTAGATATCCATAATTTTCCTTTTCCATGTCCTTTAAAGGAATAAATCTTAGAGCAGCACTGTTTATACAGTATCTAAGTCCACCCTTATCAACAGGTCCGTCAGGAAAAACGTGTCCAAGGTGGGCATTTCCACTTCTGCTCAGGACTTCAGTTCTGACTCTGCTAAGGCTTGTATCCTCTGCATAGTTTACAACTTCCTTCTGGATAGGCTTTGTAAAGCTTGGCCACCCACAACCTGAATTGTATTTGTTTGTGGAGAGGAATAAAGGTTCCCCTGTTGTAATATCCACATATATACCTTTTTCTTCGTTATCCCAGTATTCATTTTCAAAAGGATATTCTGTATGTTTATTTTGAGTAACATTATACTGAAGATTTGATAATCTGCTTTTAAGTTCATCATCATCAGGTTTTACATATTCTTCAGGGTCAATGAGGAAGGTATTGACAGCATTAAGGTTTATATGGCAGTATCCTCCGGGATTTTTATCCAGATAGTCCTGATGATATTCTTCTGCAGGGATGAAGTTTTTCAGTGGTTCCACTTCTACCTGAATTTTATTTTCGTACTTTTTCTGCTGTTCTACAATTTCCTGAAGAATAGTTTCCAGGTCTTTAGAATCTGTATAATAAATTCCTGTACGGTACTGTCTTCCCCTGTCATTTCCCTGTTTATTTATACTTGTCGGATCTATTACCTGAAAATAGAATTTCAGTAATTTTTTCAGTGAAAGTTTATCAGCGTCATATTTTATATGTACAGTTTCTGCATGGTCTGTACTGTGCAGTTCCCTGTAAGTTGTATTTTCTGTTTTTCCGTTTGCATATCCTGCAGTTGTTTCAATAACACCATAAATTTTTTTAGCATATGCTTCAATTCCCCAGAAACATCCTCCTGCAAGATAAATTTCCTTTATGTTTTTTGTAGTTGAATCTTCCATTTTACTTTCCTTTCTGTTTCTCTTTTCAGATTATTGAGATTTTAAAGCTTCAGCCAGTATTCTGTAAGAAGTTTCAAGCTGATTTATTTCTGACATGTAACTTACAGCCATTATTTCATCAGGCTGGTATTTACTGTTTATTTCATCCCATTTTCTTTTTATCGTTTCTTTTGTTCCCATCAGATTTATTCCCATTTTTGACTGCAGGAATATTTTTTCTGCCGAAGTCAGTTTATCTGAAAAGTTTTCATCAGGTAAGGGAAAAAGTCCTTTTTCTCCTCTGGTCAGATTAAGCATTGCATGCTGAGTGGTAGTATAGAGCCTTTCAGCTTCTTCATTGGAATCGGCACCATGAGCAAGAACTCCAAGAATTACATAAGGTTTTTCCAAATATTTTGAAGGAACAAAGCTATCCCTGTAAATTTTTATTGCTTCTTCTGCGGCATCGGGAGAAAAATGGCCTGCAAAGGAATAAGGCAATCCAAGTTCTCCCGAAACAGAAGCAGAGTGTATGGAGCTTCCAAGCATGAAAATAGGTACATTTGTATTTATTCCCGGATAAGCTGAAACAATTCCCTGTTCTTCTTCGCTTCCCATAAATCTCTGAATATCTTTAATAGCTTCCACAAATTTACTGGTTCTTACATATTGAGTTCTGTAAATGAGTGCTGCCGTATCGGAATCAGTTCCAGGAGCACGCCCTATACCAAGATCAACTCTTCCTGGATAAAGAGTTTCAAGAGTTCCGTATGTTTCCGATACCTGCAGTGCAGTATGGTTAGGCAGCATTACTCCTCCTGCTCCTACCCTTATTTTTTCAGAATTTGCAAGTAAATGCTGTATAATTAGGGCTGTAGCAGAACTTAATACTCCCCTGAAATTATGATGTTCAGCCACCCAGTAACGGTGATAGCCTAATTTTTCCACTATTTTAATAAGTTCTGTAGCTCTGTTTATTGCATCAATATCAGTATCATTCTGGAATTTTGGAACCAGATTTAATACAGAAAATTTTACATTTTTATTTTCAGGCATTTTATTCCTCCTTATTATATTTGTATATAAAAATACAATACTACTTTTAAAAAGGATTGTCAACAGTATATAAAAATATAATTTTAAATTTTATTTTGAAAGTTCTTTTACTGCATTTTCCAGCTGTTTTAAAGCTTTTTCAAGCACTGAACGTGGACAGGCGGTGTTTATTCTCATGAAACCTTCTAAATCTTTCTGGAAGGATCTTCCCGGATTAAGCCCCAGTTTTGCCTTTTTCAGCATAAACTCTTCAAGTTCAGCCTGATTGAATCCAAAATCTTTACACAGCTGTCTGCAGTCAACCCATACAAGATATGTTGCCTGCGGGATATTTGGCTTAATTTGTGGAATGTTGTCCTTACAGTAATTGTAGACAAACATGATATTATCCTCAAGATATTTCTTCAGCTGGCCAAGATATTCTTCCCCTTCTGTATATGCCGCAATTGTTGCAACAAGATTGAAAGGATTGTTTCTATGTACTTCCAGATCCTTCCAGAATTTATCAAATTTACTTTTTTCTTCAAGATTGTTAAAAACAATAGTTGCACATTGAAGTCCTGCCACATTGAAGGCTTTTCCTGTGGAAGTACATGTAATAGTATTTTTTCTTATTTCTTCTGACACGCTTGCCATTGGAATATGTTTATTGTCCCATAAAGTCAGGTCTGCATGAATTTCATCTGAAATAACAGGCACATTATATTTAACGCATAAATCTCCAATTGCTTTAAGTTCCTCATAAGTCCAAACATGGCCAATTGGATTTTGCGGATTACAGAAAATAAGAAGTTTTGGCTGTTCCTTCAGCTTTTCTTCAAGATCCTTCAAATCAAGGGAATATTCCCCATTATTTTCAATGAATTTATTTTCAATGACAACTCTTTCATTATCAAGGTTGATGTCATAAAACTCAGAATACACAGGTGTCTGAATAAGAATTTTATCCCCTTTTTCAGAAAACTGTCTTACTAATGCGCCTAAAGCAGGAACGATACCTATACTGAAGCTTAGGAGTTCTTTTTTTGGTTCCCAGCCAAATCTTTTTTTCTGCCAGTTTATGAAAGACTCAAAATATTCATCAGGACGGTATACATATCCAAAAACACCGTGTTCAGCCTTCTTTTTTACGGCATTGATTACAGGTTCGGCAGTTTTGAAATCCATATCGGCAATCCATAATGGAATTACATCGTCCACTCCGAATTTTTTTATTAATTCATTGTATTTTGTAGAATGGTTATTTTTTCTGTCTATTATTTCATCAAAATTATATTTCATTAAAATTATCCTTTCGCTTTTTATATAGTTGTTCTCAATATTTCAAAATTTCCTTTTAAAGTAATCTTTATGTGAGGAGGTACGAGAACTGATTCCCCCTTCTGAATATCAAGGGTAGAATTACTGCTTTCAATACTTCCCTTTCCTTCAAGTATTGAGTAGATAATCATGCTTTCTTCATTAATATCCTCAAATTTTTCTTCAACTTTTACCTTATCAATGTTGTAATATTTTTTCTTTATGATGTTCTTTCTTGTTTCACCATTTTCAAATTCAGTTTTTGTAATATCCGCCTTTTTTCCAAAGTCTATCACTTCAGCTGCATCATCAATGTGAAGTTCCCTTTTCTTACCGTTTTCAATACGGTCAAAATCGTAAATTCTATATGTTATGTCAGAATTTTCCTGTATTTCTGCAAAAAGAACACTTCCTTTAAGTGAAGCATGTACCATTCCAGGAGTTATGTCTATCAGATCCCCTTTTTTTACAGATATTTCTTCAAACATTCCGGAAAAATCATTGTTTTTAGCCTTTTCTAAGAATACTTCCTTTGTAATTCCAGGTTTCATACCCATTATAAGAACAGCATCATCGCTTGCTTCCATAATAAACCATGATTCGCTTTTTCCAAGTTCATTGTGTTTTCTGTTGGCAACTTCATCATCAGGATGTACCTGTATGGAAAGTCTGTCATTTACATCAAGGTATTTAATAAGCAGAGGGAATCTCTGTCCATATTCGTTATAAACTTTTTCACCTACAAGTTTTCCCTTATATTCATCATAAACCTCCTGCAAAGTTTTTCCTGCAAGAGGTCCATTTTCAACTATACTCATTCCGTTAGGATGAGCAGAAACTTCCCATGATTCACCGATATTTTTATTTTCAGGCAGAGTCATATTCAGCTTTGTTTCAAATTCCCTTCCACCCCATACTTTTTCAATAAAAACCTTTTTAAATTTCATTGGATATAACATATAATTTCTCCTTTCATTTTTAACTTTTAACTTTTATTATTTAAAATTAATTAATAGTAATAATTTTGATAACTTTTATAAAAAGTATATTAATTATATTATATACCTATTTTTTCATCAGTCAATCTTTTTTCTGTAAAACCTGTCTGTAAGTTTTTCTCCTGCATATCCTGAAAATATACCTATTATAATTCCTACAATAATATCGCTGGGAAAATGCACACTTAAATACATTCTCGAAAAAGTAATCAGTATTCCTGTAATAAATACAGGTATGAAATATTTCTTTATATGCCTGAAGAAAATATATACCATTACAAAGGAAGCTGCTGTATGTCCTGATGGGAATGAATAATCTTTAGGCGCTTTGATTAACAGTGTAATATCAGTCAGTTCAGAAAAGGGTCTTGGCCTGTGTATAAGAGGCTTTAAAATAACATTTACAAGCAGTGCACATATAATAAGTGAAATAATGGAGAATAACCCAATTTTTCGATATTTTCTCTTTAGAAACAGTATCAGTGCGACGGCAATCCATATTATTCCGTTATCTCCCAGAATTGTAAAAAATATCATAATCTTATTAAACAATTTAGAATTTAAATTATGCTGAAATCTGTATATTTTTTCTATAACTGATATATCAATATTTTGTATAAAATCAAACATGTTTCTGTGAAATTATATTAAAGTATTTAAAAATATATTTATTCATTTCCTGTTTTAAATTGTAAAATTATTGAATAATTTCATAAATACTATTTTTAAAATTTTAATACAATCTCAGCTCCTTTCTTTTTACAATTATTATATATTAAAATGTAGAAAAAAGAAACAGTTTCTAATCTATTTAAAAGGAAATTATGATATGATGCATTAATAAAAATGAAAGTTGAGGTGTATATTTATGGAAAACAATGTTTTATTAGCTGTATTTAAAAATCAGCTCAGTGCTTATGAGGTTTTGAATAATATCAAAGGAAATTTTATTGGTAAGAATTATGTCATTACCGAAGCTGCTGTAGTAAAAAAGGAAAATGGAAAGGTTGTTTTCAAGGAAGGTTTTGAAGTTTCTTCAAACGGACAGGTTGGATTTCTTTCAGGAGGACTATTAGGGGCATTTGTTGGTATTATAGGAGGTCCGCTTGGGATTTTATTTGGAGGATCATTGGGGGCATTAATTGGTGAAAGCAGAGGAAATGCAGAAGATGAAATAAAAACAGGAATTCTGGCGGATACTACAAAATATTTGACAGATGATAATTTTGGGTTGGTTCTGCTTGCAACTGAAGAAGAAAATTCTGAACTGGATGAGTATTTGAAAAAATATGATGAGGAAATTATTCTAAGAAAAAGTGCCAATGTTGTTCAGAAGGAAGTAGAACTTGCAAAAGAATACGAAAAGGAACTATATAAGACAGCTGCCTATGATGAATTTAAGAAAATGGCAAATGAAGAAAAAGACAAGCTGAGAATAAAAGTTGATGATGTACTGGCAAATTTAAAGGATAAATTTGAAGAAGCTGACAGTAAAATTAAACTGGAAGTTGCTAAATTAAGGGAAAAATTTAGAAAATAAAAAAGAATAAATAAAGATAGATGCTTTCTGGCCCGGTTTCAAAAAAAGTTTACCGGGTCAGTTTTCTAATGAAAGGATAAATATGAGTGAAGAAATATTGGGAATGGAAGAGCTGCTGGAAGAGGATATAGCAGATGAAATACTGGATACAGAGGGAAGTAAAAATATTAAGTCTGGAACTGTCAGATTTAAGGAACTGGAAAAAATAAAAAGAATAAAGAAACTAGCAGATGTCCTTATGAAATATGGATTTGAAGAAATTCTAAGCAGAAGTGAGCTCGAAAAAAGACTTCCAAAGAGGATTGTAGGACGGAACAGGGGGAAAATAAAGGATATTAAGTCTAGAACAATCTATGAAAGAGTTAGAATGGCACTTGAGGAAATGGGTTCTGCCTATGTGAAGTTTGGTCAGATGCTAAGTAACAGAAATGATATACTTCCTGAAGAAATGATATCTGAGCTTCAGAAATTGCAGGATAAAGTTGAAATTCAGGAAGTTGATATAAGGAAAAAACTTGCTGAAGAGCTAAATATTATTCCAGAAGAATATTTTCAGTCAATAGATGAAGAACCAATGGCATCAGCATCCATAGGTCAGGTATTCCGTGCAGTTCTAAAAAATGGAGAAAAAGTTGTACTGAAGGTAAGAAGGGACAATATAGATAATGTAGTTGAAACTGATCTGGTAATAATGAAGGATATGGCCAAGTTTTTCGAAAAATACGATGTAAATGCTAAAAATATGAATCTGCTGTATATAGTTGAGTCCTTTGAAAATATGCTGAAAAAAGAGCTCTCCCTTATAAATGAACGAAAAAATATGGAACGTTTTGAAAACAATTTTAAGGGAAATGAGCATTTACATGTTCCTGTTGTATATAAGGAGCTTTCAAATAATAGGATTTTATGCATGGAATTTATAGAGGGAATTAAAATAACAGATAAGGAAAAAATTGAAAAAACGGGTTTTAATCCGAAAGAAATAGCTTCACTTGGATTGGAACTTTACATAAAACAAGTTATGAAATACGGATTTTTTCATGCAGATCCTCATCCGGGAAATATATTTCTGGGGAAAGATGGAAAATTGATATTTATTGATTTTGGAGCAATGGGAACACTATATCCGTATGAAATAGAGCTTCTGGAGGAACTTACACTGAACTTTCTGCAGAAGGATGTCAAAAAAATGATTGCAACAATAAAGGAACTTGCACTGGATTACAATATTTCTGATGAAAAAAGACTGGAGAGGGGATTTTATGATATTTTAAGTATGGTTGACGGGACTTCCCTTGAGGAAATTAATCTTGTAGAAATTATGGAGAGAGTAAAAACATTATTAAGTCAAAATCAGGTGCTGCTGTCAGAAGATATGTATCTTCTTGTTAAAGGTATAGGTCAGATTGAAGGAATTGGAAGACATCTAAATCCTCAGCTGAATATTATGCAGGAAATAGGAAAAAATGCACAGGAAATTATGGTAAAAAGAATGTCGCCTAAGTATATTCTGGAAAAAGGAATGGGAAAAGTAGGTGAATTTTCTGAAAACTGGCTGACATTGCCAAGCGACCTGAAAAGACTGCTGGAAAAAATACAGAATAATGAACTGAAACATAGGCATGAACTTGTAGGATTTGAAAATTTCCAGAAAATTACAGAAAGACTTGTCATGGGACTTGTGGTTTCTTCACTTATTATCGGGTCATCAATACTTGTTCTGGCAAATATGCCTCCACATATAAACGGTATTTCAGTTTTAGGAATTTTAGGATTTGTAATTTCAGGAATTTTAGGAGCAAATATGATAATGTCAAAGAAAAAGGATAAATATTAAAAATAGTGAGATGATAAAAATATGGGAAATTTATTTAAATACCCATATTTTTATTGTAAATAGTAAAAAAAATATGTAAAATACAGATATAATAACTGAAATTTTATTATAAAAACAGTGAGGAGGTAACAGTATGGCAAAATTAAAATTTCCTGAAAACTTCTGGTGGGGGTCAGCAACTTCGGGACCTCAGAGCGAAGGAAGATTTAACAAGAAAAACAGAAATATATTTGACTACTGGTATGATACAGATAAAAAGGTATTTTTTAATGAAGTGGGACCTGATGTTGCATCAAATTTCTACAATAGTTTCAGGGAAGATATAGCACTTTATAAGAAAATTGGATTAAATTCACTAAGAACGTCAATACAGTGGACAAGGCTGATTAAAGATTTTGAAACTGGTGAAGTTGATGAGGACGGAGTAAGATTTTATAATGAAATGATTGATGAATTTATAAAACAGGGATTGACACTCGTAATAAATCTTTATCATTTTGATATGCCGATAGAGCTTCAGGAAAAATATGGTGGTTGGGAGTCAAAGCATGTTGTGGAGCTGTTTGTGAAATATGCAAAAAAGGCTTTTGAGCTGTTTGGCGACAGGGTAAAATACTGGATGACCTTCAATGAGCCTATAGTTCCTGTAGAAGCACAGTATATGTACAAATTTCACTATCCGTTAGTAGTGGACGGGAAAAAGGCTATGCAGGTACTTTACAATACTGCACTTGCTTCAGCAAAGGTGATAGAAGCATACGGAGATTATAAGAAGAGAACAGGAAATAATGGAGAAATAGGAATTATACTGAATCTGACTCCTTCATATCCGAGAAGTGAAAATGAAGAAGATGTAAAGGCGGCAGAAATTTCTGATGCAGTTTTCAACAATTCCTTTCTTGACCCTGCAATTAAAGGGGAATTTCCAAAACTGCTGACAGATATACTTGAAAAAGACGGTGTTTTATGGGAAAGTACACAGGAAGAGCTTGATATAATAAAGAGAAATACAGTGGACTATCTTGGAGTGAACTATTACCAGCCAAGAAGAATAAAGGCAAGGGAGACAGAATTTGACATGTCTTCAGGATGGCTGCCTGACAAATACTTTGAAAACTATGATATGCCTGGAAAAAGAATGAACATTTACAGAGGATGGGAAATATATCCTAAAGCTATTTATGATATAGCAAAGAATATTCAGGAAAACTACGGAAATATAAAATGGTTCATTTCAGAAAACGGAATGGGTGTAGAAGGGGAAGAAAGATTTAAGAATGCCGAGGGAGTAATAGAAGATGACTACAGAATAGAATTTTACAGGGAACATCTGACTCATCTGCATAAGGCAATTACAGAAGGTGCAAACTGTTTCGGATATCATACTTGGACTCCGATAGATTGCTGGTCATGGACAAATGCCTATAAAAACAGATATGGATATATTTCAGTGGATTTACCTACACAGATAAAGACAATTAAAAAGTCAGGACACTGGATAAAAGAAGTTTCTGAAAACAATGAAATAGAAGGCTGGGATATGTAATAACAAAGTAACGTAAAAACTATGGGGACAAAAAGGATATGCGTTTCCTTAAAATGTAAATATATTTTAAAGGATGGATAATTTATGAAAAAAATATTGCTATGCTGTTCGGCTGGAATGTCTACAAGCCTTATGGTTAATAAGATGCAAAAGGCTGCGGCTGATAAGGGAATTGAAGTGGAAATATGGGCAGAGTCTATGGACAAGGCATCTTCTGAAGTGCCAAAAGCTGATGTTGTTTTATTAGGGCCTCAGATTAAGTTTGCACTGCCTGAGATAAAAAAACTTACTGACCAGGCAGGAAATAAAATAGGTGTGATAGATATGATGGACTATGGAATGATGAATGGGGAAAAAGTTCTTAATATGGCACTGGAATTACTGGAAAAGTAGTAAAATTATTATATTAGAAAGACTATCTGAAAATGAAAATCTGATATCTAGGAAGCTGTCTTAAAAAATAAAAATGATGTAAAAATTATATTTATAATTTTTCTAGCTTGGGACACTTCTTTATATTAATTTGTATTTTTTAAGATAGTCTTTTTTTGTTGACTTTATATGTAATATTAAGTATAAATATATTGAAATAAGAAAAATTTTATGGCTTCAAGGGAAATGATTAAATTTTAAAACTTTAATCGGTTTAGATATGCTAAAGTATGTTAACGAATGCAAAAATCAGACAGTAAGAAAAAATGTGTCCATTCCAAGCTGGTTGAATGAAATGGCTAAAAAAAGTAATATAAATTTTTCAAATACACTTCAGGAAGCATTGAAACATGAACTAGGTATAGATTAACAGTTACAAATACATAAACTAAAGGAGAAGGTATGAATAAAAGATACATGGATATACTAAAAGAATATCTGAAAAAAAATGAAAGAAAGGCAATAGGATACAGTGAAGAAGAAATAACTAAAATTGAAAAGCTATATGATATAGAAGCAAAAGGAGATTTTAGGGAGTTCTTAAAATATGCCGGAAGATGTGATGGAGATTTACTGGGAGATGATCCTATTATTTTATATAGACAAACTTGGAACATAGATTCCTATTTAAGGATGAACTATTTTGGATTTATAGATGATGAAGATTTTGCAGAAAAAGTATTTTATGATGAACTGAAAAAAAAGCCATTCATATTTTCAATAGAA
>CALEXX010000066.1 GCA_937925095.1 uncultured Leptotrichia sp.
TTATATTATTTATAATTTATGTTTTTTATTCTCAAAACAAATATTTTTTTATAGATAACTGTTTATATCAGTGTATTTTTAGTAACCAAACAAATATAGTTTTTTACCTTTTTTCACAGTTTTCTATTTTTTATCCTCTGTATATGTTGCCTCTTTCAACACATCCTCAGGTATTTTTATTCCAAGCATTTCCATATTTTTTCTATTTATTTCAATCTTCAAATTTTTTATTGTTTCTATAGGAATTTCGCTTGGCTTTTTACCATTCTTTAAAATTTCTACAGCTATTTCTCCTGCCCTGTAACCTATTTCATAGTCAGTTGCTCCCTGCGAAATAAGTCCTCCACGATTTGTATAAACATTGTTTGTAGCGAATACAGGTATTTTATATTTATCAGTTATTTCAAGTAATGTTGGGAAATATGAAGACACTGTGTTGTCCTGTATAGCATAATACAAATCTATATCCTTCACAAGAATATTTGCGGCTGATACAAGTTCTGTCCCATTAGTTACAGCCTTTTCCACAACTTCAAAACCATAATTTTTAGCCAGTTCATTTAAAGTTTTTACTTCTGATACCGAATTTTGTTCAGATGAATTATAAATTATCCCAATTTTCTTTGCATCCGGAAATACTTTTCTCATCATCTCAAGATTTTCTTTTGTTGGAGCCGCTCCACTTGTTCCTGTAATATTTGGAACTCCTACAAGTCCTGCACCTTGTGGATCAGTAACCGCAGCAATAACTACAGGTATATCCGTAATTTGACTTTTTGCCGCTTGTGATGTTGGTGTTGTAATAGCATAAACTAAATCCTTCTTACTTTTCAAAAATTGTTGCATTTGCAATGTCTGAGTTGCCATTTCACCATTTGCCACTGTCTCTTCAAATTCTGCCTTTATTCCTGCTTTACTTAAAGCATCCTTGAATCCCTGTCTTGCATCATTTAAAGCCGGATGGTCCACAATCTGCCCTATTCCAATCTTAAAAACCTTTTCTTCGCTCTTTGTCTGAGCCTGATTTTGAGAACTATTCTCTTCTTTCTTATTTCCGCATGACAGTAACATGCCTCCTAACATACCGAATAACAGTACACCTCTCATAATTTTTTTCATCTGAATTTCCTCCTAAAATAATAATAAATTTGAAAATTTTCTTTTATAAATTTTCATTTTTCTATTCTATCATACTTTTTTTTAAATTAAAAGCTTTTATATATCATTTTTTTAATCCTTAACTTTAAAAAATTTTAATCTTAACGCATTCATAAGTACCGATACTGAACTCAATGACATTGCAAATGCAGCAATCATAGGATCAAGTTTAGGTCCATTGAAAAATGCATAAAATATTCCCGCTGCAAAAGGTATTCCTATTACATTATAGAAAAATGCCCAAAATAAATTTTCCTTAATATTCGTAATTGTCGCCTTACTTAATGCTATTGCTCCTGCCACATCATTAAGATCGTTTCTTATAAGAACTATATCAGCAGATTCTATTGCCACATCTGTTCCACTTCCTATTGCAATTCCCACATTTGCCTGTGCCAGTGCCGGCGAATCATTTATTCCATCACCTACCATTGCGACAAATTCTCCTGCTTCCTGAAGCTTTTTCACCTCTTCTGATTTCTGGAATGGAAGTATTTCAGCTATTACACTGTCTATTCCTACTTCCTTTGCAATATATTTTGCAGTCTTTTCATTGTCTCCTGTCAGCATTATTACCTTCAGGCCAAGCTTGTGCATTCTTTCAATTGCACCCTTACTTGTTTCCTTTACTACATCTGCCACAGCTATCAATCCTGCAAGTTCATTATTCACAGATATGAACATAGGAGTTTTTCCCTCATTTGACAATATTTCATAATCTTTTTCAGCATCTTCTGTACTGATCTTTCTTGAAGACATCAGTTTACGGTTTCCTATTTGAATTTCCTTTTCATCAATCGTAGCTCTTATTCCATATCCAGGCATTGCCCTGAACTTGTCATATTGCTTAAATTCAACATTTCTTTCTTTTGCACCATTTACAATTGCTTCAGCTAAAGGATGTTCCGAATTATTTTCAGCACTTGCAGCCAGCTGTAAAATCTCATTTTCATCAAAATTATTATACACCTTCAAATCTGTAAGTACAGGCTTCCCTTTTGTTATTGTTCCCGTCTTATCCAGTACAACTGTTTTTATTTTATGTGCAGTTTCAAGAGCTTCCCCACTTTTTATAAGTATTCCATTCTCAGCACCTTTTCCTGTACCTACCATTATTGATGTAGGAGTTGCAAGCCCTAACGCACATGGACACGCTATTACAAGAACAGATATAAAGAAAGTAAGTGCCGCTGTCAATCCTGAACCACTTATAAACCATATTATTCCAGTAACGGTTGCAATTACTATAACAATTGGTACAAAATATCCTGCCACAATATCTGCCATTCTTGAAATTGGAGCTTTTGAACCCTGTGCTTCCTCCACTAACTTTATTATTTGTGAAAGTACAGTGTCTTTTCCTATTTCTGTAGCTTCAAACTGTATACTTCCATTTTTGTTTATACTTCCACCGATAACCTTATCACCTGGATTTTTACTTACAGGAATGCTTTCTCCCGTAATCATCGACTCATCTACTGAAGTATTTCCACTGACTATTTTACCATCCACAGCTATTTTTTCACCAGGTTTTACTACAATTATATCTCCCACTTTTATATTTTCTATAAGAACTTCCTTTTCAATACCATTTTCAATAATTTTAGCCTTTTTTGGCTGTAACCCTATCAGTTTCTTTATTGCTGAAGAAGTCTGTCCTTTTGTTCTTGCCTCCAGAAGTTTTCCAAGCAGAATCAATGTTATAATAGTTCCTGCAGATTCAAAATACAAATTCATATGATATTCAGGATCTACAGTTATTGTCATATATGTGGCATATAAGCTGTAAACAATTGCCGCTGAAGCCCCCATTGCAATCAGTGAATCCATAGTTGGAGATTTTCTTGCAAGATTTTTAAATCCATGAATAAAGAAATCCCTTCCTGCATAAACTACAGGTATTGTCAGTAACAACTGTACTATTGAGTAAATAACGGCATTTTTCTTAGGATTTATAATATCTGGTAGATGTATTCCCATCATATGTCCCATTGAAATATATATTAACGGAATAGCAAATACAGCAGCTAGAATCAGTTTATTCTTAAGACTTTTTATTTTATCTTCATACATCTGCATTTTTTGCTCTTCACTTAATGTTTCAACTAATCCATATCCAGAATTTTCAACTATTTTCTTTATTTTTTCAAAATTATACTTATTTTCATCATATTCAATATTAACTTTTTCAGTGGCAATATTTACACTTGCCTTTATATCTTCATTCTTATTAAGTGCATTTTCCACTGTTCTGGCACAGGATGCACAACTCATACCTGTTACATTAAAAGTACTGTTTTTCATTTTTCCGCCTCCATTATTTGTCTTCTTAATTTATAATATTTATTATTCTGAACAGCATTTTCCCTTTTTCTTTTCATGCTGATGCTCCGGACAGTTGCATTGTCCCGGCAGACAGTCACATGGAATTTTTTCCACAGCTGTCTTCCTTTTTTCTTCTACTGCCTTGCTTATATTTTCAAGATCCTTAAAACTGAGTACATTATTTTCTATAAGTTCTGTTATCATATTTCCAACCTTTGTCCTGCATATTCTGTTAAAGGTTTCCATAACATACTGTTTTGCAATTTCCTGCTCATTATACTCTGTATAATAAATATATTTGTTTCCTTTCTCCCTTTTTTTGAGAACTTCTTTTTCTAAAAGCCTATTTAACAATGTTTTCACAGTTGCATGCTTCCAGTTCATTTTCTCTCCCAAAACTTCAGAAACAAATTTACTCGTGACTTCCTCATTAGCCCATACAACTCTCATTATTTCCCATTCTGCCCCTGTTATGTGACAGTTACTGTTTTCATCCATATTCCCTCCTATTCTGATTTTTCTATCTTATAGAATATTAAATTTAAAAAATTTTCTTCTATAAATCGTTTACAATTGTAATTTACATAAATAGTTTACAACAGTAATCGATTTTTGTCAAGTATATTTCAAAAAAAAAATTGCCATTTCTGACAATTTTTAACAATATTCCAGTATTTTCAGTATTTCTATTAAGTAAATTATAGAAATACTTATTAAATTTATTTTCCAAGTATATATTTAGCAATGGCTTTAGCCACTCCGTCGTTTTCATTAGTATCTGTAACAAACTTTGCAGCCTTTAGTGCATCTTCAGTGGAATTTCCCATAGCCACACTTACTCCTGCATATTTGAGCATTTTCACGTCATTATTTCCATCACCCATTGCCATTACTTCTTCTCTGTCAATTCCCAGCCTTTCTGCCAGTCTCTTTATTGCCAAACTTTTATCAGCATTATGAGGCATTGTTTCGTAAATGCTCACCTGGCTTCTTATTCCATTATACTTCTCACATAACTTTTCTCCGTATTTTTCCTGAATTTCATCTATTTGTGAAGGTTCACCCACATACATTGTCTTATAAATTCTACATTCCCCATTTAAAATTTCTTCCATTGAAACTTCTTTTACTTTGGTAAATACAAATGCTCCATCCTTTTCTGTGTACTTATTCGGTTTTCCTATACATAAATAATTGTTATCATCAAATAACGTAAAGTTTACTCCTTCAAATTCCTCTGAGAGACTGTGTAAATATTCCAGTTCTTCCTTTGACAGCATTTCATAATCTACAATGCTCCAGTCTTCTGTATTATGGATAGCACAACCATTATTTACAATTGCATATCCTTTTCTATCTTCCAGTGCCAGTTCTTCATAAAAAGGAAGAACACCTATCAACGGTCTCCCTGTACATAGAACAACATGAACTCCAGCATTTATCGCTTCCTTAATTGCCCTTTTCTGTTCTTCTGCAATATGTTTTTTATCACTTAAAAGTGTTCCATCCATATCAATTGCAAGTAATTTTACCATTTATTTGTCCTCCATAATTTTTATTTATAATATAAATCCATATTCTTTTACAATATTAAAATTCAAATATATCATATGAATATTTATTATTATTTTCCAGTTCTTCTATTATATCATATTTTATTCCTCAATTATATAAGCCGCAACTATTTCACCATAATATGCAGTATGCGGATCCCTATTTGCACCAACTGCAAATCCGTCTATATCCTGAGGATAGTTTCTATTCACTATTTCTCCGGGTAAATCCTTCAATTCCTGTGTTTTCTTATACAGAACCTTACATTCCAATGTAATTGGCAGTTCCTTTATAGCCGGTACAGAAACAGCTTCAGGTTCTACTAATGTCATTCCTGCTTCCTTTACTTTATCAATATTTCTTCCACTTTTCATTCCACACACTGAAAATATTTTAGGATCCATTTTTTCTAAAGGAATATTTACCGTAAATTCCATTGTTTTATCTAAAATTGGTTTTGTGTATCTATTTTCCCTTACATAAGTTACAAAAATAGTCTTATTCCATTCTATTGCTAAGGCTCCCCAGCTTATAACCATGCTATTTACCTTTTCATCTCCCTTTACTGTAAGAAGTATCCCCTTTGATAATGCCTTCATAATTTTACCTGAATTTTCCAGTACATCAATTTTTCTTTTCATAATTTCCTCCTCATTAAAATCTGCTTTTATTTGCTCTGAACTTCTTAATATCTATAATATTTTTCTTTTCTATTGGAAACGTTCTATGAATTTCATTAAAGAAATTATTAAAAAATGTCCAAATATTATTACTAGAATATTCCAAATTAAAAATGCTCTCCAATCATCTTTTATTAAATCATATACGCTTTGAATGGAAATTCCATAGGTATCTCTGAATTTAGATTTATGTTTTAAAGAATTATCAATCATTTTCTCAAAAATTTCTTTTAAAATTTTTACTTTTCTTAAAATTGATCTATGTAAATCTAAGTATTTTTTTTCCTCAAAAGCTTTTGCTTCTTCTTGACCAGATAAAAAATCTTTTCTATCTATTTTGTTATAATCACATATTTTTTCTAATCTTGGATGTTCAATATAGTTTTTTCCATAAAATTCTTTTAATTTATCTGCTAAATCAAACTTATTTTCTTCTTTTATTTCGTAGCTTTTTCCTTTTAATATTTCATATCTATTATTTATGGCTTCAAAACCATAATTAACATCTCTCATATTCCAATGTATCCACTTATATTCTTTATGTTTTTTTACAAAAGAAAAAAATTTTGTTAACATTTCTTTTTCTAATTCATCATAATTAGTTTTTAATTCTATATTTACTTGCTTTTTTTCTGCTATTTTATATATCGAAAATAATTCTGTTGTTGTTGTATTTAAATATTGAATCGCTATTGAAGTTATTCTTGGAGTATGCCCTTCTTTTATATCATAAAAACTCTCACATGAATAATGAATAAATAGAACTCTTTTTTTATCTTCTAAAAGTCTTTTTATTTCAGATTTTACATTTTCTCTTTTTTCTAATCTTAAATTTTTCAATACTTTTCTCCTTTATTCCCCATCAATTTTCTTTTTTAACTCTTCAACTAACTTATAAACAGTAGTACAGCCTATCATTTTACTAGGTTGACTATAATCTTCTCTTACTTGATGATATTTTTCCCTTGCTCTATCTATTGCTTTATTTTCATCACCATTTTCACAAAGGATATTATAAATTTTTTCCTCTGATTTTTTATATTTTTTACTAGTATTTTCCTTAAATATTTTTTCAAAAGTTTCACAACATTTTTGAGAATCATTTATATTTTTGGGATTTTGAAAATATGACATTAACCAAATTTCAAAGCAAGGATTAGACCAACCAACATTCATTTTACTTTCTTTTGCTTCTTCTATCAGCTTATCAAAATTTTTAACTTCATCTCTATCAAATACAAGCCATATATCTCTAAATCTTTCATCTTTATTTCTTTGTTCAGCAGCAAAATCAATAATTTTTGACAAAGCTTTATTAGAGTATATTTTTATTTGTAAATCATTTTTTAAACTGTCTGGAATGCGATTTTTTATTCCTTCAAAGTAATATTTTTCAGTTTTTTCTGCATCAGTAACAATTAAATATGCACCTGATTTTAAAAGTACTTTTTTTCTTTCACTACGTTTTTGAGTTAATTTATTAATTTTTTTCAATATTATTCCCTCCCTAATAAGTTCTTTAAGTTAGGAATAGCTCCATAATTTCCTAATAAATAATGTTTTTCATAATTAGAATCTTTTCTTACTTTTTCACCTTTTTCATTTGTAATATCATCTAAAGAATATAAATTTGATACTCCATTATCTTTTTCAACAAACCATATTTCATCTCTACGCAATAAATTCATATCCATATAGATTGTATTATGTGTTGTAAATATTAACTGAGCATTATTAGAATTTTTTTCTTTATCTGTAAATGTCAACAGTATATTTCTCATAAGTAAAGGATGTAATTTAATATCCAACTCATCAGCAAAAAACACTGTTCCTTTTTCCAAAACATCTAATAAAGTTTGATATAGTGAAAACATCTTTTTAGTTCCTGATGATTCTTCATTCATTGATATTCTTGCAATAGAAGTTTCTTTATCAGATTTATGTACAGTAAATACTCTGTAGTTATCACTATCACTTTCATCAATAGCAGAAATTTTTTCTACCTCTATATCAATAATAGAATCATCAAAAGAATTTATGAAACTAACTAAATTTTTTCTAACTTCTTCACTTTCGATTATATTATTAGGTAATGTATTTTCTAAAAATACACCATATAATGAGTTACTGAAATTGATTACTTCTGCATTAATAAACCATGTTCTTACCCTAATAAATTCATTGATATTTAATTTTGCACCTAATGAAACCAGAAGTGTTTTATCTTTTAAAGAAATCTCTAAATTTTCTCTGAACTTTTCTATTGAAGAATCTAAATAAAGTTTCTGATTTCTTTCTCTTCTAAAAATATAAGTATATTCCTCATTTCTTTTTACTCCTGTTTTTGTATTTGAAGCTAAATATTCTTCCAGAATACCTGAATTATCAATTTTAAATCCATAGTTATAATACAATTCTTTTTTACCTTTTTTATCTATATAATTAATTTCAAATTCACTTGGTTTATCTCTACTGTCACTAAATTTGAAAGAATCCACTTTCAATTTATATGAATTTTTTTTATTATCATCTGAAAAAGATAAAGATTCTAAGACACAGAAGGTCATAAATTGAAAAGCTTCAAATACAGAAGATTTTCCACTTGCATTCGCACCATAAATAGCTGTCACAGGTAAAACTTTTTCATTAAGGCTATTTCTTATATGTGAAGATAACTCATTGCTCCCACTTGCTCTCATATCTAAAATTCCTTCACCTTCAAATGACCTGTAATTTGAGAAATAAAATTGTAATAACATTCTTCTTTCTCCTTTCTAAAATCAATTTATTTCATTATACATCTTTTTTTGTTAAAAAACAATATTTTTGAGTTAAAATCTCAAATTTTATACTTTTTAATTTCAACTCCATCTTTTTGATAAAAGATTTTTGTGATATAATATAAATCATTAAACTTTAAATTTATAGGTGATTATATTGAAAAATATAGATGTTATATATAAAGGTCAAATTTTAACATTAACAAGATTTTGGGGCAATAACAAATTATGTTTATGGATCAAAAATTCAAATCAAATTAAAATGCCCAAAATGGAGTTTGTTGGTGGATATCCAAATGAATATTGTATTTTTTTGGAAAATCTTTCTTCAGAAGAATTGAAAGAAATAAAAGCAATTAATGGAGAGCTATTAAATTTTAATGAAGAATAAATTTATAAGACATAATTTTAGATAAAAAAGACTCTATAATAAAAGTATGCCTTGTTTTTATTAAAGCATACTTTTATATCTGATTTCAATATTTCAGATTAATCTTCCTTCATTCCAAAGAGTATTACATGATAAATCTATATTATCATTCCAACTTATACCATATCCACCTTTGTCTATTTTAACCTGCTTAAATAGTCCCTTTATATTTATCAAATCCTTAAAAGAAGAATATTTTTCAATTAATGGTTTTACATCGTATATTTTTTTACATTATTTTGAAATTCTATAAGCAAAGTATATTCAGATAAAAGATTAACATTTTTTATTTTATAAAACATAAGAATTTCCTCCCTTTTCATTATAACTTATTTTATTTTAATTTTCAAATATATTTTATTTAATATATATTAAAACAAAAAATCATGAAACTTCTCAAAAACAACGTCCTATAATATATCAAAAAATTTACTTTTATAACAATATATTACAAACTATTATTTTTGAGAAAGTCCCATGACTTTTCATATATTTTTATGCTTCCTTTTTGGACATCATGTCCTTAACCTTCATAAGTCTTGTTATGCTTCCACGTTCATTTTCATCAAGTTTCATCTGAATAAATCTAATTGTTTCCTTAAGCTGTGGTATTGTCATGTATTCCAATGCATTTACACGACGTCTTGTTTTTTCAACTTCATCTGCCATAAGCTGACAAGCCTTTTCAACTTCAGCTAGTTCAAGCAAATTATCCATAACACTGCTCAATCCATCAATTGCATCATCCAAATCCGCAGATGTCTGTGCATATCCATAAGGATATATCATTCCTTGATTTCCCTCATTTTCCTTGACAAAAGTCATTTGAGGTACATTAACGCTCATTATATTCTTCTTTTTAACTTCCACTCCTATTTTTTCTTTAGGATAGGCAATGGCGTTTTCAAGCATTTCATCAGACATTACTCCTCTTGATAAAAGGAAATCCTTGAAGGAATTTTGTAACATTTCTTCAACTCTTTCACGTAATTTCTTATTTTTCTTAATCATATCAATAAACTGACGCATTAATTCGTCCTGTTTATCCTTCAGTAATTTATGTCCTCTTACCGCTGTCTTAAGTCTTATTTTAAGCCTTGAAAGCTCCATACGGGTAGGATTTACATTCAACTTTGCCATAACTATTCATCTCCTGCAGGTAAATATTTTTCCAAATATTCATCCCTAATTCTCTTCAACTCTGTTCTTGGCAATATTTTTAATAATTCCCATCCTAATTTCAATGTTTCCTCAATACTTCTGTTCTTTTCAAATCCTTGTGCCACGTACTGATCTTCAAAAGCTGTAGTAAATTTAACGAAAGCCTTGTCTGTATCAGACAGAGCTGATTCTCCCAATATTACTGCAAGTTCTTTTGCTTCTTTACCTGTAGCATAGGCTGCAAACAGCTGGTTCATTGTATCCGCATGATCTTCTCTTGTTTTACCTTTTCCTATACCTTTATCCTTCAATCTCGAAAGTGAAGGCAATACATCGATAGGAGGCATCAAGTTCTGTTTATATAAATCTCTTGAAAGTATAATCTGTCCTTCAGTTATATATCCTGTCAAGTCAGGAATTGGGTGTGTCTTGTCATCTTCAGGCATTGTAAGTATTGGAATCTGAGTTATAGATCCTTCTCTACCTTTTATTTTCCCTGCTCTTTCATAAATTGTAGACAAGTCAGTATATAGATATCCTGGATATCCACGTCTTCCAGGAACTTCTTTTCTCGCCGCTGACACTTCACGAAGAGCTTCACAGTAGTTAGTCAAGTCTGTAAGTATAACAAGTACGTGCATTCCCTTTTCAAATGCCAAGTATTCAGCACATGTAAGAGCCATTCTCGGTGTAGCTATTCTTTCTATTGCAGGGTCATTGGCAAGGTTCATAAATAATACCGCCCTGTCAATCGCACCTGTCTTTGTAAAGTCATCAATAAAGAACTGTGCTTCCTCAAATGTTATCCCTATCGCTCCAAAAACAACCGCAAATTTTGATTCTGAGTTTAATACTCTTGCCTGTCTTGCTATCTGAGCCGCAAGTTCAGCATGAGGAAGTCCTGATCCTGAGAATATAGGCAGTTTTTGTCCTCTTACAAGTGTATTAAGTCCATCAATTGCTGATACTCCAGTTTGAATAAATTCTGACGGATAATCCCTTGCAACAGGGTTTATTGCCACTCCATTTATATCCAAACTTTGTTCAGGTATTATTTTTGGTCCGTTATCTTTCGGTCTTCCTAATCCATCAAATATTCTTCCTATCATATCTTCAGAAACACCTAATGATAAAGGTTTTCCCAAAAATCTTACTTTTGAATTTTTCAAGTTTATTCCTGCAGAACTTTCAAACAGCTGAACCATCGCTTTGTCTCCGTTAACTTCCAGAACCCTTCCACGTCTAAGTTCTCCTGTCTGAATTTCTATTTCTACAAGTTCTTCGTATTTTACACCTTCAACACCTTCAACAACCATCAAAGGACCTACTATTTCACTGACTGTTCTGTATTCCTTAAGCATCTAATGAACCTCCTTTGTTTATAAGGTTATCTACTTCATTTTCGATTTCATTTAAAATATCATTCATTTTATCTAAATCACTTTCAGGCATATATTTTGCCCTTGCAATTTTTTCCCTTACAGGCATTTCAGAAATTTCTTTCAAATATGCACCTGATTCAAGTCCTCTCTGTCCTTCATCATAGAATTTAAGAACTAGCTGAAGCATTTTATCCTGTTTTGTAAGTGAAGTATATGTATCTGATTCCATGAAGGCGTTCTGCTGCAGATAATCTTCCCTTATTGACTTTGCAACTTCCAGTTTAAACTGATCTTTTTCTGAAAGTGTATCTCTTCCTACCAGTCTTACGATTTCCTGTAGGCTTGATTCTTCCTGTAACAGAGCCATTGCTCTTTTTCTATTTTGAGAGAATTCAGGTCCTACATTTACATCCATCCAACTATCTACCTTTGTCTGATACAATGAGTATGAGTTCAACCAGTTAATAGCCGGGAAGTGTCTTCTGTATGCAAGGTTTGCATCCAGTCCCCAGAATACCTTAACTATTCTAAGAGTAGCCTGTGATACTGGTTCAGAAATATCCCCTCCTGGAGGTGATACTGCTCCGATTACTGTCAGTGCTCCTTCTCTTCCATCTTTTCCAAGACATATTACTTTTCCTGATCTTTCATAGAAGTCAGCAGCTCTTGATCCAAGGTAAGCCGGATATCCTTCATCCCCTGGCATTTCTTCCAGACGTCCTGACATTTCACGAAGTGCTTCTGCCCATCTTGATGTAGAATCTGCCATTATTGCTACTGAATATCCCATATCTCTAAAGTATTCTGCAATTGTTATTCCTGTATATATACTTGCTTCCCTCGCTGCAACCGGCATATTTGAAGTATTTGCTATAAGTACAGTTCTTTTCATCAGAGATTGTCCTGTGTTTGGATCTATTATTTCCGGAAATTCCATAAGAACGTCTGTCATTTCATTTCCACGTTCTCCACAACCTACGTATACTATTATCTGTGCATCTGCCCATTTTGCCAATTGGTGCTGAACGACAGTTTTTCCAGATCCAAATGGTCCTGGAACACAGGCAGTTCCACCTTTAGTTACAGGGAAGAATGTGTCAATTACCCTTTGTCCTGTTACTAGCGGAGCTTCTGGATTCAATTTCTGTTTATACTTTCTTCCTCTACGTACAGGCCATTTCTGCATTAGTTGTACATTTACATCACCATTTGCAGTTTCAACTACAGCAACTGTATCTGTAACAGTAAAGCTTCCTTTTTCTATTGATTTAAGTGTTCCTTCAACTCCTAAAGGAATCATTATTTTATGGCTTATAACTGAAGTTTCCTGAACTGTTCCTATTATATCCCCAGCTTCAACCTTTTCCCCTGCACTTACAACAGGTTCAAATTCCCATTTTCTTTCTCTATTTAAAGAAGGTACTGCTACCCCTTTATTCAAATAATCTCCTGCAACTTCCTGAAATTCCTTCAACGGTCTCTGTATACCATCAAACATTGCTTCAAGAAGTCCTGGTCCTAATTCAACACTTAGAGGTTCACCTGTAGAATAAACCGGCTCTCCTGGTCCAATTCCTACTGTTTCTTCATAAACCTGTATAGAAGCCCTGTCACCTCTCATTTCTATTATTTCCCCTATTAATTTATTATCGGAAACCTGTACAACGTCATATACGTTTGCTTCATCCATTCCTTCTGCTACGACAAGAGGTCCCGATACTTTTATAATTTTTCCTACTTTCAATGAACATCTCCTTCTTTCTTCAAAGTTTTCGAAGTATTATTTTGCTATTTTTCATTTAAAATATATTTGAACCTATGGCTTTTTCTACGTAATCATTTATTTTCTGAATTCCTATTCCTGAACTTCCCTGGTTATTCGGTATTAGAATAATTGCAGGTAAAAGCTCCCTGTTGTATCTTTCCACTGTTTCTTCCACAAGGGCGGCAACCGGTTCAGTTACAAATATAATTCCATAATTGTCATTTGCCAAAGTATCTATAGTTTTTCTTGCTTCTTCTTTACTTACAACAGGATAGACATCCACTCCCAATGCCTTAAAAGCTAAAATTGAATCCTTATCTCCGACTACTCCTATCTTATGCATAAGTATCACGCAACCTTTCTTTAATTCTGTCAGAGTCTAGGCTGTTGATTTTCCCTACCATTATCATTCTTATGGCATTTATTTCTCTTTCTTTTGCCACAAGATAAGTAAATAAAGGTTCCGGTCCAAATACAACATATTTAGATTCCCTGTTTAGCGCCATTAGGTAGTTATCTGAAATTTTTTCAAGTTCAGACAGTCTTCCTGTATTTTCAAATGCTTCTATTCCTGCTGTCAGATATGTTCCTATCTTTTCTTTTCTGAATTTATTGGCTATCATTTCAGGAGTGTCATTCAAAGAAACTACAATTTTATCCTTTGGTATGTTACCTCCTTCATGTACTACACCTTCAAGGAATTTCAAATCCCTGTTCTGTTTCTTAACTCTTAATAAAGTGATTATATTTTGAAAATCAATAAGTCCTGAAACATAATCCCTCATTATTTCCACATCTATTTTCGATGCAATTTTTGACAGATGTTTATAATAATATTTATCTACTATCAAATCAATTTTCTGAGGATCGTTATTTTCAGCAAAATCCTTTTCCACTTCATTAATTGCCTCAATAAATTCTTCAGGCAGATCCTCATAATTCTGTATTTCAAATTTCTGTTTCAGTCTGGAAGCCTTTACAGTACCGGCATCCATTAGCAGATCTGTAAAATCCCTTCCTGAAAGCTTACTTTTCAATAATACTTTTAAATTATGATAATCATATTTAATTGAAAGAATATCTACGATTTCACTGTCGTTGCTCATTTCCCTAACAAGGGAGAACACTCTTTCAGTTTCTCTTCTCAATATTTTTTCATAACTTCTGCTATCTTTTATATCAGCCATATTGTGAGAGTATTCCGTTTCTCCCAGCTGTTTCAGTACATCATCGGGAGACCCGGCTTCAATCATTCTTTCAAGCCTGTTTTTAGTCAGAAGTCTCTTTTCCAGCACTCTGACAGTTACGACGCTTCGCCCGTAATCCATTCTATTCATGTACTTTCTCCCTTACTATATGGATATTATGAAAAGAGAAGTTTTGAAATCTCAACTTCCAATTCATCTCTCATAAAGTCAAGTTTTACTTCAAAAGTATAATTTTCCTGTATTCCATTTTCTTCAATAATAAACCCTGAAGAAACAGACTCATCTTCTGCTACATGTATTCCAGGAAATTCATTCTTGACTCTACCAATATATTCTTTTTTTACAATCAGCTTTTTATTTTCATTAAATGAAGCTGTATCTATATTTTTTCTCAAATAGTTCATATATTCTTCTTCATTTAAATTAACAAGCCTATCTTTTAATCTTCCTATAACTCTTTCAATTACCGTCTGTTTAGCCTTCAATTTTTCATTTCTTGCTTTAAGTCCGGCACTTGCTTTTATTCTCTCTGATATTAATTCTCTTTCCTTCGCTGCAGCTTCAAGTATATCTTCCTTTCTGGAATCAATCTTTTTCAGGCTTGAATTAAATTTTTCTTCAGCCTGGGCTTCTGCATTTTTTACAATCTCTGCAGCTTTTTCCTTAGCATCATTTAATATTTTTGCTGTTAAGTTATCCAAACTAGACATTATTTCACATCCTTAACTTTACGTCTTATTGTTTTCAGTTTATATCATCCAAATGATTGATGAATATCTTCTATTTGAAAGATACCCCTGATAAAAGCATAATTGATACAACAAATGCTAACAATGCGTAAGTTTCAACCATTACCGCATAAACTATACCTTTTGTAGACTGTTCTTCATTTTTAGCCAGTAAGCTGATACCTGAAGCAGCAACTCTTCCTTGGAATATTGCTGATCCATATCCTGCTATTGCAATTGGAAGACAAGCTATAAATATGTAAATCCCTTCTGCTATACTCATTTGAGGATTTAATCTACCTAATACCATAAGTCCTATAACGAATCCATATAACCCTTGTGTACCTGGTAGTAATTGTAATACTAATGATTTACCAAATTTTTCAGGTTCTTCAGCCATAAGTCCTGCAGCAACTTCTCCAACCATTCCAACTCCTCTTGCTGATCCTATACCTGATAAAAATACTGCTACTGCTGCTCCTAAAGCTGCAAAAATAAGTCCACTTTGTTCTCCAAATAATGTTGATAAGTTCATGTTTTCCTCCTAAATTTGTTTTTTATTTTTTTATTTAATTTTGAATAAATAGTTCCTAAATTTCTTAATCATCTAAATTGATATATTTACTTTCTGTTCTGAAATCTTTAAATGGCTTTCCACCACCTTCATAGAATTTTCCAAAAAATTCAACATATATCAATCTTGAAGTATGCACATAAGCTCCAAGAAATGAAAGGAAAAGATTGAATAAATGTCCTACAACAAGTATTATAGGTATAAATAAGAATCCTATCCAGCTTCCACCCAGCATTGCAGCTATCATGTTCATTGCCTGTGCAATAAATCCTCCTGATAATCCAAGTGCCATAAGTCTTGAATATGATACTAAATCTCCTACATAACTTGAAATTCCATAAAGACTGTAAAGTCCTCCACCAATTTTTCCTCCGATACTTTTGGCTTCCCTTCCTCCAGTAAGAACAATTCCTACCATTCCTACAATCATTATCCACATGGATATACTTGTAACAACTGGCGATAGATTCATAAGGGAGAAAGTCAGATAAACTATACCACCACTAAGTGCCATATACCAAAAACCTACATCATACAATGCATCTAATGGTTTTCCTTCTTTAAATAGAAGATAAGCTTTTATTGCCAATCCAAAGAATAAATGTATCAATCCAAATGCAATTGAACCTATTAGTAATTTCTGGAATTCATTTGCAGGATTAACGAGTCTCCATAATCCTGGAATTTCATATCCAAAGTATGATCCGTAAAGAATTCCCCATATAATTACTGAAAAACTTAAATAAAAGAAAAATTGTACTAAAAGTTTAGATTTCTTATTTAAGTTTACAAATTTCAATACAAACAAAGTTCCAAGTAATAATGTAAGTCCATATCCCGCATCTGCTCCCATCATTCCAAAGAATACTATGTAGAAAGGTGTAAGCAGAGGTGTAGGGTCTATTTCATTGTATCTTGGATAAGCATACATTCCTGTCAGACTTTCAAAAGCAGTAACTATTTTGTTATTTTTAAGTTTTATCGGTACTTCAGAATCATCTCTCTCTGCTTCCTCAAATGTCACATAATAGTTTTCACCTGTTACTTCCTTAACTGCATTTTCAAAGGTATCTTTCTTGTCTGAAGGAATCCATCCATTAATGATACAAGTATTTTTCGTTTCAGCTAATTTTTCAGATTCAGTTATTCTCAGTTTCTTGTTTTTTAAATACTCATAAACTGCTTCTAAATCTCCTAATTCGCCATCATACTTTTTAATTTCCTCTTTTATCTGTTTCTTTTCGTTTCTCAATTCCTCAATTTCTTCCTTAAACTGCTTCATATGATCTGAAGGAATTCCATCTATATTCAAATCTGTAACTGAAAAGCTTCCTGCTCTGAACACATCATTAAGCTTAGCTTTTTCTTCGTTATCATTATCAGATATAACAAGATAGTACATGTCTTCCTTTGTTTCATTAAGCTCTTCATAATATGTCCTGTCCAGCTCACTTATTCTGTCTATAAATGTATTTTTCATTTTTACAGGAACTGTCCCAAGATATCCTGTCACTCTTTTAAGCTTTTTCAGATCCGCAGGATTTATATCTAGCTTTTTCCACAGGGAAATATGTTCTATCTCGGTATATTTCTTCGAAATCTCACTGTTCAGCTGATTCAGCTTTGCTCCCAGTTTTTTAAGATCAAGATAAGTTTTCTTCCAATCATATGTTTCAATTTTTTTAGACAATTCTTCAAAAGTATAGTTGTCATTTCCTGCCATCATTGCCTTTAATCCCTTTTTAGACACATGATATTTTCTAACAAGGGATATTGCATTTTCCACTCCATTGAGTCTTTCATCAATACGTGTCAAATCCTCATTATTTACAACTTTTTTTACTATCTTTTCTTCATCGGTATTCATATTTTCTTCTAAGTCAATATCGATAAAGCTGACTTCCCTAAATTTTTGAAGATTCTTTAAAAGTTTAGATTTTTGAGATTCGAAAGCAATCAGATTAAATTTGCTCATTTTAACTATTGCCATTATCTCACTATCCTCTCTGCTAATAATTTTACGACTTCATCAATCCTAGCTTCATCAATATTAAGTATACTGTTTATATATCCTTCCTCTTCTTTAAGAAGGATATTTACAGCATTGTCGGCATCTTTGACTACTTCGTTTTTCAGGTTTTCCGATTCCTGATTGACATCGGAAATTACTTTTTCATTGTTGCTTTTTATTTTCAGTTCCATATCTTTGAGTATCCTTTTAGCACTCTCGTTGGCGCTGGAAATAATTTCATCTGCCTCTTTTTCGGCTTCCTGTATTTTCTTTAAAACTTCATTTGCCAAGACTATACCTCCTTTGACTCAAAATTTTTTTTCTACTTTAATTATAACACATTTTTCACAAATTGCAATACTTTCGTAGCTTTTTTTTCTTTTATGACTCGTTAGTCATTTTAAATATTAGCATTTTTTTATGCTTTTGTCAGTAGTAATATTAGCTATTCCAATATAATATAAGTTTTTCTCATATCAAAATTTTAATATTATTTAAATAAAAAAATCAACCTTAAAATTATCTATCTTTTTCTTTTCATTTAATAGACAGGCTATATATTTTAAGGTTGATTCAACAGAAGTATAATAGTATAAAAATTAAATTTAAAATTTCATTATTTTATATTGATATATTTTATGTTGTCAATTGTTTCAAAACCTAAATCTTTTGCTTTTTCTTCAGCTCTTTGCATATTATAATTCTTTATAAGATTATAATCCAAAGCCTCTACTTCAGTTTTAATTTCTTTTAGCTGAGATTCCAACGCAGTTTTTTTGGCACCTAAATTCCCAATTTCGTAGGTAACATACATTTTTGTCATTGCTGCAAGTATGAAAATCGCACTATAAATTAATACCAATACTATTTTTTTTCCATTTGCTATTGATATTTTTTCTTTTTCCCTTGCTATTTCTCCAGAATATACATATTGAGGAGCCACAGGGCTATAATTGCTTTCAAATTCTACTATTTTTAATTTTTGATTCATATGTCTTCTCTCCATAACTATCTATACTCTTTCCTTTCAAATATTCTTAATTTTGCCGAATGTGCCCTGTTATTTTCATTCAGTTCACTTTCTTTTGCAGTTATCGGCTTTCTAGTAACTACTTTTCCTAAACTTTTTTTATTACATACACAGACTGGTATTTCTGGCGGACACGTACAAGGATTTTCATATTCCCTAAACTTTTCCTTCACCATTCTGTCTTCAAGCGAGTGGAATGTTATCACAAGTAGTTTCCCATTATCATTTAATAGGTTGACTGCTTTATCCAACGCTTCTTCCAACACTTCCAGTTCTTTGTTTACAAATATTCTTATTGCCTGAAATGTACGTTTTGAAGGATGTTTCTTCATACTTTTCCCTATTGATTTTATTATAATTTCAGACAGTTCCAATGTTGTTTCTATTTTCTTATTTTTTCTATATTCAACTATATTTTTAGCAATTTTTCTTGATTTCGGTTCTTCTCCATATTTATATATAATATCGGCTATTTCCTTTTCAGAAAAATCATTTACAACTTCATATGCACTTATTTTCAAGTTTCTATCCATTCTCATGTCAAGCTTTGCATCATATCTGTATGAAAAACCTCTTTCCAGATTGTCCAGCTGATTTGAAGAAACTCCTATATCCATAAGTATTCTGTCTACTTTATTATATCCTGCCAGATAGATTACAGTATCAAGATTTCTAAAGTTATCTTGAAAAATCTCAATTTTATTTCCATACTTTTTCAATCTTTCCTTAGCGAAATTTATTGCTTCTTTATCCTGATCTATACCTATGACTTTAGATCCTTCCAAAGACCTTTCCAGTATCCCCTCTGTATGTCCACCTCCACCTAAAGTACAGTCTACATAAACAGCATCTCCTTCACTTATTATATTTTCCATCACTTCATCAAATAAAACGGGTTTATGATATTCCACTTCAGGCTCCTTTCCGACTGACATACTTGCTATATTTATTACAGTCTATTTTTATTAGAAATCTATTTCATCCGCTATATCTTCTATTATTCCTATTTTTTCATCCATATAATTTTCCCATTTTTCTTCAGACCATATTTCAATACGGTCATTGCTTCCTGTTATAATGGCATTTTTTTCTATTTCTGAATATTTCATTAAAGATGCAGGTATGCTAAGCCTACCTTGATTATCAAGAGAAAGTTTTGTGGCAGCAGATAATATAAAACGTTGATATGCCCTATGTTTACTGTTGGTAATTTTCAGCTCCTTAAGTCTGGCTTCAACTTCGCTCCATCTCTCAATTGGAAAAAGGTTTATGCAGTTGTCTAGTCCCCTGGTAATAACAAATTCCTCGCTTCCCAATTGTTCTCTGAATTTTATGGGCATCATCACTCTTCCTTTGTTATCTACCTTACAGGAAAATTCTCCTATAAACATAGCGTCCATCCTTTATTATCAGTTCTTTCTCTTTTTTTTGCCTTTACTTACTATTCTCTATCTTTTTATATTTTACACTTTTTACCACTTTTTACCACTTTTTTACCACTATAGTTTACCTTTATTTATGATTTTTTTCAACTACTTTTTTATATGAAATGTTATTTTTTTTATATAATTTTAATTATAATTACTATATATATGATACTAATAATAAAAAAACACATTATAATGTGTTTTTTTATTATTATATATATTATTAATCATTATTTTTTTATATATAAGTTATATTTATTTTTAGAGTGTTTTATATGCATTTGCTTTATTATTACTTGTATAAGATTTGTTTTCTAATTTCTTCCGACTTATTTTTTCCCAATAGTTCTTCGATGAGCACTAAAGAAAAATCAATAGCAGTTCCAGCTCCTCTACTTGTAATTATATTACTATCCTTAACAACATCCTGATTCACAATAACAGCTCCACCTTTTTCTATATCAGGCTCGCACTCTGGAAAACATATCGCCTGTTTTCCCTGTAATATTCCCAATGCTGATAATATTGTCGGAGCGGCACATATAGCTCCCAGTTTACGATTTATTGAGAATTCCTTCAATTTTTCCTGAAGTTTTTCAGATTTCATATAGTTTCCTGTTCCAGGTCCACCAGGTAAAACTATCATTTCATAATTTTCAAAATTTATTTCATTTATTGTTTTGTCTGTTAGAACTGTTATTTTCCTTGAGCTTATAATCTGCTTATTCTCATTAATGGAAACTGTATCCACTGTAACTCCTGCTCTTCTTAAAAGATCAATTGGAGCCATTGCTTCTATTTCTTCAAACCCATCTACTAAAAATACTAATACTTTCTTATCATTCATATCTATTTCCTCCTATATTAATAAAACTACCTCAAAAGAAAATATAAAATTTAATATGAAAAATTATATTTATGAGGCAGTTTTATTTCACACTATGGTAATAAGTGTTCCAGAACTTCTTCTGGAGTATTTTGTTGTAATATTAAATCTCTATATTTTTGAGCTTCTTCGTAGCTGCTGTTTCTTATTATCTTTTTAACTTGAAGTCCTGATGAAGCACTCATACTGAATGAGTCAAGACCCATACCTAATAATAATTTTGTTGCTTTTTTATCTCCGGCAAATTCTCCACACATACTTACATTTATATTTGCATCATGTGCAGCATCAATTACCTTCTGTATTGCTTCCAATACTGCCGGGTTAAATGAATTGTATAATGTTGAAACCATTTCATTTCCTCTGTCTACTGCAAGGAAGTATTGTGTAAGGTCGTTTGTTCCAATTGAGAAGAAATCAACTTCTTTAGCAAATTTATATGCAATAATTGCTGTTGAAGGAGTTTCTACCATTATTCCAACTTTTATATTTCTATCATAGATTTTCCCTATTTCATCTAATTCTTTCTTACATTCTTCCAAAATGGCATTTGCTTTTCTAATTTCATTAATAGAACTTATCATAGGATACATTATTTTTATCTGACCATATTGAGAAGCTCTCAAAATAGCTCTCAGCTGTGTCTTAAACATATCTTTATTTTCCAATGAAATTCTTATAGCCCTGTATCCAAGGAATGGATTTAGTTCTTTTGGTAAGTCAAGATAAGGAAGTTCTTTATCTCCACCTATATCCATTGTTCTTATAGTTACAGGTTTTCCTTTCATTTTTTCAGCAACTATTCTATACGCCTGATATTGTTCTTCTTCTGTAGGAAAATGATCAGAATTCATGAATAGGAATTCAGTTCTGTATAATCCAATTCCAGTAGCACCAGATTCTATAACAGCATCCACATCATTAGGACTTCCTATATTTCCCCAGATATCTACTTTTCTTCCATCAGTAGTTACAGCTTCTTCCCCGATTAATTTTTTCAGTTCTTCTTTTTCTTTTCTCAATTCTTCTCTTTTAACTTCATATTGAGACAGTAATTCTTCTGCTGGGTTAAGGAACAGTTCTCCTGCTTCCCCGTCCATTATAACTGTTTCACCTTCCTTAACTTCACTAAGAATACCTTTTACCCCAACTACTGCCGGTAATTCAAGAGATCTTGCCATGATTGCTGAATGGGCAGTTTTTCCACCAACTTCTGTTATAAATCCTACACAGTTTTTCAAATCAAGCTGTGCAGTATCTGAAGGTGTTAAATCATAAGTTACTACTACTGTATTAGGTTCAAGATTACTTAAATCGTATATTTTTATACCTAATAAGTTTTTAAGCCATCTTTTTCCTATATCCTGAAGGTCAGCAGCTCTTTCTCTTAAATAAGCGTCATCCAACTGAGAAATCATTTCACAGTACTCATCTATACCTTCTTTCAATGCTCTTGCTGCAGGCATATTTTCCCCTTTAATCTTATCCTGAACTTCCATAAGCAAGTCTTCATCTTCCAAAAGCATTATGTGCCCGTCAAAAATTGCAGCCTTGTCTTCCCCCATTTTTTCCTTTACTTTTTCTCTAATGGAGATTAATTGAGTTTTGGATTTTTTCAATCCTTCTTCCAATTTTGTCAATTCAGATTCTATTGTAGAATCTGCAGCTTTTACTTCAGGTATTACCATTTCTTCTTCTCTGAAAAGTAATACTTTCCCTATAGACACTCCTTCCGAAGCTCCAATTCCTGTCAATCTTCTCATTTCGTTTCTCCTCTATATATAAATTTTTATTACTAACAATTTCTATATACTTTACCTATGAATACAACTCTGTTTTTATAAATTATTTCATGCTTTCAACAATTGCTTCTGTTAAATTATCTAAAACTTCTTCCTGCTCAGGTCTTAATGCAGATTTTACATCTAAAGGTTCTCCAACTATTTCAACTTTCTTGAACTCAGCTTCAAATTTCTTTTTCATTGCTCCTAAAGCTCCTGTTGCCCATGTATGATTTCCAATTAAAGAAACCTTTCTGTTCTGATATCCTAATGATGCAAGTTCATGAAGCAGTGAATCCATTACAAGATATAATCCAGTATTATAAGTAGGTGCCGCTAATACAAGATTGCTATACTTCCACGCTTCAGAAATTATGTATGAAGGATGTGTTTTTGAAACATCAAAAACCTTTATGTCCTTTACTCCCTTCTGTGCTAATTTATTTGCAATGCAGTTAATTGTATTTTCAGTATTTCCGTACATTGAACCATATACTAGAACTACTCCATCTTTTTCAGGAGTGCTTGTACTCCATTTATTATGTAAATCAAGCAGATAGTTTACATCTTCAGGTGTTCTCCAAATTGGTCCATGTAAAGGAACTACCATATTTATAGTAACATCTTTCAATTTTTTAAATACATTCTGCACTTGCATTCCGTATTTACCAACTATATTTGTATAGTATCTTCTCATTTCAGAAAGATAGTAACCATCAAAATCTACTTCATCCTTAAATATATTTCCATTTAATGTTCCAAATGTTCCAAAGGCATCTGCCGAGAATAATATTCCTTTTGTTTCTTCGTATGTCATTGTTACTTCTGGCCAGTGAACCATAGGTGCTCCAATGAATCTCAGTTTATTTTCTCCTAAATCCAGTACATCTCCTTCTTTTATTTCATAATAATTTTCTGCTGCAGAAATATTATAAAACTGTTCAAAGAAAGCAAATGTCTTTTTATTTCCAACTATTTTCATATTTGGATACAACATTAATAAATCTTCTATATTTCCACAGTGATCAGGTTCCATATGGTTAACTATCAAATAGTCAAGTTCTCTTCCCTGTAAAAGATACTTTATATTTTCTAGATACTGTGCTCTTATTGATGCATCCACTGTATCAATAATTGCTGTTTTTTCATCTAATATAAGACTTGAATTATACGAAACTCCTTTTGGTATAGGAAACATATTTTCAAATCTTTCCAGTCTTCTGTCATTTCCTCCAATCCAGTAAATTTTATCTGTTATTTGCTGAACGCAATGCATTTTCACTACCTCCTATTTTTCTACAATTAATTGTTTATGTTTTTTTATTATAATTATTTTCTATTTTTCTTTATATTGTCACGTAATAATTTTACTATTACACCTTTTCCAAAATCAGTTGCCATATCCATCGGAGTACCTCCATGAGCATCTGTAAGTTGGGGATTTGCTCCGTATTTTAATAACATCTCCACTATTCTAGCATTTGATTTAAGGGTAGCATCCTGCAAAGGTAACCATCCGTCAGTTCCACTATGGACATTTGCAAGCTTTCTATCTGCCTTCAGAAGTATTTCTACAGCTTCTTCATTTTCATAATAACACGCTGTATGTAATGTCAGCTTTCCAAAAACTGGATGTTTTTCATATAAATTTGCCCCATTTTCAACTAATACTTTAAGAATTTCATTGTTACCAGATTCGATGGCGACTATTATAGGGCTATATCCTGTCTTATCATGGGCATTTATATCTATAAGATTTACTTCAAACTCATCAGAAGCTGCTGTAACTAAATCACTATATTTAGGTCCATAATAATTTCCACTATCATTCTTTTTCCTTTTTTCAGTATTTTCACTAAGTTTCTTCTTATTCTCCTCTGTTGCAAGATGATTTAAGACAAATTTATTATTGTTCTTTCTTATAGCTTCAAAAAGAATTTTTAGTCTCATTTCATTCATACTCATAAGTTTTTCTTCAGTTACAAGATTAAAAGTTTTTTCACTTATACCGTTACGCAAAATCATCTTTTCCGCATATATAAAATTTGATAAAATTATAAATAGAAAAACTATTTTATATATTAATTTTTTTGTCATGGTTTCACCTCTAATTATTTACATATTATATCATATGATTTTAAAACTGTAAATAAAAATTGTCTTTTAGACACCTTTAAAAATATACATAAAAACTCCCCTATTATTTATAATAACAAGGGAGTTTTTCTCTAAATGTACAGTTATTTTTAATTTAATTACATTTTTTCTATTTCTTCCAGAACTTCATCAACATGGCCTTTAACTTTAACTTTTCGCCATTCTTTTACGATTTCTCCTTTTTCATCTATAAGGAAAGTTGAACGTTCTATTCCAAAATATTTCTTTCCAAAGTTAACTTTTTCTTTCCAGACTTGGTACTTTTCACACACATCACTGTTTTCATCACTTAAGAGTAAAAATGGCAATTCATTTTTCTTCTTAAAGTTTTCATGTCTTTTTATGCTGTCCTTACTTATTCCCAGTACCACAATACCTTTTGCAGTAAGCCTAGCAAAGTTATCCCTGAATGAACAAGCTTCCTGAGTACACCCTGGAGTACTGTCCTTAGGATAAAAATAAAGTACAACTTTTTTACCTTTATAATCACTCAAACTGACATTTTCTCCATTATCAGCTGGTAAATTAAAATCATAAGCTTTCATTTTCATCTCCTGATATTTTTTTTATTTCATAAAAGAAGGAATTTCTATTTTTTTCTCTTTTTTTTCTTCTTTTACTATATTTTCTTCATTGATATCATTATTTTCTACATCATTACTAATAACATTTTCTTCTGCTTTAACTTCTTCCTGGACAAATCCTTCAGAAATTCCGCTAAAATTATTAGTATCCACTTGCAGTTCTTCTGTTATGACATCTACATTGTCATGTTTTGGTTCAGTTTCTTCATTTCCTTCAAAAATATTCGCTGGAACATTTCCTGTTTCAAAAGGATTTTCTGGAAGATTATTCGCAATTTCATGCTGATTTTCTTTAACTTCCTGAATTTCCTGAGGAAGAATATTTTCTTCATTCACAACATTTTCAACATATTCTGTATTTTGAGGTTGTATAATTTGCTCAACATTCTCAATATTTTCAACAGACTGAATATTTTCTAAATTTTCTATATTTCCAGAATTTGGAATATTTTCAATATTCTCAACTGGTTCAATAAATTCAACATGTTCAACATTTTCAGAAACATTAGGAATTTCAACATGTTCAGGTACTTCTATTTCCTGCGGTTGTATTTCCTGAAGCTCTGGAATAACATTATTTTCCTGAGGATGAACATTTTCTATATTTTCAACATTTGGAACTTCTGTTACTTCTTTTTTTTCCTGTTCTACCTGTTCTATCTTAGGTTCTTCACTTTTTACCTCTTCAGGTTGCACTTCCTTTACTTCCTCTTTTTTCTCTTCCTTTATTTCTTCTTTTGTTTCTTCTATTTTATTTTCAGCAGATTTTTCTTCTACCAGTTTATCTTCAGAAGGCTTTTTATCCTCTACTGCATTCTCTGAAGTAACCTTTACTTCTTCAGTTTTACTTTCCTGTTTATTTCCCGAATTGGAAGAATCTTTTTTAGGAGAGTTATTTAACAGTTCCTGAACTGAAACTCCTGAAATTATTTTTCTTACTTCATCACCAGTTATTGTTTCTTTTTTCAATAGCAGTTCAGCAATTCCGTCAAGTTTTTCCCTGTTTGCTCTTAAAGTTTCAACTGTTTGACGGTATTCATCGTTAAGTATCTCTCTTATTTCAAGATCGATTTCCCTTATTGTTTCATTACTTTTATTTGAAGTAAATGAAAATTCTTCATCAGAATTTTCAAGGTTTACAGGTCCTAACTTCTTACTCATTCCAACACTTTCAACATATGCTCTTGCAAGCCTTGTAGCTCTCTTAATATCAGAGTAAGCTCCCGTACTTATATCATCCAGAACTAAATCTTCTGCCGCTCTTCCTCCAAAAAGAACTTTTATTTCTGCTAACATTTCTTTACTTGTAGTCACAAGCTTTTCTTCAGGAAGTGGCATCATAAATCCTCCGGCATCTCCCCTAGGAATAATTGTAACTTTATGCACAGGATCTGCTCCCGGTGTAAGTTCAGTCATTACAGCATGTCCAGCTTCATGGTAGGCGAGCAGTCTTTTTTCTTCCGGCTTAATAATTTTACCTTTTTGCCCTAATCCCATTCCAATTTTATCAACAGCTTCATCTAAATCTTCCATTGTTATTGTATCAGAAGCTTTTCTTGCAGCCAATATCGCAGCTTCATTCAATAAATTCGCTAAATCAGCTCCTACAAATCCTGGAGTTATTTTTGCTATATCTTCAAGTCTTACATCATCAGCAAGTTTTTTATTTCTGGCATGTACCTTCAATATTGCAATTCTTCCTTGTAAGTCAGGTGCATCAACATTTATTCTTCTATCAAATCTTCCCGCTCTTAGTAATGCCGGATCCAGTACATCTTCCCTGTTTGTTGCCGCTATAACTATTACTTTTGCATCAGTTTCAAAACCATCCATTTCAACAAGAAGCTGGTTTAATGTCTGTTCTCTTTCATCATTGCTTCCACTATTTTTTCCAACACTTCTTTTTCTACCGATTGCATCAATTTCATCTATAAATATTATTGAAGGGCTTGAACTCTTTGCTTTTTCAAATAAGTCCCTTACTCTCGAAGCTCCCACTCCGACAAACATTTCAACAAATTCTGACCCTGAAATACTGAAGAATGATGCTCCCGATTCTCCTGCAACAGCTTTTGCAAGCAATGTCTTTCCAGTTCCAGGTCTTCCAAGTAAAAGTACACCTTTAGGCACTCTCGCTCCTGCCTTTGTATATTTTTCAGGATTTTTCAGGAAATCAACTACTTCTTTCAGTTCTTCCTTAGCTCCGTCAACTCCTGCTACATCATCAAATTTTACATCCGGTTTCTTATCAAGCTTATCAGCTCTTGATTTCCCAAAACCAAAGATATTTCCAGGACCTCCCTGTCCATTTCCCATCATTTTCTTTGCCAGATAAATCATTAATATTATCATTATTATTATTGGTAAAAAGTTAACTACTAGTGCCAGGAATACAGCTCCCTGTGAAGGTGCACCAACTACAAGCTCTACTTTTTTACTGTTAACTGCATTAATGATAGTAGGGTCATTTCCTACTCTTTCAGTTATTTTTCTAGTTGAATAAACAACATTTTTATTATTTTCTCTGACAACTGCTATTAACTTGTCATCTTTTTCTTCTATTTTACTAAATTTTCCACTTTTAATATCAGCTACAAATTCTGTATATGGAACATCTTTCTTTTCCTGAAAATAGTTCTGTACATCCTGTGTATAAAATACGAATGCAAAAAACAGTGCTATTATCATAATAAATACAAATGCCGAACCGAAGAAAGGTGATCTTCCTCCATCGTTTCCGCCTTTTTTTCTATTATTTTCTTTTCGTAATTCTTCTAGTCTTTTTCTGATGTCATCTTTATTTTTATCGTCCATTTTTCCTCCCTATTATTAGTAACATTTCTTCATTTTGTGTTTTGTCTTTAACTTCTTTCTTCCTTAAATATTTTGAAAACTTTATATCACCCACACTCAATATTTCAGTTACAATTTTATTATTTTTCTTATATTCCATTTCCAGAACAGGTATCTTGTCCCTGTCCCATTTTGAAATTTTTTCGTCAATCAGTATTTTTTTAACTTTCTTATGTCCCAAATTGTTTAATAAAATAGCATCACCTTCCAGCCTTTTTCTGACAAATACCTTATTTTCATTGAAATTTTCAGTGAATTTCATTAATTTTACATTTTCCACTTCAGTTTTCATTATTTTTTCAAACTCCAATATACTATCTGTCAACATTATACAGTGATTATGCCATTTTACCGGAACATTCTTTTTTACTTCGACTCTTTCTTCATCAACTTCTTTTTTTTCCTCCACTATCACTTCCAATTTATCATATTTTTTTCTTAATATTTTACCATTTCCCAGAGAAAATTCCTTTGAACCTTCAATATTAAGATTTTCCTTTTTATCATAAAGTGTTTCATATATCTGATTTATTTTCTTTCTTGAAAGTTCTACATCATATTTCTCCAGATACTGGACAAATCTTTCCTTTAAAATGCTATCTTCATTGTTTTCCCTATTATTTATTTCATGAATAAGTTCATTAACTTTATTTCTAAAATTAGGATTTATATTCACAAACATTGGAAAAATTTCATTTCGTATATAATTTCTTGTATAGTCATTTTCATTATTTGTATAATCTATTATATAACTTTTTCTATTTTCCTGCAAACAGTTTAAAATTTCATTTTTTTCAAACTGCAGTATAGGTCTTATTATATTTCCTCTCTCTTCAGGTATTCCTTTAAGTCCTTTTAAGGAAGTTCCTCTTACAAGCCTGAAAATAAATGTCTCAATATTATCATCAAGGTTATGCCCGGTAGCAATCCTATCATAATTTATATTTTTCAAGGTTCTTTCAATTGCTTCATACCTCAATTCCCTTGCTGCCAATTCTATAGACTTTTTATTTTCAGCCGCATATTCCTTCACAGTTACACTTTCGATGTATAGTGGGACATTGTTTTCTTCAGAAAATTCCCTGACAAACTTCAAATCATTCCCTACATCTTCCCGTAAGTTGTGATTTATATACATAAGAGATATTTCAAGGGAATATTCTTCCTTCAAAAAATTCAGCAAATTATACAAAAAAACTGAATCCGGTCCTCCTGAAAAAGCTATTAATATTTTTTCATTTTTTCTTATTAAGCCACTTTTTTTAAGTTCTTCCACTTTTTTCTTCATTTTTCCTGTACTAAACATATTTTTAACCCCTGTTTCTTATTTTAACTGTCCACTTTCCCTTCTCTTTTTCAAATGTTCTTCATGCGTTTTTGAATAATAGGTTTTTCCTTTATGTGTAAAGAAGAACAAATCATCTGTAACTTCTGCATTTTCCACTGCTTTAAATGTTTCAACAGGTGGATTTCCAATCGGTGTTGGAGGAAGTCCTTTTACCTTATAGGAATTATAAGGTGTTTCTTTTGTTTTAAGTTCTCCTTTCAGTGCCTGTCTTCCCAGTTCATATTTCAGTGTAGCATCCGATTCAAGTTTCATGCCTATTTCAAGTCTTTTTATAAAAATCCCTGCAACTTTTGGTTTATCAACCTGATCAGATACTTCTGCTTCCACTATTGAAGCCAGTTTTAACTGATCATAAAATTTCTGCTTATCCGGATATTTTTCCGGTGGAAATTTCTTTAAAAATTCATTCAGAATAGTTGTTAAAACTTGTTTCGTCGTTACTCCTTCATTAAAAATATATGTTTCCGGATAAAAATACCCTTCAAAGTTGTTATTTTCATGAGGATAAGGGAAATCAATTTCACTTAAGGCCTTATTTATATCTTCTTCTGATCCTAAGCCCAGTGCTTCAAGTCTTTCATAAACCTGCTTTTTCGTAAATCCTTCAGGTATTGTAACTCTTATGCCGTTTGATTCCTTATTTTTTAGTTTTTTCAAAACTTCATATTTGGAAAGTTTTCCATTAAATTTATATGTTCCTATTTTTAACTTAAAGTCTTCACCTAATGTTTTCAAATATACTCTATCCAAAATTCCAAAATTTAGCTTCAGATCTTTGTATATCTGGGTAAAGGTTGTACCTTTCTTTATATTTAAATTTACATTTTTATACTCTTTTTTTGCTCCAAAAAAGTTATAAAAAATTGTTAAAATTGTTATCAGCAGCACTGCAATAACTACATAAAATGCCTTCAATATATTTTTCATAATTCTCCTAAATCATTTTCTTTCTTATAAACTTTTATGTTACACATTTTTTTATTTTAACCATATTACTCTTATCTTTTACTATACGTTTCCTTTTTAATTTATTTTAAAAAAGTTATCATAGTCTTCCATCAGCTGCTTTTCTATTTTTTCTGCCCTTTCTTCCTGTTCCATCTTACTACGGTTTATTTCATCTTTTGGATTTTTCATCTCAGGATTATAAGTTACATCATATAATGTTCTCATATCTTCAATTTTTTCAAGTTCCTTTTCCAGCTTTTCCTTTTCTTCTCCTGTAATCATTATTTTGTTTATCGGATACTTGGAAAATACTCTGATTACACCGTCATTCTCATAACTTATTATCATATATTTATAGTCCTTGTCAAAATACAGAATTTCATTCGTGAAACTTTTAAAACGTCTATTTTCTGTTTTCAGATAAACTTTTCCCTTCTTTTCCTGTATCCACCCTTTAGTACTATTTTCTCTCCATATGTTTAAGCTTGGAGAATAATATGTCTTTACTATTCTGTAGCCACTTTCTTCCTGATTAAAATTATACTTCACATTTTCATATTCAGCTTCAATTTTATCCGTTGTTTTTATCAGATACCAGCTTTCATATGAAGAAGGAGTGTAAAATTTAAGAATTGGATTCACTTTATCATCAATTTTATTTATTATTTTAGTTATTCTACCAGGTTTCTTCTTGGCTTCCTCTTCCTTTTCCACTTCAACTATTCTGTCCAGATAAATTAATCCGTCATCTTGAGAATCATCTATAATTTCAACTTTCTTCTCATTTATATTTTTCTTATTTTTACTGTTTTCATTAGTAGTTTTTGTATTGGAAAATACTGTCAAGTTCACTAAAATAAATATAAAAATTTTATATATCTTACTTTTTTTCAAAATATTCTCCCTTTCATTTCAATTTTTTATAAATTATACCACATATCTCACTTTTTATAAAGTATTTATTCATTTTGATGAGAAAGAAAAATAAGGTTTCTTATACTTTGCCAATAAGTATCGATAAGTGTTGGCAAGTACAATCACCTTATTCTTATTCCTATTTTATCCCTTATTATTTGGATTTAATCTATATCCCTTCAGCAATTCATCATTTTCCATTATAAATGGTCTTGCATTTGGCTGATCAAATTCCACATCATATTTATTCATCAGATAATCATTCAACTGACTACGGTTATCAAACTTTATAGCCTGAAAAGGTTCCTGGAATGCCAATTTCTCAATAAACATCAGTTTTCCCTCTGAAGTTGGTACTAAAACTCCTACATGACCTATAAATAAAAAGCTTTCTTCAGGAGTAATCAAAGAGTGAAAAAACACTGAAACTAGTGAAATCTTATTCACATTAGTAAATTTAATATTCTTTTTTGCCCAGTCTTCCTTTACTTTTTTCACATGAACTGACACATCTTTTGTATTTTCTGTATTTATTGCAGAAAATAAACTTTCAAACTGATTTCTTTCATTGTCAGTAAATACTTTTATTGGAAAATTATTCAATGCATCTTCATCAATAAACAGTTGTTCTGTATTTTTTATCTCAGGTTTTCCTACTGAAATAAAGTCCCTCATAAGTTCATATGAAGTAATTCTGCAGTTCTGACCTACAAATTTAGGACTTTTCTTACTCCATTGTTCCTGTATTTCTGCCTGATCATAAGTTGGACTTAGTTCTTCGGTTGTTTTAAATCCTTCTTTTACAAATGTCTTATTTTGACCTATATTATTGAAATAACTTACACCTTCAAAAAAATCCTTTATATTTTTCTCTGAAACTCCGGCATTTTTAAGTTCCTTCTGAACTTCCTCCTGAGTTGCCTTATCCAATAAATTTGAATAGGTAATTTTCTTCAAATATTCATTTTTTTCTTCTTCAGATTTATTATCATTTTTAGTAACATCTTTACTACTTGAAACATCAACTTTTTCTGCATTTCCTTTATCTGTTGTTTTTACTGAGCAGCTGGCTAGTAATATTCCGCATATCAGTAAAATTAAAACTTTTCTTTTCATTTCTTCTCTCTTTCCATTTTTTATATGATTTTATTTACAAAGTGAGTTTACTACTTATTTCTTAGATATTACTGTATTTATTATTGCTTTTTTGTTTTATTGAACTAAATCCAGCCTGTCATTTACCTTGTCAATAATTTTTACAATATTTGTCAACACTTCTCTTTTATTATCAAATAACTGAAATAATCCCCCAAACTTGTCTGCTTCAGGAAAATCCTTTAATTCCTTCTTGTCTATACTTCCATTTTTTACTATATAATCTACAATATGTTTTACAAAGTTAATTTGGTCTGAATTTAGATTTTCGTTACTTAAAAATAGAGAGAACTCTTTTTCAACAGCTTTTCTATCCATTCCTATAATTTTTGAAACCATTTTTAATAAAGGAATTTTTCCATAAGTTTTTTCATATTCTTCCTTTGTTCCCAAATCTTCCCATAAAATTTTTTCTAAATATTTTATATCATACATTGTTAATGGAATATTATTCTTTAATTTCTGAATAACATCATCATTTTTATATTCTTCAAGATATTGTTCAACCCGTTTATTGTACTTTTCAAACTTATTCACAATTTTGAAATTTTCTCCTATCTCATGTTCTCCATAATCTACTATTTCATCTCTAAAATCTGTATAATAAATTTTTGTTGTTATTCTATCTAAAAGTATTACTAAATCCCTTAATTCTTTTCTTACTTCTTCAAACTGAAACAAATCTGCATTTTTCCAAAATTCTTCTTTCTGAATTTTAGTTATTGTTTCCTTTTTTTTAGAAATTTTTTCTATAGTTCCTTTTTCACTAAGTTTTTCTGCTGTTTCTATTACTCTATTTTTAGCTTTTAAAAAAGACTTTTTTCCCAAATAGGCATTTTCAATTACATACATCTGATAATCAAATCTTTTTGACAGTTCCTCTTCTTCTGTATATGTTATGAGAGGGGCAATTATATTTTTTAATTCCTCTACATTTTTTTCATTTAGAACTTTATAGTTATCTATTTTTTTATATTTATCAACTATTGCACCTTTCATACGTACGTCAAAACGATTATCATTTATATTCAAAATATTACTGATAATATCACTTATTAGATCATTTCTGTATTCAATTAGTGCTTTTTCCTGATAATTTAAATGTTGTAAAGCCTTTATTATATCTACTTTTGCTCCGAATATGTTCTCAGAAATTGATTTTGTAGTTTTTATTTCTTTACCATCAACATTCACTTCAAAAAATTCAAAATTCTTATAGCAATCAAAAATCATAAATCTTTCTTTATCAATTCCAGGCCCAAATAAATCTTTACATAATCTCGTTCCTCTTCCTATCATTTGCCAAAATTTAGCTTTTGATCTTATTTTCTTAAAAAAAACAAGATTCAATATTTCGGGAACATCAATTCCTGTGTCAAGCATGTCCACTGATACTGCTATTTGAGGATATAAAACCTTATCTTTAAAATTATCAATAACATCATCTACAAATTTTATATCATGACAAACTGCTTGAGCAAATTTCCCTTTATATTCAGGATAAAGTTTATTAAATCTGTCTACTATAAAATTTGCATGTCTTTGATTTACAGCGAAAATTATGGTTTTACCAAGTTTATCTCCACCTTCAACTGTTAGTCCGTTATTCATTAATGTTTTAATGACAAGATCTACTGTTTCCTTATTAAAAAGTGTTTTATTTACTTCCTCACTTGAAATTTCTTCTTTCTCTTCATCAAAAGTTTCTTCAAATTCTTCTTTTTCCTCTTCACTTAATTCGCTATATTTCAATCCATCTCTTACTATTTTCAATCCAACATCTATTGGCTTTCCATAATGAACTAAATAACCTTCTTCTATAGCTTGGTCTAACTCATAAGCAAATGTAGGATTATCATTTTCCAAATCAAATATTCTATATGTATTTTTATCTATATCATTTTTAGGAGTAGCTGTCAATCCTAATAAATTCGCATCAAAATAATCAAATATTGCCTGATATTTCTTATAAATACTTCTATGACTTTCATCCACTATTATCAAATCAAAATATCCACTTGTAAAAATTCTGCTTCCGTCTTTATTTTTAGTTTCATCTATCGCATTCATCATTGTAGGATATGTGGAAAAAATCATTCTACTCTCTACATCATCCTTGTTATCTAAAAGATTGCACAGCGAAAGATTTGGTAAATATTCCTTAAAACTGTTTTTTGCCTGTTTTACTAAAGCTGTCCTGTCTGCAAGAAATAATATATTTTTCACCCAATTATATCTTGTCAAGATATCCACTATAGATGCAGCAGTTCTTGTTTTTCCACTTCCAGTAGCCATTACAAGTAACATTTTTCTATATCCTTTTTCCAATGCTTCTGTAACTCTTACAACAGCTTCTTTCTGATAAACTCTGTTTGTTATCTCATCTTTTATGTCTGTACTTACATTCTTTAAAGGTTTTTTGTTTCCTCTTCTGAATATTAACTTTTCCAAATCTTTTTTACTGTATATACTAGACACTTGTCTTTCAGGATAATTTAAATCATCCCAAATATAATAATCTAACCCATTAGTAAAAAATATGATAGGTCTCACATCATATTTTTTTTCAAGTGCATCTGCATATTCCTTAGCTTGATTTTTCCCTATCAAAGGATCTATGTCTACCTTTTTTGCTTCTATTACTGCCAGTGGAACTCCATTATCTCCATAGAGTACATAGTCTGCTTTTCCTTTTCCACTTGGAGTTGCAATACCTGAAATTTCAACTTCCGGTATACAATCTTCTCCTATAGTCCAGCCTTCATTTTCTATAACCAAATCAATGTATCTTTTCCTTGTTTCAGCTTCTGAAATTTCATCTATTTTGTATTCTCTTTCTTTTTCATTTATTTTACGCTTTTCTTCATTTTCCTTTCTCAATGTCTGATTTTCATTAGATAATTCTTCAAGCTTTTTATTAATTTCTGCAAGCTGTTTAGATAATTTATCTTTTTCAGATTGAACCTTAATTATTTTATCAGTTTCTCCTAGAATTGATTCATCAAATTCCACATCTGAATAATATCTTGAATATGAATAATCAATCCATGCAGTAAATGAAAATAAATTTCTAAGACTTAAAACTGCCTCTTCTCTTGTTATAACTCTTCCAGAATGAACAGCCTTATTTCCTAATTGATGTATGTAAGAAAGTAAACCACTCATATTATAAGGAAGTATATCTTTAAATTTTTTTCCTTTTATCAATGACGCTAAATTTATCTGTGGTGGCATTCTTAATTCAGCATCATTTGCATAAACCCACTTTACAGCAAGTTCCAATGCTTTCCTTACAAAAGTTACTGTTGCCGAATAGGAGACATTCATAAGTTGTTCTGCTTCTATACAGGCATCTGCAAATATTTTATAGCTGTTATCCTTTTTTAAAAATTCAAAGTTAGACATTTTCTTCCACTCCTATGTTTATTATTCTAAAATATTCTTATTCATTTATATATATTCAATTGGTAAAACAAGAATATCTTCTGATAAGTAAACTTTATTATCGTATTGGCATATAATTATCCCTGTTCCAATTTCCTTATCTATTTTTCCTTTGAGAACTGAAAAATTTTTTACCATTTCTTTATCAGGTGATGCACTCATTTTAATTTCAATAGGATATATTTTTTCTGCTTCTTCTATTATCAAATCTATTTCTTTTTTATCCTTATCTCTGTAAAAATATACAGGTGGATTTATAATACCAGCATTAAGATAACTTTTTATAATTTCTGATACTACAAATGTTTCAAATATATTTCCAGCCTTAGCTCCATTTGCAAGTGTTTCAGGAGTTGGCCATTTTGTAAGGTATGCTAACAAACCTACATCCATAAAATATATTTTTGGTGTCTTTATCACTCTTTTTAAATGATTATTAAAATACGGTTCCATTAAATAAATTATTCTTGAAGTTCTCAATACAGACACCCACCTTTTTACTGTCTCATTACTTACTCCAACTTCATTGGCAACTGCTCCATAATTTAATAATTCTCCGCTTCTCGAAGCTAAACTTATCATGAACTTTAAAAATTTACTTTCATCAGATATATTTATCAAATCCCTTACATCTCTTTCAATATACGTCTGCACATATGAAGAATAAAAAAACTCCCATTTCTTTTTGTCATTAAATACAAGTTCAGGCATGTATCCTCTATGAATTCTTTGCCATAAATTTGTGTATTCTGTTATATTTTTTTCCCTCTTGGAAATATATTCTTCATTAGGAATAAAAGGCTTATTAAACTCTATATTAAACTGTTCTCTTAAGCTTGTTCCCTGAAGTTCTAAAATTCCTACTCTTCCTGCTAAAGTTTCAGAAACATTTTTCATAAGAACAAAAGCTTGCGAACCTGTCATTAAATACATTCCGTCTTCTCTATTCTCGTCAACTTTCATTTTCAAATAAGGAAATATTGACGGTGCATATTGTATTTCATCTATTATTAATTTTTCAGGATTATTCTTCAAAAATAGTCTTGGATCATTGATTATTTGTTCTTTTAAAATCGGGTCATCTAATGAAAAATATTTGTACTCTTCTCGAAACAATTCCTTAAAAAGCGTACTTTTTCCTACTTGTCTTGGCCCAGTAAGCAATAATATCGGAAATTGCTCTTTATACTCGCTAATAATCTGTTCTATTGAACGTCTATGATATTTCATTTTTTCCTCCCTTTCGGCTAATTCAATATCTAATCTCATATTAGCCGAAAATATCAAAAAAGTCAAGAAAAACAATATTTCTATTATCAACTTTTTTAATAAATTGATAAAAATATATCGTTTTAAGTTGTAAAGAAACTTTAATTTATTTATTGACTTATGAATTAAAACAAACTTTTCTTGAAGTACAAGTGGCGGTATTGGTATATCAATTTTTAATAAATCTTTTTTTGTTAAGCTAGGAATTGTAACAGCTTTATTTAGTCGTTCAAAATCATAAAAATAGCAAAAATAATATAAATAATCACAGTTTATAATTTCTATATTTGGCTCTAATCCAAAAACTGTATCCACATTCCAGATTTTTTCTTTTACAATTATCGGTTTATTAATACTTCCTTTTCTTCCTATTAATACAGAATTTTCTTTAACTAACCAATCGTTTGCTTTTCCTATTTTGCCACCACTACCAAAAATATCATACTTCCCATTTTTACTTTCAACTTTTCTTTGATTTTTTCCATTAATTATTTTTAATATTTTTTCCCATTTTTTTACTTCCCAACCTTTTTCATTTTTAATCGGATCTCCAAACATCTCTATAAATCGGGATTTAACTAATTCTTCCAATAAATTTATTTGCTTTTTCTTTTTATTAATCGTAGTTACCAATTTATCTAAAATAACAACTATTTTCTTTTGTTCAGTCAAACTTGGTATACCTATTACTCTTTTTTCTAACCATTTAGAACTTATATTGGGTTGAGCTCCACCATAAGAATTTTTCAATATTATTTCTTTTAAATTTTTCAAATAAAAAATTAAATATTCTTGTAATAAATTCTTATCTTTTGAAAATATTGAACATATTCTTTGGTTTAAATAAGCAATTCTATCACTATTAAAAACTCCCATTTTACCAGTTGTTGCTCCAGATAAAGCTATCAATAAACTTCCTTTTTTCACTGTATATTCTTTTAATTTTTCTAAAGATTCCTCTGGGTAACAAATGCAATTCCCTAATTTTATCTCTTCATCTATGTCTGATATTCTTATAATCGGTATACCTCTATCTTTATATTTTTCACGACTAAAAGCATATCCATTAACAAAAGCAGCTACTTCTTCTAATCTAAAATACTCCATTTTTATCTCCTAATCTATTAGCTCTTATAATTATAAAAAACTAGGTATAAATATAATAACTAAACATTCACAAAATTATACATAATTTATTTTATTTAATATTTTCTACTTCACCAACTTTTCAAGTTCTTCCAAACCTAATGTTATTTCTTTTTCTAATTCCTTTATTTTTCCGATAATAACTTCAGGCTTTTCATAAACAATTTCTTCATATTCTATTTCCTTGTATTTATTTATTGATAAATCATAGTCATTTTCAACAATTTCTTCTTTTGAAACAAAGAATGATTTTTCAGTTCTCTTTCTCTCATTTTCATTTTCTAAATTTGAAAATCTATTAATAATATCATCTATATCATTATCTTCTATTTTAGTTCTCTTATCATCTAATGAATATCCATCTGCCTGCATATCATAAAACCATACTTTGTCTGTTCCTCCAACACCTGTTTTCGTAAATAACAATACAGCTGTACTTACTCCTGC
>CALEXX010000067.1 GCA_937925095.1 uncultured Leptotrichia sp.
ATGTGTTTTGATAGGCTAACGAGCCATTGTTCTTTGAAAACTGAATAAAAGTAATCGAATACGTTTCGATAAGAAAAGAGCCAACGGAACTAACCGCCATGACCTATCTTATAAAGATAGCGAGCGATTCATGTTAGTGATCCGAGAAGCAATCTTTAGCAGGATTGCCTGCAACGACATTCTTATCGTGATAATGATACTCCCATACAGTCAATAGTCCGAGCGTGATAAAACCGTCGCAGGCAATGAGTATGGCTACATGAGAACCATGCAGGGGTGGAACTCCCGTGAGCTTTGCTAAAGCTGTTCGATTGCTGGTAAAACAACTTTTATGAAATCCAAATAAGTGATTTGGAAAGGAGGATTTTATGAAGCAGACTGACATTCCTATTTGGGAACGTTATACCCTAACCATTGAAGAAGCGTCAAAATATTTTCGTATTGGCGAAAACAAGCTACGACGCTTGGCAGAGGAAAATAAAAATGCAAATTGGCTGATTATGAATGGCAATCGTATTCAGATTAAACGAAAACAATTTGAAAAAATTATAGATACATTGGACGCAATCTAGCGTCGCCAAAGGGTCTTGTATATGATAAAATAGTATTAAGTCGTATCAGGGCTCTTTCCATAATGGAAAGGAGCAAATGCCATGTCAGAAAAAAGACGTGACAATAAAGGTCGAATCTTAAAGACTGGAGAGAGCCAACGAAAAGACGGAAGATACTTATACAAATATATAGATTCATTTGGAGAACCGCAATTTGTTTACTCGTGGAAACTTGTGGCTACAGACCGAGTACCAGCAGGAAAGCGTGATTGTATCTCACTTAGAGAGAAAATCGCAGAGTTACAGAAAGACATTCATGATGGTATTGATGTTGTAGGAAAGAAAATGACACTCTGCCAGCTTTACGCAAAACAGAACGCTCAAAGACCAAAGGTTAGAAAAAACACTGAAACTGGACGCAAATATCTTATGGATATTTTGAAGAAAGACAAGTTAGGTGTAAGAAGTATTGACAGTATTAAGCCATCAGACGCTAAAGAATGGGCTATTAGAATGAGTGAAAATGGTTATGCTTATCAAACCATCAATAACTACAAACGTTCTTTAAAGGCTTCATTCTATATTGCTATACAAGATGATTGTGTTCGGAAGAATCCATTTGACTTTCAACTGAAAGCAGTTCTTGATGATGATACTGTCCCTAAGACCGTACTAACAGAAGAACAGGAAGAAAAACTGTTAGCCTTTGCAAAAGCTGATAAAACCTACAGCAAAAATTATGATGAAATTCTGATACTCTTAAAAACAGGTCTTCGTATTTCAGAGTTTGGTGGTTTGACACTTCCAGATTTAGATTTTGAGAATCGTCTTGTCAATATAGACCATCAGCTATTGAGAGATACTGAAATTGGGTACTACATTGAAACACCAAAGACCAAAAGTGGCGAACGTCAAGTTCCTATGGTTGAAGAAGCCTATCAAGCATTTAAGCGAGTGTTAGCGAATCGAAAGAATGATAAGCGTGTTGAGATTGATGGATATAGTGATTTCCTCTTTCTTAATAGAAAGAACTATCCAAAAGTGGCAAGTGATTACAACGGCATGATGAAAGGTCTTGTTAAGAAATACAATAAGTATAACGAGGATAAATTGCCACACATCACTCCACATAGTTTGCGACATACATTCTGTACCAACTATGCAAATGCAGGAATGAATCCAAAGGCATTACAGTACATTATGGGACATGCTAATATAGCCATGACGCTGAACTATTACGCACATGCAACATTCGATTCTGCAATGGCAGAAATGAAACGCTTGAATAAAGAGAAGCAACAGGAGCGTCTTGTTGCTTAGTAGTACAAATGAATTTACTACTTATTTACCACTTCTGACAGCTAAGACATGAGGAAATATGCAAAGAAACGTGAAGTATCTTCCTACAGTAAAAATACTCGAAAGCACATAGAATAAGGCTTTACGAGCATTTAAGAAAATATAAAAAGATAATTAGAAATTTATACTTTGTTTATATTTAAAAAGGAGAATTTATAAATGAAAACGATTTTTAAAGATTACTTGGATATTTTTCTGAAATACCCAAAAAATGAATATCTGACGACAAAAGAAAGAAAAGAAAGATATAATTTATTACAGGAATATAAAAGAAGAAATTATGATGATGAAGTAAATATTGATGAATTTCAGGATTTTATTAATAAATATGAGGAGGAAATTAAAATATTTCCCCAATTTATATCAGCTTTTTCAGAAGTTTTAAAAGAAGATATAGATAATGGAGGAGTAAAGGCTTTAAAATTTTTAATTGGAGATGAAGAAGAAAATGATTATACCTTGCAATTTGCACAATCTGTATATAATGAATTTGGAATTGACAATGTTTATACCTTTGCTGATAAAATTTTAGAAAAAGAACCGGATTATTTGCCGGCATTAAAGCAGAAATACAGATTTCTATCAAATTATATAAATTTTTCTATACATGAATTGCCGTGGGGAATTTTAGATGGAAATTCCTGTGCAGAAAAAGATGCAAAATTAGAAATGTTAAATAACTTGGATAAATTTTCCAAAATATCCGAAAAATTGGGAAAAGATAATGAAGAATATATAGAAGAATGCAGAATTTACTATAATGCCTGGTTTGATTTTTTAGGTAATAGGAATGAATACGAATCTTATGAAGAATATCTGGATAAAAATAATATAGAGTATTAGAGGGAAATATAAATAAAAAATAAGTGTGCATTTTTAAAAAATCAGGATATAATATTTATGATAAAGATATTTAAAATTAAGAAAGGATGGTTTAATAATGAAAAAAATTGCAGTGTATTTATTTCTTTTCATAAGTATGATTTCTTTAGGTAATCTAAAAGATCCCTTTAAGGATGAAAAATTTGATTCTGCATATAAAAATATAAAGGAAATATTTCCAGGAGACTTTCGTTGCAGATTTATCATAAAACAGGTCTTGTTACGTTCATTTCACGAAGACCATAAAAATAGAGAAATGATTGATACTTTTAATTCTTCCCTGACTACTTATGGAAGAATAATACAGGAGGAAGGATTATTTTTAAATGAAAAGGATCCTGTAGAAGTTACAACACAGTATTATGCCAAATATTGTACAATTCCAGAGGAAAAATGGCTTGATTCTTTTGAATCTCCGGCATTAAGTAAATACTTTAATTCAATAAAGGAAAAATATCCCCGTAAATAAGCGTGGCACGGAATCATTGAAATAATATAGTTTTGATTTTTAAGAAAATTAGGATATAATTATATTGAGAATAAAAATAAAAAATTTATAGGAGGAAATATGAAAAAATTAATTTTATTAGGACTGGCTGCAGCTTTAAGTATTTCAGCTATGGGAGCTACTAAAAAGAAAGCACCTTCCAAAAAAGCACTTTCACCAAAAACATTGGAACTGAATGTTATCCATATCAATGATCACCATTCCCATCTTGAAGAAGAAAAAATGGAACTGGTTCTTAATGGTAAAAAAGTTACTGTTAATGTTGGTGGAATGCCAAGAATGATTCAAAGAATATCTGATTTAAAGAAATCAAATAAGAATAATCTTGTATTACATGCCGGAGATGCCCTTTCAGGTACTCTTTACTATACATTATTTAAAGGAAAAGCTGATGCCGCCCTTATGAATGTTGGGCATTTTGATTTATTTGCTCTAGGAAACCATGAATTTGATGATGGAAACCTAGTTCTGAAAAACTTCCTTGATGATTTAAAAATACCGGTAGTTTCAGCAAATGTTGTTCCTGATAAAGGAAGTATACTGGAAGGAAAATGGACTCCTTATATGATAAAGAAAATACAAGGGCAGGATGTTGCCATTGTAGGATTGGATGTAGTAGGAAAAACAGTTGAATCTTCAAGTCCGGGAAAAGATATAAAATTCTATGATGAAGTTGAAACAGCTAAGAAAATGGTAGAAGAACTTCAGGCAAAAGGAATTAACAAAATAATCTTCCTTTCACACGCAGGATATGAGAAAAACCTTGAAATAGCTGAAAAAGTTTCAGGAATAGACCTTATTATAACAGGGGATACTCACTATCTTCTAGGAGAAGGATTCAAAGAATACGGATTGAAACCGGTTGCTGAATATCCTAAGAAAATAATGTCTCCAGCAGGGGAACCTGTATATGTTGCAGAAGCATGGAGCTACTCTCATCTGGTAGGAAATATGAAGGTTAAATTTAATGATAAAGGTGTAATAACTGAATTAAAGGCAGAACCTACAATAGTTCTTGGAGATAGCTTATTTGAAGTGAAAAATGAAAAAGGTGAAAAGAGTCAGCTTGAAGGAAAAGAAAAAGAAGATGTTATTAAATTTATAAACAGCCGTAAAGATTTAAAATTTGTAAAAGAAGATCCAACAGCTCAGAAAATTCTTGAAGGATATAAAAAGGAAAAAAATGAACTTGGTAAAAAAGAAATAGGTAATATAACAGAAGAAATACCAGGTGGATCAGCAAACAGAATACCTAATGAAAAAAATCCGGAAGGATCGCTAGCTACAACGCTTGTATCTGAAGCAGTTTTACATATGCTTAAAAATATGGGAACAGGTAATGTTGACATGGTAATAATGAACTCAGGAGGAACTAGAATTTCACTTGTGCCTGGAAAAATTTCATATGATGACGCCTATACATTACTTCCATTTACTTCAAACACAATCTATATACTGAAAATGAATGGAGCAGAAATTAAACAGGTTATAGAAGATGCATTACATTTTTCACTTGACGGTGGATCTTCAGGAGCATTCCCATATGGAGCGGCAGTAAGATATGAAGCAACTAAGGAAGGAACTCACGGAACGAGAGTTAAAAAAGTAGAAGTACTTGATGCAAAAACAAATAAATGGGTTCCAATAGATGAAACAAAAACTTATACTGTAGGAACAAATTCATATGTTGCAGCAGGAAAAGACGGATATACAACTTTCGGTAAAATTACTTCAACTCCTGGAAGAGAAGGAGTAAATACACATTTAGGTGTTGAAACTTCATTCATAAACTATGTTAAAGAGAAAAAAGCAGTAGGAAAACCTGAATCTTCGAATGTAAAATTCAAATTCTAAAAAATGCAAAACTTAAGAAAATAAAAAGGTTAAGGTAGTATTGTTATGTATTATTTATAAGGAGGAGTAACTTGGCTGAAAAAAATAAAGACATGACACTGAAAGAGATACAGTTTCTTATAAAACATATTGAGAAGGGAAGCCTTAAGGATACAGAAGATAACCGTAGCGAAGAAGAAAAAAAGGAAAATTCCCGGAGACTTGTGTTGAAACTGATTGAAGAGTTTGGAGAACTGGCTGAAAATATAAGGAAAAATCTGAGATACAATGGTGAAAATATAAAAGGAACAATAGAGGAGGAACTTTTTGACATATTCTATTATATAATTGCTATTGCAAATGATTATAATATTGACCTGGAGGAAATTTTTCATATTAAGGACAAAATAAACAAAGAAAAATATGAAAGAAGTTTTTCTCTTGAAGAGGCAAGAAAAGAGTATGAAAAAAATATAGAATAGAATACAGCGATTATCCATACCGGATAGAGGTTTATGGGAAAATTCAAAAATCCCCATATTTAGACAGAAAAAAGGAGAGGTTATAGATGAAAAGAAAATTGTGTATAATTTTATTGCTGACAGTTTTAGCAACTGTTGGATTTTCTGCAAAGACAACAAAGTTTCCACCTTTGCCTGAATTTGAGAAAACACCTTCAAAACCTGTGTATGATGAACAGACTGAGATTTTGAATTATATTAAGAATGAAGGCTATACTCCAAAATCAGATATAAGAAAAACTACCGACCAGACAATGGAAGAAGATATAAAGGAAATTGAAGCGGAAAAAAACAGGGTTACCTACACTCTGTTTGTAAGGGCAGATGAAGCGGAAAAAACTGTTGAAATAGTGGATACTCTTATAAGGGAATATTATGATGTTCTGAATGAAGTCAAAAAAAGTAATCCGAAAATAAAGAATATTGATGCGGCAACATATGCAAAAGGAACAGATATAATGATTTATTCGAGGGAATTTATGACAAAGGACGAATTCAGTACAATTGCCAGGGAAGTTTCAAATAAAGTAAAAAATGATAATCCTTTAGTTGAAAATATCCAGGTATTAATGTATGATCCTTATAATAATGAAAAGCCTTTATATAAAGAGCATTTTTAAAGGATATTAAAAAATAAGGAAACGGTATTTATTAAATTAGTTAAATTTTTTAAATACCGTTTTTAAATTTCTAAAAAGTTAGAGTATTATAATTTCATTTGGGATACTTGAAAAATTTTGTATACTCAAATATATAAAGGGATAGCACAAACATTTACTGTAATTCAATAATATACTTATACATATAACATTAATATGATTAATACTTTATATATATATTTTGTATATTTATAATGCTTGTATTTTAGTTTTTTTAGTGCTACAATTTGCAAATGAAATAGTTCGTAATAAGTTAATATAGATAATAATTTTACTAGGAGGTAATGGAATGATTTACGAAAACATTTTAGAATTAATTGGAAATACACCGGTTGTAAAACTTAATCTTGAAAAGGATGAAAACATCGCCGATGTGTATGTGAAACTTGAAAAGTACAATCTTGGTGGAAGTGTGAAAGACCGTGCGGCTCTAGGGATGATAGAAGCTGCAGAAAAGGAAGGAAAATTACAGCCTGGAGGAACAATAGTTGAACCTACTTCAGGAAATACCGGGATTGCGTTATCGTTAATCGGAAAACTTAAAGGATATAAAGTCATAATAATAATGCCTGATACAGCGAGTGTTGAAAGAAGGGATTTTATAAAAGCTTTTGGAGCGGAACTTATATTGACTGAAGGGGCAAAAGGAATGAAAGGTGCCATTGCTGAAGCAGAAAAAATAGTTGCTGAAAATCCTGGTTATTTCCTGCCACAGCAGTTTGAAAATCCTGCAAACCCACAGAAACACTATGAAACTACTGCAGTTGAAATATTAAATGATTTTCCAGTTTTAGATGCTTTTGTTGCTGGAATAGGTACTGCAGGGACTCTTGTAGGAGTAGGAAGAAAGCTTAAGGAAGAAAGACCTGAGACTAAAGTGATTGGAGTTGAACCTATAAAGTCAGCAGTTGTTTCTGGTGGACAGCCTGGAAAACACGTTATTCAAGGGATTGGAGCTGGATTTGTTCCAGGTAACTATGACGGAAACGTTGTTGATGAGATACTTCAGATTACTGATGAAGATGCACTGGCTTATGGGCTGAAAGCTTCAAAGGAAAATGGACTTTTTGTTGGAATTTCTTCAGGAGCGGCAATTGCAGCTGCATATCAGGTTGCAAAAAAACTTGGAAAAGGTAAAAAAGTGCTTGCTATAGCTCCAGATGGAGGAGAAAAATATCTTTCGGTAGCAGCATACAAATAATGGAATATAGATACTGGAAAAATAATTACTCTGTTTATTTTAAAGATGATAGGCAGAGTAAAATTTTTATTGTTTGGGAGAATCTTAGGAGATAAGATTATAGCGGATAATAATACTAATGATTCTAATTAATAAGGGGTGAGTAAAATTTTTAAATGGCTTAAGGAGGAAATAGATAATATAGCCCAAAAGGATCCGGCTGTAAGAAATAGGATAGAAGTTTTTCTTTATCCTTCGTTTCATGCAGTTGTTAATCACCGTTTCAATCATTTTCTATATAAAAGAAAATTTTTCTTTCTGGCACGTTTTTTTTCCCAGCTTTCACGAATGTTTACAGGTATAGAAATACATCCGGGAGCAACACTTGGGAAAAGAATTTTTTTCGATCATGGAATGGGGATTGTAATTGGGGAAACAGCAGTTGTGGGAAATGACTGTGTAATTTATCATGGAGTTACATTAGGAGGAGTGAGTTCTTCCAAAGGGAAAAGACATCCGACTTTAAAAGATAACGTTACAGTTGGAGCAGGAGCTAAAATTTTAGGAAACATAACAGTGGGAAGTAATGCGAGAATAGGAGCAAATGCCGTTGTTTTAAAAGATGTTCCAGATGATGCGGCTGCAGTAGGAATTCCAGCCAGAATAATACAGAAAGGTTCGGAAGACTACTTTATGTGGCACATTTAATGCAGAAAATAATTTGAAATGATATAAAGAAACAATATAAATAAAGTAATATAAGTGAATAATATAAAAGGAAGCCTTTTCAGAATGGCATATTTTAGACTTTCAAGTTTAGTGATATACATTCTTTGCGGCTTCCATTTTTTTTATAATTTTTCTATCAATTTATTACATTTTCATATCGTCTATGCTGTCAAGGAATTCTCTTATTTTAGGAATAACTGAAGCGATTGTTCCTTCAGTGAAAGGATTTTTCAGGTTAGCTGCCTTCATTAATTCAAAGAAAGGCTTACTTCCTCCAAGTCTACATAAGTTCAGATATTCTTCCCATGCTTTTTCCCTGTTTTCTCTTGATTTAATCCAGAATTGGAAGGCACACACCTGAGCCAATGTATAGTCTATATAGTAGAATGGAGTTCCAAAAATATGTCCCTGTCTGAACCAGAAAATTCCTTCCTTCAGTTCATCAATTTCTCCGTAATCTCTTGTAGGTAGATATTTTCTTTCTGTTTCAAGCCATTTATTTCTTCTTTCTTCAGGAGTTGCTTCAGGATTTTCATAAACCCAGTGCTGGAATTCATCAACTGTAACTCCGTAAGGAATAAATAAAAGTGCTTCAGAAAGATGGATAAATTTGTATTTATCTTCATCATTTTCAAAGTAAAGCCCCATCCATGGCCATGTTAAAAATTCCATACTCATTGAGTGGATTTCACATGCTTCATAGCTAGGCCACAAATATTCAGGTACTTCGTATCCTCTGCTTTCATAAACCTGGAAGGCGTGTCCTGCTTCATGAGTAAGTACATCTATGTCATGGGCAGTACCATTGAAGTTTGCAAAAATGAAAGGAGATTTATAGTCTGGAATGTAAGTACAGTATCCGCCGCTGTTTTTTCCTTTCTTTGAAAGAAGGTCAAGCAGGTTGTTTTCAGTCATGAAGGTAAAGAATTCATCAGTTTCCTTGGAAAGTTCACGGTACATTGTTTTTCCATGATTTAAAATCCATTCAGGGTCTCCGTGAGGATCAGCATTTCCTGAATTAAATTTTATAGGTTCATCGTAAAATTTCAGTTTGTCAATACCAAGTCTTTTAGCCTGTCTTTCCCTCAGTTCAGAATGTAAAGGAACGATATTTTCAAGCACCTGTTTTCTGTAACCTGCTACATCCTGTGCATTATAATCAAGTCTTCTAAGTCTTGCATAAGCCAGTTCCACATAGTTTTTAAATCCTAATTTATGTGCAATTTCAGTTCTTACTTTTACAAGCTTGTCATAAATTTCATCAAATTCATGCTTGTTTTCAGAAAAGAATTCAGCAACTTTTTTAGCGGCCTCTTTTCTTATGTTTCTGTCTTTTGACTGAGTATAAGGAACCATCTGTGATAAAGTTCTTTCTTCACCGTCAAAAGGAATTTTTGCACTGGCGATTAACTTGTCATATTTACTTGACAGTTTGTTTTCTTCCTGTAATTGAGGGATAACTTCCTCGCTGAATGTTTTTAAGGAGCATTCTGCCTGGTCGAAAAGGAATTTTCCGTATTTATCTTCCAGTTCTTTTCTGAATTTTGAAGTAACTAAAGCTTCATAGAAATCAGTCGTAAATCCGTAAAGTAAAGGGCTGATTTCATCACAGTAGTCGTTTTCCTTATCATAGAATTCATCAGCAGTGTTAATACTGTGTCTAATAGAAACAAGGGTAGTCATAGTATCAATGTGATTTCTTAAATTGATAACTTTATCCATAATTTCATACTGCTTTTCAGCGTTATCAGCTTTTTTGAAGCTGTCGATAAGTTCTTCAAACTGTTTTTTTACTGCATCAATGTCAATTCTTTCGTATTTGTAATCATTAAAATTCATAGTATAATAGGGACTGTATTTAAACAGTTCCGTCTCCTTTCTACAGTTTATTTACTTACATTATACATAATTTAAAAGCATATTACAATGTGAAATTTATCCATTTAAAAAAATATAATTCGTATATAAATAAATAAAAAAAATATATACTTTATTTCTGCCTGAAAAAGAGTAATATATTGCAAAGGGGCACGTATTGTAATATAATATAAATATTTGAAATAGGTTTTAAAGAAAGGATGCTGAATAAATAATGAAGAATATTCTGAAATTTATATTGAAAAGAATAGCACTGGGGCTTGTAACACTCTGGATGGTAATAACTATTACATTCTTTTTGTTACACATGCTGCCGGGAGATCCGTTTCAGGACGAGAAGGAGCTGCCGCCTCAGATAAAAGCCAATCTTATGCAGAAATATCATTTGGATAAACCACTGGGAGTGCAGTATCTGTACTATCTGGGGAATATTGCAAAAGGTGATCTCGGAGAGTCAATGAGAGATAGAGGAAGAACAGTTAACGACACTATAAAGGAAGGATTTAAAAGTTCTGCTGATTTAGGAATAAGAGCTATAATATTTGCTCTAATTGTGGGAATACCGCTTGGAATTGTAGCGGCCTTAAAAAGAGGAAAATATCAGGATAAGATAGCTATGGTAATAGCAATAATTGGAATATCTGTTCCAAGTTTTGTAATAGCAGGACTTATGCATAAATATGTAGTTGATGTCCATAATGGTTTTTTTATAAAGCAGCTTGGACTTCCTAGAATGTTCAGAATACGTATATCCGGATGGGATTCATTTGACAAGAAAATACTTCCTCCAATTGCATTGGGACTTTATACAGTTGCACTGATAGCAAGACTTTTAAGAGGAAAAATGATAGAAGTTATGGGACAGGATTATATAAGGCTTGCTGTGGCAAAAGGGGTGAAGCCGGTAGATATCATATGGAAGCATGCCTTAAGAAATGCCATACTTCCAATAGTTACTATTATGGGTCCTACAATTGCCGCAGTTCTGACAGGTTCATTTGTAATAGAAAAGGCTTTTACAATACCGGGTCTTGGTAAATATTATATTGACAGCATAACAAACAGGGATTATACAATGGTTCTGGGAGTGACAGTCTTTTATGCTATATTTCTGATTGCAATGATGATTGTAATGGATCTCGTGTATGCACTTGTTGATCCAAAAATTAAACTGGGGAAAGGAGATGAAGTGTAGAATGGAGAATACATCAGAAAAAGAAACATTACATGAGAAAGTAGCAGAAGGAATAAACGGAAATGAAATAAAAGAAATCATTCAGGGAGAAGATATCCAGAATTTCGAATATATTCCTACAGCTGATGAATTTTCACTGGCGGGACCTGATACAGCTCAAAGTGAAGTAATATATAGACCGAGTCTGACATTCTGGCAGGACGGATGGAGAAGATTTAAGAAAAATAAGCTGGCGCTGTTTTTTCTGGGAATGTTATGTGTATTTGTATTTCTTGCATTATTTGGTCAGAGCCTGACAAAATATTCCTTCAGTGATGTAAATACGAATGAAGAGTACCTGAATCCGTTAAAGGGATTTTCAAAAGGTCATTATCTTGGAACAGATATACTGGGAAGGGATTTGTTTGCAAGACTTTCCCAAGGGATAAGAATATCGATGCAGCTGTCCATAGTAACGGCGGCGGCATGTGTGGTTTTTGGAACGATTTATGGAGCAGTTTCGGCCTATTTTGGTGGAATTGTTGATACGATAATGACAAGAATAGTTGAAATTCTAATGATAATTCCTTCCATGATTTATATTATACTTTTAATGGTAGTAATGGGAAACAGTATAAAAACTATAATTATAGCAATGTCATTGACAAGATGGCTGAACTATTCACTGCTTGTAAGGGGTGAAGTTCTTAAAATAAAGGAAAATGAATTTGTACTTGCTTCGAAATCTTTAGGAGGTAATTTTTTCTGGATTACGATAAAGCATCTGATTCCTAATACATTAAATGTTATTATAATAAGGCTTACGACAGATATACCGAGTATAGTCTTCACAGAAGCATTTTTAAGTTATATAGGACTTGGAGTACCGCTTCCACAGGCTTCCCTAGGAAATCTTGTGTCTGACGGACTTGCAGGAATGTCAACATACCCGTATCTGTTTATTATACCGGCGACAGTTCTTTCATTGATAACGCTGGCATTTAACATAGTAGGGGATGCACTGAATGACGCATTGAATCCTAAACTGAGATCGTAGTAATAAAAAACAGTTGGTGTCAGTTAACTGATAAGAGTTAATACACATTCAAGATGAGGTAAAATGCAGTTTATGATAAAAGAATATAATCAGGAGATAAATAAATGAATGAAAAAATATTGGAAGTAAAGAATTTAAGTGTTTCCTTTAATACGTATGCCGGTGAAGTGAAGGCACTGAGAGACATAAGCTTTCATGTAAACAAGGGAGAAACACTTGCAATAGTGGGAGAATCAGGTTCAGGAAAATCAGTTACAGTTCAGACTGTCATGAAGCTGATACCTATGCCGCCTGGAGAAATAAAAGGTGGAGAAATACTGTTTCAGGGAGAAGATCTTATAAAGGTTTCTGATGAAAGAATGAGACAGCTCAGAGGTGGAAAAATTGGAATGATATTTCAGGATCCGATGACTTCCCTGAACCCTACAATAAAGGTAGGAAAACAGATAATGGAAGGAATTCTGATACATAAAAAAGTAACTAAGGAAGAAGCAAAAAAACAGGCAGTTGAAATGCTGAGAAAAGTAGGAATACCAAAGCCTGAAGAAAGATTTAACCAATATCCTCATGAATTTTCAGGAGGAATGAGACAGAGGGCGGTTATTGCGATTGCACTGTCGTGTGAGCCTGAACTGCTAATATGTGATGAGCCTACAACAGCACTTGATGTTACAATACAGGCTCAGATACTTGATTTGATAAATAGTCTGAAAAAAGAACTTAATATAGGTGTAATACTTATAACTCATGATTTGGGAGTAGTTGCAGAAACAGCTGACAGGGTAATAGTCATGTATGCAGGGGAAAAGCTTGAAGAAGCTCCTGTAAGGGAACTGTTTAAACATCCGAAACATCCATATACGTGGGGACTTCTGAAATCATTACCAAGACTTGACATGGCAAGTGGCGAAAAGCTTGAATCAATACCTGGGACACCACCTGACTTACTGAAACCACCTGTAGGAGACCCTTTTGCTCCAAGATCGGAATATGCAATGAAAATTGACTATGAAAAAAAACCGCCTATGATAGATTTAGGAAATGGTCATTTTGTAAAGTCATGGCTTTATGTAAAAGGAGCACCGGAAGTGAAAAATCCTTTTGAAAATGATGGGGAAGGGGGAGAAAAGTAATGTCTGAAACAAATGGAAAAGAAAAAATCATAGAAATGAAAAATCTGAAGAAATATTTTCCAATGAAGAAAAAACAGGTTTTAAAGGCTGTAGATAATGTAACAATGGATATTTACAGGGGAGAAGTTTTAAGCCTTGTAGGAGAATCAGGTTCAGGAAAGACGACTCTGGGACGTACTGTAAGCAGGCTTTATCCAAAGACAGCAGGAGATATCCTAGTTGATGGAAAACCTGCAGAAAGTTACAGCATAAAGGAATTTACTAAGAAAATACAGATGATATTTCAGGATCCCCAGGCTTCACTAAATCCAAGAATGACAGTAGGAGATATTGTTGCAGAAGGGATAGATATTCACAAACTGGCAAGTTCAAAAAAGGAAAGAATGGAAAAAGTGTATAGCCTTCTTGAAATTGTGGGACTTAACAGGGAGCATGCCAGCAGATTTCCACATGAATTTTCAGGAGGACAGAGACAGAGGATAGGAATTGCGAGGGCATTGGGAGTAAATCCTGAAATTCTTGTATGTGACGAACCTATTTCTGCTCTTGATGTTTCAATACAGGCACAGGTTGTAAATCTTCTGAAGGATTTACAGAAACAGCGTAATTTGACACTTCTCTTCATTGCCCATGATTTATCAATGGTAAAATATATTTCAGACAGGGTGGCGGTAATGTACAGGGGAAAAGTAGTAGAGCTTGGAAAACCTGAAGATGTGTACAATGATCCAGTTCACAGTTATACAAAATCCTTAATCTCTGCTGTTCCGGTAGCAGATCCGGATTTTAAAAGACACGAAAAAGTGGAAATGGAAGAAACGTATCTGAGAAGTCCAGTTGGTAATGTGTCTGAAATAAATTATATACCTGAAGAATCAGAACTTACAGAATATAAGCCCGGTCATTTTGTGGAAACTTCATTTTTGTTGGAGCATAAACTGATATAATGGCACAGTACATCATTATTTTTATAAATAGAAACATAATAAATATATAATTGAGTAAAAGAATATTTATAGAAAAATATTGAATTATAATGTATAATAGAAAATATTATAAAAAATGAAAGTAAAAACTTAAGGAGGGAACATGAAAAAATTTTTATTGTTATTATCAATGATGGTATTCATGGTTGCCTGTGGAGGAGGTTCTAAAGGTGGGGAAGTTACAATAAACCTGAGAACGGAACCTTCATCAATTGATCCGCAGATAACTACGGATGTAGCAGGAGGAACAGTAGATGAACTTGTAATGGAAGGACTTTTAAGAAAGGACAAAAATGGTAAGTCGGTAGCAGGACTTGCTGAAAAATGGGAATCTACACCTGATGGGCTAAAATGGACATTCCATCTTAGAGACGGATTAAAATGGTCAAATGGAGATCCTATTACTGCAAAGGATTTCAAAGCAGGATGGTTAAGAGCACTTGATCCTGCAACAGGTTCGGGAAATGCAAATCTGTTATTTCTAATAAAAAATGGGGAAGCTTTCAACTCAAAGAAAGTTAGTGCAGATGAAGTTGGGATTAAAGTTGTAGATGATAAAACACTTGAAGTTACGTTGGAAGCACCAACTCCATATTTCGATGATTTAGTAACATTTAAGGCATATATGCCATTAAATGAAAAATATTATGGAGAAGTTAAGGACAAGTATTTCATGGAAGCTGACAAGACAATATCTTCAGGGCCTTATTTATTAAAAGAGTGGGTTCATAACTCAAAATTTGTTTTTGAAAAAAACCCAGATTACTGGGATGCAAAAAATGTTAAGACAGAAAAAATTGTGTTGAAGCTTATTGATTCAGACGTAGCGGCAAGCAACTTTAAAAATGGTGAAGTTGATGTTACGGCAATAAACTTTGAACAGTCAAAAGAATTTAAAGGAAAACCTGAACTGGTACAGGCAAACGACGGAGGAATGTGGTATCTTCTGTTTAACACTAACGTAAAACCTTTAAATAATGCAAAAGTAAGAAAAGCTATATCAATGGCTATAAATAAAGAAGAACTTGTTCAAAAAACACTAGATAATTCAGAAAAGAATGTGAAATCATTTGTTCCTTCAGGAATTGGAATAAAAGGACTTGAAAAGGATTTTGCTGAAGAAGTACCTACTTCATTACCTGGATACAATCCTGAAGAAGCTAAGAAATTACTTGCTGAAGGACTTAAAGAAGAAGGAATGCAGCAGTTCCCGTCTATAGAATTAGTTTTTGGAGAAGGGGCAAATACAAAGGTTATATCTGAATTTATTCAGGCAAGCTTAAAAAATAATTTAGGAATTGATTTGAAATTAAGTGTTGTAAAAGGTAAGGAAAGAGTTCAGAAAACTAAACAGAGAAACTATCAGGTAACATTACATAACTGGCTCGGAGATTTCCTGGATCCTATAACATATCTTGATTTGTTTGACTCTAAAAATGCAAACAACCGTGGAGATTATAAAAATGCAAAATATGATGAACTTGTAAAAATTGCAAAGAGTACAGCAGATCCTAAAGTGAGAGTTCCTGCAATGATAGAAATGGAAAAAATTATTTCTGAAGAAGTACCGGTAGCAGTTCTTTTCCAAAGACAGAAAAGATATCTGGTAAATCCTGAAGTAAAGGATATTACATTCCTTTCAATTGGAGGAGAATATTTCTTAAGAGATATGTATATGGGAAAATAGGAGTGAGATTTTATGAAATCAAAAAATCAGGAAATAATAGATGTATTTAATTACAGATATGCGTGTAAGAAATTTGACAAAAATAGAAAAGTTAGCGATGAAGATTTTAATACAATTATGGAATCTGCAAGACTTTCACCAAGCTCATTCGGACTTGAGCCATGGAAATTCCTGCTTCTGAAAAATGAAAAAATGAAGGAAGATTTTAGGGAGTTTGCGTGGGGAGCAATAAACAGCATTAACGGAGCCAGTCATATTGTAATAGTTCTTGCACGAAAAGGAGTTACGGCAGACGGTAAACATATGGAACATATGCTTGAGGATGTGAAAAAGGTTCCTGAAGAAATGAAAGCTGTAATAAAAGAAAAATTTGGAGGATTTCAGGAAAAACATTTCAAACTGCTTGAAAGCGAAAGAAGTCTTTTTGACTGGGCATCAAAGCAGACATACATTGCTCTTGGAAATATGATGACAACGGCAGCTTATCTAGGAATAGACAGTTGTGCGATAGAAGGATTTGAAAGGGAAGCGGCTGAAAAATATTTAAGTGAAAAGGGAATATTGGATCTTAATGAATACGGACTTTCATACATGGTAAGCTTTGGTTACCGTGATGAAGAACAGCCTGTTAAAACAAGACAGAATCTTTCTGAAATATTTGAAATAATTGAATAAATCAGTAATTTAGAATAATTAATATAATAGGGAAGTGTAATTTAAAAATAATGACTGCATTTCCCTATTTTTATTTGAAAAAAAGAGATTAATACTGTATAATATAGAGTACAGAAAATCATGGAAAATATTGAAATAAATTATAGAAATAAATAAATTTTAAATAGGAAATAAGGAGAACAAATCAGAATGAGAGAATATGACGTTATTGTAATAGGGGCAGGTCATGCAGGGATAGAGGCTTCATTGGCTTGTGCAAGATTAGGCATGAAAACTGCAGTTTTTACAATAACTCTTGATAATATAGGTGTAATGTCATGCAATCCTTCTGTAGGAGGGCCTGCAAAAAGCCATCTTGTAAAGGAAGTTGACGCATTAGGCGGAGAAATGGGAAGAAACATGGACAAAAGTTTTGTCCAGATGAGAATATTAAATACAAAAAAAGGACCAGCAGTAAGGTCTTTAAGAGCACAGTCTGACAGGAAAATATATGCAAGGGAAATGAAAAAAACTCTGGAAAATCAGGAAAACCTTGATACAGTTCAGGATATTGTAACTGAGCTTGTTGTTGAAAACGGTGAAATAAAAGGGATAAAGACAAAGACAGGGCTTGATTTTGTAGCAAAAGCTGTAATAGTGGCAACAGGTACATTTTTAAGAGGACTTATGTATATTGGGGAAAAAAGAATAAAAGGTGGGAGAATGGGAGAACTTTCTTCTGAAGAACTTACAGATTCATTGAAGGCATTAGGCTTTAAAATGGACAGGTTCAAAACAGGGACTCCACCAAGAATAGATATAAGAACACTTGATACTTCAAAGCTTGAAGTACAGCCGGGAGAAGTTGGAGCTGCATTAAAATTTTCAATGAGAACTCCCGATGAAGAAGTTCTTGAAAAACCACAGCTTTCATGTTATCTGACAAGAACTAACCTTGAAGCGCATAAAATAATACTGGATAATCTGGACAAGGCTCCAATGTACAATGGAAGTATACAGAGTACAGGACCGAGATACTGTCCGTCAATTGAAGATAAGGTTGTAAAATTTCATGAAAAGGATAGTCATCATCTGTTTCTGGAGCCTGAAGGTTTTGATACATCGGAAGTTTATATAAGTGGACTGTCTACAAGCTATCCTGCAGAATACCAGCAGAAGATAGTAAATACAATAGTAGGTCTTGAAAATGCCCATATAATGAGATACGGATATGCGGTAGAGTATGATATTGTAAATCCTCAAGAGCTTGACTATACGCTTGAAACAAAAAGAGTTAAGGGATTGTATCTAGCAGGGCAGATAAACGGAACAAGTGGTTATGAAGAAGCTGCTGCTCAAGGAATTGTAGCAGGAATAAATGCAGCCCTTAAAATTAAAGGAGAAGAACCTTTTATTCTGGATAGGGAAAGTTCTTACATAGGAACAATGATAGACGACCTTATAAATAAGGAACTTTTTGAACCATATAGAATGTTTACAGCAAGGTCAGAATTTAGGCTTATTTTAAGGGAAGATAACGCTGACATCAGATTATCTGAAAAAGCCTATAAAATAGGATTACTTGAAAAGAAATATTATGACAGGATAGAAGAAAAAAAGAAAAATGTCGCAGAAACAATAGAAAATCTTGAAAATATAAAGTTAGGGATAAGTAATAAAAGGCTTGCAGAAATACTTGACAGATATGATGAGTCCCTAAAAAGTGGAACAACATTGAAGGAAATTCTGAGACGTCCGAAGGTTACTTATAATGATATAAAATATATTGCAGAAATTATGGAAAATATTCCTAACCTTAGCTTTGATGAAGATACAGAATACCAGATAGAAGTACAGGTTAAGTATGAAGGATATATTGCAAAAGCAAAACAGATAATGGATAGACAGAAAAAACTTGATGATAAGAAAATTCCTAAAGATTTTGATTATGACGGAATGAAGGGGATAACGCTTGAAGCAAAGCAGAGATTAAAGGAAAAAGCCCCATATAATGTAGGTCAGGCTTCAAGAATATCCGGAGTAACTCCTGCAGACATATCTGTACTGCTTATGTATCTTGAGGGAGTTCTGAAACAGTAGTATTAACAGAAATAAGAAGTTTTGTAAAATATAAAATAAAAAACAGGTTCTTTTTCAAGCCTGTAATACAAATAATTATTGAAAGTATGGGAAATTATGGAAAATAATAATATAGCAATTGACAATGAAATAAGAAGCTATTTCAATGAACTTCTTTTAAAATCAGGAATTTCAGTTGACGAGGAAAAAAAGGAAAAAATGCTTGAGTTCCTTGAACTTATGTATGAAAAAAATAAAATAATGAACCTTACAGCAATAAGGGATAAAAAGGGAATGACAGAGAAACACTTTATTGACAGTCTGTTTCTGACTGAAGTGATACAAAAGGAAGAAAAGAAATTAATAGATGTGGGAACAGGAGCTGGATTTCCAGGGCTTGTCCTTGCAATATATTATCCTGAAAAGGAATTTTTACTTGTGGACTCAGTGAGAAAAAAGATTGATTTTATAAACGAAGTCATAGAAAAATTAAATATTAAAAATGTAAAAACCAGTTCTGAAAGAGCAGAAGAGCTTATAAAGAATAAAAGAGAAAGCTTTGATGTGGCCCTTTGTAGAGGAGTGGCAAATTTAAGAATAATTTTGGAATATATGATACCTTTCTTAAAAGTAAACGGAAGATTTTTACCTCAGAAACTGAATCTTAATGAGCTGGAAGAATCGGGAAATGCTTTAAAGAAATTAAATGCATCAGTAGAAAATATACATAAGTTTAATCTTCCTGAAAGTGGAGATGAAAGAATAGTGTTCGAAATAAGAAAATTAAAGAAAACAGATGGGAAATATCCAAGAAAAACAGGAATTCCATCAAAAAAACCTTTGTAGTAGAATAGTAAATTTAAAAATGAAGAAATTACAGGAAACTCTTTTCCTGTAAAAAAATATGAAGGGGATAAAAAATGAAGATTTTGAAGACATTGGCAGGAAATTATGATTTGGAACTTATAGACGAACAGTTAAGTTTTTTAGAAACAATGGAAGCTGTAAAGGGTAAAATAAAAGATTACTATGTTAGTGTTTTGGTGGATTTGAGAGATTATATTATAAAGGTAAATATAGACGAAAAAACAGACAGAAGTAAGATTAATAGCCTACTGGATGAATTAAAAAAAGAGTTTTCAGGAATAAAAAAAGCAGAGGTCAAAAAAAATTATATAGAAGTTATCGTAGATGAAGGAAAATCAAAAAAATTATATGAAGATATTGAAAGCATACTGAATAAAATAATAGATTTTCTGGAAAAGGAAGAAACGGTTAGCTGCTGTGCCTTCTGCGGTGCTTCACCTGAAGAAGCAGACATACAGGCGACACAGGTTATAAAAAATGAGTCTGAAATAGATTATATATGTGAAAATTGCCATAAGACAAGGCTGGCAGAGCTTGAAAAAAATAAGGAAGAAATGACTTCAAAAAAGGAAAATCATATTCTAGGATTTATAGGAAGTCTTTTAGGAGCTTCTGTCGGTGGAATTTTATGGGTTATTATAGGAGCGTTTGGTTATCTTGGTGCAGTTGCTGTAGTAGTAATTCTGTTTGGTGGAATAGCCGGATATACTTTTTTTACAAAGAAAATGGGGGCAATAGGTTCAGCGTTGTTTGTGCTGGCTTCAAGTATTGTAATTGCCGCATCACACTTTATAACTGTTGTTTTTCATTTTAGGGATGGGCTTAGGGCTGAAGGAGTTTCTTCAGGATTTTTTGAAGCGGCGGAACAGCTTTCAACTTATATGAGCCTAAATCCGGATGTCAGGGGAAGTGTGTGGTTCAGTCCTTACTTTCTGGTTGCCCTGCTTATTACAGTAATTGTAGGAATATTATCAGCAAGGGCGGCTTCAAGAGATTCAAAGGCAATTTATTCTGTGAGCAGGAATTAAGTTAGTAAAAGGTTTAAGTATTAATAAATAATGCCGATAAGATTTTAAATATAAAAATGAAAAAAGAGGAATTATGAAACTTCTGAATTTAAAAATGGATAAAATTGTTACAAACAGTAATCAGCCGAGAAAATATTTTGATAATGAGAAAATGTCCGAACTGAAGGATTCGATAAAAAATAGCGGATTGCTTCAGCCGATTACAGTAAGAAAAATTTCAAACGGGAAATATGAAATTGTAGCAGGAGAAAGACGTTACCGTGCATGTAGGGAACTTGGAATGGAAAGTATACCTGTTATAGAAATGAACGTTGGTGATGCCAGAGGATATGAACTTTCCGTTCTGGAAAATATTCAGCGTGAAAATCTGAATCCGATAGAAGAAGCAGAATCCTATCTGATGCTCATGGAGGTTTATGGGTATACTCAGGAAAAGCTTTCGGAAAAACTGGGTAAGACAAGGTCTTCAGTTTCAAATAAAATGAGGATTTTAAAACTTCCTGCAAGTGTAAAGGAAATGGTAAAAAAAGGGGAAATATCCTATGGCCATGCAAGAACCCTTTTAAGTCTGTCTGATGAAAAGAAAATAGAAGAGGTGGCAAAAGAAATAATAAATAAGGGATATTCTGTCAGGGAAACAGAAAAAAGAGTAAAAGTCCTTATAAATAAAGGAAATTCTTCAGAAAAATTCTCCGGTGATTTAGGCAGCAGAGAAAAAGAACTGGGAAATGATTCCCAAAATGAAAATTCGAATAATAAGGGAAATAATGATTTTCCTGAAAAAGAATATAATGCATATGAGGAAAGTTACGAAGAAAAAGACAGTGAACAGTTATTTCTGGAAAGCAAGCTGCGGGAATTTTTTGAAAGCAGTGTAGAAATAAAGGGAAATTTACATGGAAACGGTAAGATAGAAATAAAATTTCATGATTATGAAGAGCTGGAAAGAATAATAGGATTACTGGATATTAATTTTGATTAAAAGTAATACAGAAAAAATACTAAGTATGATATAAGTAAGGTATACTATAATAAGATAAGATAAAATAAAAATGAAAATGAAAATGAGATAAAAAAGAAGGAGGTAAAAATGAAATATATAAGAAAAACTTTAATTGCATTTATTCCTCTTTTGTTATCTCTTTTTTTAATCAGGGGATACATTTCCACAAATAATTTTAAGGGAATGCTTAGTTATATACTAAAAACTTCAGGCTTGAATGTTGAATTTAAAAAAGTGGAATTTGAAGGATTTGGTAAATTAAAAATAGATGACTTAAAAGTAAAGGACCAGTCAGGAAATGTAGTCATAGATGCTAAAAAAGCAACTGCAAAAATAAATCTCATGCTTCCTTCGAGATTGTCTAAAATAGAGGTTTCTGATGCAGTTATCAATCTTGACAGATATCCCCAGAATCAGTTTAATGTATTTAATATATTAAAACCTAATGATAAGAAACGGGTTACCTATGATAATACAAACAGGCTGGGAAAACTGTATTTCTATAATTCTGTTTTAAATTATACTGATACAAGTTATGAAAAAAAAATAGCCAAAACTTTAAAAAATGTAAATGGATATCTGGAAGTTTCCAAGTCAAGAGGATTTTCTCTTGAAGCAAAAGGAAGTGATGGAGGCGAAAGCATAAAAGTATTTCTTGATTTGAAGGTAAATACACTACAGTCTTTCAAATCAATGTTTGATAAGACTAAGAATACAGATCCTAAGAAAAAGGAATTTCATCTGGGATTTGAATTTAAAAATGTCAATGTAACAGAAAGCCTGGGACAGTATGTTCCACTGGATATGATAAAGGCTAAAGAAGGGGTGCTCACAGGAAATCTAGAGTTAACCCAGAAACGTAAAGAAAGTGTCATGAAGGTAAAAGGAAAATTAGATGTAAAAAACGGAACAGTTAAATATGAAGATTTTGATGGAGATATTGAAAATATTGATGCAGTAATAGATATGAAAAATGATGATATTACAGTTGATGCAAAAACATCCATAGAAAATCATCCTGTAACATTTAAACTAGGTTATAATATGCCTAAGCAGGATATTAAGATAAAATTGACAACTGACAATGTTCCATTTAAGGAAATTGCAAGGTATAAGGTTATAAAGGATTTCAATGTCAATGCCAGCGGAAATGTAACCGGAGAACTTGATGCGGCTGTAAATGTACGGTCGAAGGAATTTACACTGGACGGTAAATTTTCTTCACCTCAGATAACGCTTGCAAATTACAGGTTCAGAGATTTGAAAACATCGCTGAAAATGTCCAAGGAGCAGATTCTGACACTGGAAAATACAACATTCCACTTTGATGAAACAATAAATGGATTTAAAGTGAAAAATGATGTTCTTGTACCAAAATTTACTTACAATGTAAAAGAAAAACAAGGTAATGGAAATTATATCTTAACAAACAGAGGGTCAGATTACAGTGTAGCCCAGATAACAGGAGAAGCATCAATAAATAAGGAAAATATAATAACAGGAAATTTCAATTCGAATGAAGTCTCAGGAAATTATGTTATAAATGTACAAGAGCAGCAGATGAATATAAATGCAACTGGAAAGGAATATCTGACAGTAAATTATGGAGGAAATTCCTATGATGTAAATCCTAAGGTAAATAATCTTATTCTCAAATTTAATAATAAAAATATTTTACAGTCAGGAAACATACAGGCAAAATTAAAAAGTAGAGATAATAAATATTTTGATTTAATAAATGCAAATGTGAATGTAAAGAATGGTTCCTACAATGTAAATGCAGATATAAATGCAAAAGGACAGAATATAAGAGTTTCAGGAACAACAACTGCAGATATGAAACATTCATATAAAATTAAAACAACTGAAAAGGGAAGAATTGATGCTGCAAAACTTCTAAGAGCCTACGGATTTAATCTGAAAGGCCTAGACAAAGCTAAATTACCTATGACGATAACAGCGAATATTTCAGGAAATGGTGATAAACTGTCAGGTAATTATGAACTTTACAGCCCTTATGGAGAGTACATTGTAGAGTATGAACAGCTTTACGCTAAGGGTAAAATCAATGATTTGCTAAGCCTAAATTTAGATATAAATGCTAAAATGTCTGAATTATGGGTAGGATACCAGAGGCTGAAAAATGTTTCGGGGAATTTAAACATAAAAAATAACGTTGTTCATATTTCAAATATAAGCAATGATAAGTTACAGGCAAGCGGCTCATTTAATATGAAAAATGGAAACATAAGGATAAATTCTGAATTAAAGGACTATGTAGTATACAATAATGTTAAACCTGAAGTAAATCTCTATATTAAGGATGCAACAATGAACGTAGACGGTCCTCTGGAAGATATGTCCGGAAGCATAGTTCTACAGCCTTCTAAAACGACAATAGATTCAACTTATATAGGAAATACGGAAGGTATAATAGATATAAGCAAAAGTGTACTGAATTTTAGGAAGTTCAACTTGAGGGAGAATCAAATAGCTGGAACTTATGATATGAAAACAGGTCTTGCAGATTTAAAACTAAGTCTGACAGAACCTGATATTCCAAAACTGTTTAAATTTAATGATTTGACATTTGGAACATTCTCTGAATTATCTCTTAAAGGTGATTTAAATAAATTTAATCTGTCAGGAAATGTAAATTTCGGTAATATAAGTTATAAAGGCTATAAAGTACCTTCATTAAATGCAGAACTGGAATATTCAGATGGAAATGTAGATAAGCTCTTTAAATATGGAACTTTTAATGTTAAGGATCTTATTGTCAGAGGGGATAATGGTGAAGAACTTTTCAGGACAAATACAAAGTTTGATCTAGAAAATATAGATATTGACTATAAACTTGAAAATCAGAAATTTTCTCTGGATTCAGTGCAGGATTTGAAGGATAAAGGATATAGTGGGGATATAACTCTTGACTTTTTCTTTAATGGAAAGCCTGAAAATTTCTCAACAGGAATGACAATTAATTCTGATAAAGTAACATTAAGTGGATTCCCTGTGGAACACCTTGATGTGGATGTCAGTGCCAATAATAAGGGAGTAAATATAGGACAGTTTTATCTGGAATATGAAAAAAATCCATTACTTTTAAACGGATATTTTAACTTCTCCCCTATAAATTATAATATATCAGCACTTGCTAAAAACTTTAATCTTGATTTTCTTGGCCTTGATAAGAATATAAAAGAGGCAGGTGGAATAGCAGATATAGATATTGTGTTTTCACCGGAGCAGACGGTAGGGACAGTTCTGTTAAATAACTTTAATTATAAAACAAAGGATGGAATAACTTTAGTTGATAATGTAAATGCCGACATAAGTGTTGACAACAGAAAGCTGAATGTAAACAGGCTTGATGGAGGTTATAACGGAGGAACATTTACAGTTGATGGTAACCTTGATGTTCCTGCAATTCCGGAAGATTTTATGAGAACAAAGAGACTGGAACTTGGGAAATTTGAGCTGAATACTTCACTGAACAGTGTAAAAGTGAGATACGGTGAAGATATAGATGCAGTTTTAACAGGAGATATAGTATTTACAGAAGACCACCTGTTTGGAAATATAACTGCAGAGTCTGGTGAAATTAGAGCAATTCCTAGTTTTGGAGGAGAAGAAAAGAAAGCCTTATCTGCAGAAGAAGAGGAAAAAATTCTGAAAAACAAAACAATAGTTGAAGGAATTGTAGAGGAAGTAATAGATAAAATACTAAAACAGTATACAGTAGATATAAATTTAAGGGCAAATAAGGATGTAAAGCTTAATATTTCTAACATGACTCTTGTAAAAAATATAAAAGGAGGTATTTCAGGAGAAAGTAAGGTATTGTATGAAAATGGTGAAGTAGGACTGACAGGAGAATTTACAATAAGACAGGGATCTTTTTTACTGAATAATAACCGATTTAAAATTAATAATGCAGAAATAAGATTTCCTGAACAGTCGTCAGGAAGTACGCTTCAGATAGACCCGTTTATAGTATTTAATGCAAGTACGAAAGTTGGTAAGGAAAGAATCGAAGTATCAGTTACAGGAAAACCTAGTAATCCTGTCATAGAATTTTCTTCTGATTCAGGACTTTCAAAAGAACAGATAATTTCACTGCTGGCATTTAACACGGCATCAAAAGGAAATAATACTAATCAGGACAATAAAGGAACTGATACAAGCCAGGATGGAGCAGTGGTAATAGGCTCTGTAATAAATACTGCATTAAATGAGTTGATTTTTTCGCCAGTAACTGGTAAAATTGGGGAGACATTTGGATTAAGTAACGTATCTGTGTCAACTGATTTTAAGAAATCTGAAAAGACAGGAGAGTACAGCGGGGCCACTACTTTATACATTCAGGACAACCTTTACAAAGATAAATGGTTCTGGAATTTACAGTTTAAATTCCCGTTCCAGACAAAGACGGAAAATGGAAATACATCCAATCCGGTTGGATATAATGCATGGATAAACTATAATGTATTTGAAGGATTGGAACTTAAAATTGGTGGAGAAACCATAACGAAGAGGGATGAAAGCACAAATTTCAAACCAAAAAATGATTTAAACTATTATTTTGGAGTTGATTTTTCAACAAAAGCAGATTCTTTCGGAGATTTATGGAAAAAATTATTTCATAGAAAAAAATTAGAGACTTTATCTAAATAATTAGGAGGAGACAATGAGAAACAAAATTTACGCTTTCATTATAACGGTTACATTATTTTTATCAATGAACGGAATAACAAAAGCTGCAGAAAAGGAAAATTTAAGAGTTGGAACTATCCAGTTTTCACAGTTAAAAGAAATTCCTGAAGAATTTTTGAGGGAAAAAATTCCTGTAAAAGAAGGAGACACTTATTCTAATAAAAGTTTAAGTGAAATATATCTTGCATTAAAAAGATTGAACTATATTTCAAATGTTAATGTGTATCCGCAGCAGAAAGGGGATGTTGTTAATCTTGTAGTGGAAGTTGATGAAACTACAAATGCGCTTGAAGCTGCACAAAGAGCAGAAACAGCTCAGGATTTAACTCAAAAGACAGAATTTACAGTATCAAAAGTAGATGTTAAAGGACTTGAAAAAGTAAGTAAGGAAGAAGCTTTAAAAAATGTTAAGGTAAAAGAAGGGGATCAGTTCGTACCTCAGGAAGCAATAGATGGTGCTCAGAAAATATTCCAGACAGGACTTTTCGCTTCTGTAGAACCTTCAGTAGACAGGGAAGCTAACAATACTGTAGCTATTACTTATATCGTAGAAGAAAACCCAATAGTAAAGGATATTGAAATATCAGGAAATACCCTGTTCACTGAAGCTCAGCTTGAACAGGCATTAGGAATAAAAGAAGGAGAAATATTAAATGGGAACTTACTAAATCCTGATAACAACGGAATTGTAAAACTTTACAATAAAGGTGGATACACAACTGCCAGAATAGAAACAATCAATGTTTCTAAAGAGGGAGATATAAAAATAGGACTTACAGAAGGAATGGTTGATTCTGTTGTATTTAAAAAGGTAAATTCAAAAAGAGAAAATGAAAGAACAACAGAATATAAAGCAAAATTGAGAACAAAACCTTATATATTTGAAAGATCACAGTCTGTAAAACCTGGAGAAATACTTGAAGCTAAAAACGTAGAAGCAACAATAAGAGATTTATATAGAACAGGGATATTTACTTCAATAGAACCTGTTGTAAGCGGTAGTGAAACTGATCCTAACGCAAGATCTGTAGAATTCCTTGTAGAAGAAAGACCTACAACTACAATAAATGGAAGTATCTCATATGGTACATCGGTAGGACTAGTAGGAGGACTGAAACTGGCAGATACAAACTTCCTTGGAAGAGGTCAGGAAGCATCTATTAACCTGGAAGCATCAAATAAAGGGGATAAAACATTTGACATAAGCTGGTTTGATCCATGGATTAGAAATACTGAAAGAATTCAGGCTGGAGGATCTATTTACTGGAGGGAGTCAGTAGATGACAATGCCGGTCCGTTAGATGTTGAAAAAGTAAGAAAAATAGGAACTAGATGGACGATAGGAAAAGGATTGAATGACAAGATATATGTAAGATTGTCTGCAAGATATGATCATTATAAGGAAATTTTAGGATCAAAACAGATAAATGATAAATATAATCTTATTGCGCTTACTCCAAGTTTGATTTATGATTCAAGAGATAATTCTTTTGCACCAACAAAAGGGATTTACTCTACATTAACTTATGAAAAGGGAGATCTTATAAAAGACTCAAGAAAATATGATCAGTTTGAAGCAGATTTAAGAGCTTACCATCATACTTTCTTTAAAGATAAAAACGTTATGTCCTACAGAGTTGTATGGGGATCTACAGGAAGTGGAACACCGGATGCGTTAAGATTCAGTATAGGTGGAGCTGAAACATTAAGAGGATATGAATATGGAAAATTTGAAGGATTTAATAAATTCCATGCAACAGTTGAAAATAGAACACAAATAAATAAAACATTACAGTTTGTTACTTTCTTTGATATAGGAAATGCCTGGCAGAAATCTACAGTAGTCGGAGGTAGAAAAATAAACACACCTGACAGACATGGTGCAAGTAAGTTTGCAGATCTTAAAAAAGGTGTAGGAGTAGGAATAAGACTTAACACACCAATTGGACCATTAAGATTTGATTATGGTTGGCCACTTGATCCGGAAGAAAAAGGCGGACAAAAAACAGGAGGAAAATTCTACTTCAGTTTTGGACAGACATTCTAATATTAAAGGAGTTGTTTCAAATGTATAATATAAAAGAAATAGCGAAATTAATAAAAGGTGAGATAAAAGGAAATGATAATCTAAGTTTTCTTAGATTATCACCTTTTTTTCATGCTACAGAAGATGAAATTACTTTCGCAGCTGATGAAAAAATGTTGAAAAATATTGATAAATGTAAAGCGGGGGCGATTATTGTTCCCCTTATGGAAGGACTGCCTGCTGACAGGACTTATATTACTGTAAGCAGTAATCCAAGGGAGTTGATGCCTATTCTTCTGAATTACTTTAAGCCGAAAATTCAGCCATTTCAGAAGCAGAGGGAAGATTCAGCAGTAATAGATGAAACTGCTACTGTTTCTCCTGTAAATACTTACATCGGGCATAATGTAAAAATAGGAAAGAATGTTGTCATTTATCCTAATGTTTCAATATTTGAAGGAACTGTGATAGAAGATAACTGTATTATCTATTCCAATGTTACGGTGAGGGAATTTACTAAAATTGGAAAAGGTTCTATAATTCAGCCGGGAGCAGTTATAGGATCTGATGGATTTGGATTTGTAAAAGTTAATGGAAATAACATAAAAATCGAACAGATTGGAAATGTTATTATTGAAGATGAAGTTGAAATAGGAGCAAATACCTGCATAGATAGAGGGACAATAGGAGATACAATTATAAAAAAAGGAACAAAGATAGACAACCTCGTACATATAGCCCACAATGATATCATTGGGGAAAACTGCTTTATAGTGGCTCAGACAGGAATTTCCGGAAGTGTTGAAGTGGGAGATAATACAACGCTTGCAGGGCAGGTAGGAGTTGCAGGGCATCTTAAAATAGGAAATAACGTAATAATTGCCGCAAGATCGGGAGTTACAAATGATGTGCCTGATGGAAGCAAAATGTCAGGATATCCTTTAAGGGAACATATGGAAGATTTAAGAATAAAAATGTCAATGGGTAAAGTTCCTGAACTGGTTAAAAAATTTAAGAAACTGGAAAAGGAATTGGAAAAACTCAAAGGCTAAAGTTTATTTTAATTCTTTTCTTGACTTGTTATTTCAAATAATGTAAAATGAATTAAATAAATGAAAGAAGAGGGAGTAATAAATGAAGAAATTACTAATAGGAATTTTGTTACTTGTGTTAGCTGTAAGCTGTGGAACAAAGCCTGAAACAGTTGTATCAAAATTCATAGATAATGTTAAAGAAAAGAAAATAGAAAAAGCATTTAAGGACTATGTTGTAAATAAAGATGCTGAAGAAAATATGCATCTGGAATATAATAATAAGACACAGCAGCTGCTTTTTGAAAAATTATTTGAAAATCTGGAATACAAAATAGTAAAAACTGAAAAGCAGGATGCAAATACATCAGTTGTTACAGTGGAAATAAAAAATATTGATGTAAAAAAAGTATTTAAAAAAATGTTTGAAAAAATGTTGCAGGATACATTTTCAAATGGAAATAACAGTAATACATCATCTGAAGATGAATTTAAAAGTATTATTGAATCAAAGAATGTTCCAAAATCTACATATACTACAGATTTTGTAGTTGTAAAAACAGAAAATGGTAATAAAATAGAAATTACGCCTGAAAATATGGATGTTTTACTTGGGAAACTGATAACAACATTACAAAATCCTGGTAATTTAGATGATAATGAGCAGGAACAGCAGACAGGAGTATCTGAAAATGGGCCAAATGCAGGAGATACGCAAAAGCCAAATGAACCAAAAATAGAAAATAACGGTAAATAAGCTATAAATTAAAGAGGTGTATCGCCCAACTCTAAGTCGCATAGGCGATGAAAGTGGGCGGTATTTTTAATTGAAAATATATAAAATAGAAAAGGAAATAGAAAAATGGGAAATAAATCAAAACTGATAAGAGGAACAAGTAAATGTGCAAGATTTTTTGTATGTGATTCTACAGAAATTGTAAAGGAAGCAAAAAGAATACATGGTACTGATCCGGTTGCAACAACATTGTTTGGGAAACTGTTAACAGTGACTGCAATGATGGGAAAGGACTTAAAAGGGGAAAATGACCTTATTACGTTAAAGACGAATGGAGACGGTCCATATGGAAATATGCTTGCTACAGGAAATAAAAAAGGTGAAGTAAAGGGATATGTGGGAGCCATTGAGGAAGAAAAAATAAACGGTCTGATAAATGAAAATGGTGAATTTATAACTAACGAACAAGGTCAGATAAAATTTATAGGAGACGGGACATTACAGGTAATCAGGGATATGGGATTAAAGGAACCTTTTGTGGGTCTTACACATATTGCAGGAGAAGATATAGCTGATACAATGGCTCATTATTTTCTGATTTCAGAGCAGATAAAATCTGTAGTTGCTTTAGGAGTTAAGCTTTCAGAAGATGGAAATGAAGTAGAGAAGGCAGGAGGATATATAATACAGCTGCTCCCGGGAGTTGAAGATAGCTTTATAGACAAGCTTGAAGATAAACTGAGACAGATAAGAAGTATAACAGAACTTCTTTCAGGTGGATTTACTCCGGAAAGAATAATAGAACTTCTGTATGAAGATATTTCCGTGGTTGAAGAAGAGACTGAAATGTCAGGAGCTCATGTAAAAAAATATGTTGAAGATTATGAAATTCTTGAAGAATCTGAAATTGAATATAAATGTAACTGTACAAGGGAAAAATACTATAAAGGAATTCTAACTTTAGGTAAAGAGGAAATAGAACATATACTTAAAGAAGAAGGTAAAATAGAAGCAGAGTGCCATTTCTGCGGTAAGAGATATGTTTTTACAGAAGAAGATTTTAAGGATGTAAAGTAAAAACTGTCAACTGAAAAAGTTTTGTAAACAGAAAAATAATTTTAATATCATAATATAATGAGAGGATGTTTAAAATGTCAAAATTGTTAAAAGTAGGAGTAATACGAGGAGGAGTTTCCACTGAAAGAGAGGTTTCAATGAATACAGGAAACGAAATTATTAAATATCTTAACAGGGAAAAATATGAAGTTTTTGATGTTGTTATAAATTCAGAAAGGGAAGTATTTGAAAAATTGGAAAATCTTAATCTGGATTTTGTATATATAGCTTTGCATGGAATGTTTGGAGAAGATGGAAGAATACAGGCAATTCTGGAAAGCCTTGGAATAGCTTATAGCGGACCTGGAGTTATGTCGAGTGCACTCTGTATGGATAAGGAGCTCACAAAGAAAATAGTGGAAACTTATGGTGTAAGAACTGCAAAAGGTGTAGCCATAAGAAGAGGAGAAGAATATAACTTTCAGGAAATAAAGAACAAACTTGGTAACAGAATTATAGTAAAACCTAATTCAGGAGGTTCAAGTATAGGAGTAAGTTTTGTAGAAACAGAAGAAGAGTTTAAAAAAGCGCTTGAATTAGTTTATACAATGGATAAGACTGCTCTGGTGGAGGAAGTACTTCCAGGAACTGAGATAAGTGTACCTGTAATTAACGGAAAAGTATTTCCAACACTTAAAATAGAAGCTGTCGCAGGAGACTACTTTGATTATGAATCTAAATATGCAGAAGGTGGAGCAAGGGAATTTGTATTTGAGTTTCCTGAAGAAATTCAGAATGAAATAAACAAATTTGCCTATGACAGCTATTATGCAGTAAAATGTGAAGGATTTGCAAGAGTGGATTTTATGGTAGTAGGAGATAAACCTTATTTCATGGAGGTTAATACATTGCCAGGAATGACAGCTGCCAGTCTTTTACCGAAAAGTACAGCTTCAAAAGGATACAGTTATGCAGAAACATTAGATTTACTTATAGAAGCGTCGAGAAATATAAAAAGATAGAATAAAAAATATAGAAAATAGAACTGTATAGAAGCAGGGCTATATATGAAGGGAGAATCCATTATGGAAAGAATAGCAAGTTTTCAAGTTGATCATGTGAGACTTAATAGAGGACTTTATGTATCAAGAATTGATGAAATAAATGGAAATTATCTTACAAGTTTTGACATAAGAATGAAGCTTCCAAACAGGGAGCCGGTAATAAATATTGCAGAACTGCATACAATGGAACACCTGGGGGCGACATTTTTAAGAAATCATCCTGTATGGAAAGAGCAAATAGTATATTTTGGGCCTATGGGATGTAGAACAGGTTTTTACCTTATACTTAAAGGAAAATTTGAATCAAAGGATATAGTTGAACTTATGAAGGAACTTTATAAATTTATGGCTGAATTTAAAGGGGACATTCCTGGTGCAACAGCTATAGAATGTGGAAATTATTTGGATCAGAACTTACCAATGGCAAACTACGAGGCTAAGAAATATCTGGAAGAAACTTTAGAAAATCTTTCTGAAGAAAATTTAAATTATCCGGAATAATAAAATTGAAAGGAGAAAAGGATACATCTAATAATAAAATGTATCAGATAATAGAGAATGAAAAAAGTACTAATTTTATTTCTTGTAATTTCAGTAATGGCTTTTCCTATAAAAATCACAAAGGAAAAAGGTGTGAATATTTCCAAAATAGAAATGGAAAGTAGGAAAAACGAAGTTATAAACCTTGTAAATCAAGTGATTGACATGGATTATAAAAATAAGTTTGAATTAAATTATGGAGATGATCAAGGTGTAATTTCAACAAATGAAGTTATAAATAAAAAAATAAAGGAAAGATCTTCTATAACAGTAAAAAGAATTAATTTTTTGTCATTGGATAAAATAGAAGTATTTTATGATGAAAAAACACCTGATATAGTTACTCTAATAACTACAAATGATTTTAATGAACTTATAAAGAAAAGGCTGGAGCAGGAGACTGGATTGAAAATATATAGTGAAAATGGAGTTTATGCACAGCTTTCTGAATACGATAAAAGCAAAGTACATGAAATATATTTTTATCTTACTTTAGATGAAATTTTAAAAAGTCTGGAGTCAAATAATCTGAAATATAAGCTCAATAGCCAGAAGGTAGTCCTAGAAAAAATTAATAACCAATGGACTACAAAAGGGGTAGAAACTTTAAATAGTACAAATTTAAAATAATTAAACAATATTAGGGAGCGATTTATATGAAAAAAATCATGATTTTAGCTGTGAGTTTAATAGTTTCAATCAGCAGTTTTGCAGGTTATAAAGATGATATGATGATTAGAATGGAAATTAAAGAGAAAAGTGTGGAAAAATCATTTGGAGGAAGTAATGCAGAAATGAAAAATGCTGCAGCAGCTATTTATGAAGGTTGGGATGAGGAACTAAATGAAGTCTATAAACTGTTAATGGCAAAATTATCAAAAAATGAACAGGTGAAGCTTAGAAATGAAGAAAGAGAATGGATTAAAAAAAGAGATAAGGCAGCAAAAGCTGAAGCAAATAAATTCTGTGATACTGTAAATGGAGAAAAACTTTGTGGAACAGGTTATGGTTTGGAATACACACAATCATTGATTAACTCGACTAAAAATAGAGCGATTGAATTATCTAAAAGATATGAAAAATTGAAATAAGTTTGGATAAGAAAATTTAGATATACTGAAATTTTGTAAAATTTTTATTCAGATTAAGCATTTAAAATATACAACATAAAAAATATAATTCTTGAGTTTACTTTTTTTATTATTTTGGTTGTTTGTAAAAAAGGAGTTTTATGAAAAAAATACTGATTTTATTTTTGGTTGTTTTTTCGTTAAGTTTTTCATTTGAATTAAAAAAAGAAAATTTTAAAATTACAAAAAATAAGAGTTTAAAATTATCAGAAGAGGAAATGAAAAATCAAAGTGAAAAAGTTGTTGAAGTTTTTAATAAAGAAATTTCAGATAGAATAGAAAGTAAAAATAAGGGAATTGAATATTCGGAAAATACTAATTTGGAAACTGGTGAAAAAAATTTTAAAGTGAATGTACCCGATGTTTTGATGAATAACAAAGTTTATGAAAAAACAATTTATAAAATTGAAAAAATTAATTTTATTTCAAAAAATAAAGTAGAAATAATTTATACAGAAAAATCACCGAATATTTTTAAAATTATGTTTTCTGAAGAATTTAATAAAATGCTAGAAGACAAAGTTTCGAAAGAATTGGGATATAAATTGGATAAAGAAAAAATTCAAAAATTATCTGATGAAGAAAGACTGAAAGCAAATGTAATAATTTTGTCTGAATCTCAAAATGAAATGCTAAAAAGATTGGAAAATAATCAATTTGAATATATGACTGAAAAAACGAAAATGATTTTGGAAAGAAAGAAAAAAGAATGGGAATATAAAAATGAAGAAACATTAGAAAGTGATATTTTTGATTCTTTGTTTGAAAATTTTATAAAATAATTTGAAGAAAAAGAAGCAATTGTTGAAGTAAAGAAAATTAATGGAAGATGGAATTTTATCAAAAAAGAAGGTATAAAAATGAGTAAAATAATTGATACGCATACGCACATTTATGATAAACAGTTTGAAAATGATTTTGATGATGTGATGAAAAGAATTGAGGATGAACTGGAAGGGATTGTGAGCATTGGGTTTGATTTGGAAAGTTCACTTAAAAGCATTGAACTTGCGAATAGATATTCGTTTGTGAATGCGGTAATTGGAGTTCATCCTGTGGATATAAAAAAATATAATGATAAAGTAGAAAAAGAACTCGAAAGATTAGCATTGACTGAGAAAAAGGTTGTTGCGATTGGGGAAATTGGGCTGGATTATCACTGGATGGAAGATCCGAAGGATGTTCAGATTGCTGGATTTAGAAAGCAGATGGAGCTTGCAGAAAGAGTGAAAAAACCAGTTGTTATCCATACAAGAGAAGCTTTGCAGGATACACTTGATGTTTTGAGGGATTATAGAAATGTTGGGGGAATTTTGCATTGCTATCCAGGTTCCTTGGAAGCGGCAAAGCCGTTTTTAGATAGATATTATCTGGGAATTGGCGGAACTTTGACGTTTAAAAATAATAAAAAGACAAAGGAGCTTGTGAAGGAATTGCCTTTGGAAAAAATTGTTCTGGAAACAGATTGTCCGTATTTGACACCTGTGCCTTTTCGAGGGAAACGGAATGAGCCGATTTATACAAAATATGTAGCGGAAGAAGTAGCTAGAATTAAGGAAATTTCGGTAGAGCAAGTTATTAAAGTAACTACTGAAAATGCTAAGAAAATTTATGGAATGCAATAGAATTTAGAAATTAAATGTAGGAGATAAAATGTGTATTGAAAAAGAAAATAAAAATTTTAAAAATCCAATAGAGTATAAATTAGAAAAAAAAGATGGAAATGCACGTGCGGGAGTTATAAAAACACCACATGGAGAGATAAAAACACCAGTATTTATGCCAGTTGGAACGCAGGCAACTGTGAAAGCTATGACTAGGGAGGAGCTGGAAGAGATTAATTCTCAAATTATTCTTGGGAACACATATCATTTATACTTACGACCTGGAGATGATTTGGTAAATGATTTTGGTGGGCTTCACAAATTTATGAGATGGGATAAGCCAATACTTACTGATAGCGGCGGATTTCAAGTGTTTAGTCTTGGAGATTTGAGAAAGATAAAGGAGGAAGGTGTTCATTTCCGTTCCCATTTAGATGGCTCAAAGCATTTTTTATCGCCTGAAAAATCTATTTCGATTCAAAATAATCTGGGAAGCGATATTATGATGGTGCTGGATGAATGCCCCCCAGGATTGTCAACACGTGAATATTTGATTCCGTCCATTGAAAGAACTACGAGATGGGCTAAGCGTTGTATCGAAGCAAATAGAAATAAGGATAAGCAAGGGCTTTTTGCAATTGTACAAGGTGGAATTTATGAGGATTTGCGGGATAAAAGTCTTGAAGAGCTGTACGAGTCTGATTATGGTTTTGCTGGGTATGCTTTAGGAGGGCTTGCCGTTGGGGAGCCACGTGAGGATATGTACAGAATTTTGAAATATATTACACCCAAATTGCCTGAAAATAAACCGCGTTATTTAATGGGAGTGGGAGAGCCTGTGGATATGCTTGAGGCTGTGGAACATGGAATTGATATGATGGACTGTGTTCAGCCGACAAGAATTGGTAGACACGGGACTGTTTTTACAAAATATGGAAGGCTTGTTATAAAAAATGCGATTTATTCACGAGATGACAGACCACTTGATGAAGGTTGCGACTGTTATGCCTGCAAAAATTATACGAGGGCATATATTAGGCATTTATTCAAGGCTGGAGAAATTTTGGGACAGAGGCTTGCGACGTATCATAACTTGCATTTTTTGCTAAAACTTATGGATAATGCACGTGAGGCAATTATTGATGGAAGGTTTAAGGAATATAAGGAAGAAGTGCTGAGAAATTATGCGATGGGTAAAGAAAGTGAATGGATAAAACCGAAGTCGATATAAGATTAAATAAAAAATTGTAATTTTGAGGCGATTTATATTTGAATCGTCTTTTATTTTTTTTATAATTATGATAAAATAAATAGAAAGTTTTTTCTAAAAAGAAATAAATAAAAAATAAGAAGAAAAGTAGGTGTAAAATGAAAAAAAGACTAATTTTTGTAGCAATTTTGGTTAATTTAATTTTTGGAGTGCAAGGATTTTCAGAAGTAACTTCAAAGAACTCTGATAAAGTAATAGAAAGAGTAATTGAAGAATACGATAAGGGAAACAAGCAGAAAGCAATGTCAATGTTAAAGGAAAATATATTAAAAAATCCTTCAAATCTTGAATTAAAGGTTTTTTTGGGAATGATGTATGAAGATATGGGTAAAAAGAAGGAAGCTGAAAAAGAGTTAAATGAAGCAGTAGCATTACAAAAAAAATATCCTTTTATAGGAGATGATGGCAAAAAATATGATATAAGATTAATAATTGGGAATATTTATGCATCTGGAAAAGAATATGAAAAAGCATTAAAATGGTATAAAGAAATTGATGATAAATATATGAAGGATGTGATTGGATTAAAAGAATACATGATAGGTGTTTCAAATTATGCATTAAAAAATCCTGAAGAAGCAAAAAAATATTTCTTAAAATCATATATTAGTGATAAAGAAGGAGATTCAGAAGACTTTTTAGGACAAATTTATTATGAAGAGGGAAATCATAAGGAAGCTTTGAAGTGGTATTTAAAGTCAGTTGAAAAAGGAAATACAGATACATACCCGAACTTAGGAATTTTTTATATTAACTTAAATGATAATGCAAAAGCTTTGCAATGGTTCAGAAAAGCATTGGAAGAGGCAAAAAAATCAAAAGATGCTGAAAAAATTAAGGATATACAGGAAACCATCAAATATATTGAAAGTGGAAATTAAAATTTTACAATGTAAAAACTAATAGAAATATTAGACTAAATAGAAAGAAGGTACAGGATGAAAAGATATTTAATTTTACTATTATTAATGGCAAACTTAGGGCTAGGAGTTCAAAGTTTTGCAGTGATGACAAAAGATGAAAGAATAAAATTAGAAGATCAGATAGATGAAGCATATGAAAAAGAGGATGAAGAAAAATTACTTTCTTTAATTACAAAATATGTAAAAGAATTTCCAAATAATGCTGAATATTTAAACAGATTAGGAGTTCTGTATGATAACAAAGAAAATTATTCAGAAGCTGAAAAATGGTATTTAAAAGCTATAGAAAAAGGAAATTACAATGCAATCTCAAATTTAGCATACGTTTATTTTGAAAAGGAAGAATATGAGAAAGCGATAAAGTATTATAAAGAATATCAAAAAATAGCAGATAATACTGATAATTATTATTGGATTGCAGCAGCATATGATGAATTGGAAGATTATAAAACTGCAAAAGAATGGTTTTTAAAATCAATAAAATTTGATAAAGATGGTTATTCAGAAGAGAGATTAGGAATAATTTATGCTAAAGAAGGAAATCAGAAAGAAGCATTAAAATGGTATTCAGCAGCTATTGAAAAAGGAAACTTGTGGGCATACGACAGTTTAGCAGCTTTATACATTAGTATGGGAGATTATAAAACTGCAGACAAATGGGTAAGAAAAGGATTAGAAATGGCTAAAAAAACAAATGATACGGAATTGCAGGAAGAATTGCAAGAAACGCTTGATAATATTCAGGAATTAAGATAGTTTTTTTGATTAAAAATTGTTAAGTATAAATAATATATAAGTCATATATAAGACGGAGTAAAATATTTAGGGGCAGTCATTAAACATTACAACAAAGCTTTTCTGACTGCCTTTTTTTAATTATTTTATTTTGGGATATTTCTTCTCATTGGACATTCTCCTCCTCGTAAATTTCTAATACCGTGTTTTTTTCAAATTTTTCAATTTCAAGTTTTTGTATTTCAAGCAAATTTTTTTTATACAGCTATTCTTTTTT
>CALEXX010000068.1 GCA_937925095.1 uncultured Leptotrichia sp.
CTACTGTATTTCTTGTGATTCCTTGCTTATCCCTGCTGTCCTGATTGAATCCAACATTGGTAATTTTTGGGTTTCCTCCAAGTGAAACTCCTATTGAGCCTCCTGTTGTTGTCATTGCATCATAATTTTGAATATCTTTTCCAACATAACTGTCAATCTTGAATGTAGAGTTTCCTTCCTTGCCTATTACAGCTCCTGTATTTTCAACCGTTCCAACATGAAGATTGCTTCCTTCTCCAACAACGAATGTACTCTGATTGTCTACAAATGCTCTGTTCCCATTTGTTCTGCTCGCATTTATGGTTACTGAACTTGGAACTCCATTTGCACTTATTCCAAGGTTTATTCCGCTTGAACTTCCAGTTGTTGTGCTTGTATTCTGTCTCGAAATAACTTCAACTTTTCCAATGTTTCCTGTTACTTTTCCACCTTCCTGATTAAATCCTGAAAGTGTCATTGTTCCTGTATTATTGTGAACTTCATTTACATTGGTAAAACTTCCATTTGCATGGATTGTTTCAACTGTATTCTGGTTGCTTCTGCTGACTGAAATGCTTCCACCATTTCCAGTAGTCTGTATTTTATGTCCATAGCCAATTGTAGCTCCTGCACTTACTCCAAAACTTTTTGAACTGCTTCTGTAGGAGTTATGAAGTTCCACAGCTTCCTTCTGAATATTTGCCACATTATTGTAAATGAATGTTCCACCCTGAGCCTGTGTTCCCTGATAAGTTATGTTGTTTACATTGTTGTAGGTAATGCTAGAATTTTCATTCATTGGTTTCATTGTCGTAACTACAGCACTTTCAGTATGGGCGTTTGAATTACTTCTTGAACGTGTAAATCCAGCATTTACTCCGATGTTGGCGTAGAAGTTGCTGTTTGCCATATCAAAACTCCTTTCTTTTTTATTACTTTAAGCATTAATTATTTGGAATGATTATAAATTTTAAATTTATCTGGTATTAAAATTTGTTTTTCAATTAATGTATCTGAATTTTTTATTTTTATTTTAAGTTCATTATTATCTATTTTATAATTTCCTTCTTTTAAATACAATTCTTCTTTGCAACTAAAAATTTTTATTCCATAATTAGTTTCAAAATAACTATATTTTTGGGATTTTAAGCGAATAAAAAAGATTAAAACTAAAAAAATTACTATTTTTATTTTATAAAAAATCCAAAAAAGATAAATAATAAAAATAATATAAGAAAATAAATAATAAAATGTAATTTGATTTTCTAATGTTTTTTTTTCCGATAATATTTCTTTAAAATTCATTTTCTTGATTAATTTTTTTTTAATATTTTTATAATTTTTCACATTATTTAAAGCAATACTCTTTTTATCATCAAACATCTTTGAACCTAGATTATGAATAATGTTATTAGTTGGCAAATTTATTAATATGTCATAACTTCCTAAAATATTTCTTGTGATAAAAATCATTTCAATTTCATCGTAAAAAATTTTTTTCTTTTTATTACTACCAAAGGAAATTTCTAGAAAATCTTCTCTAAAATTAAGTATCCAATTTCTAGTTCTTAGATATCCAATATATTCTAAAATACCAATAAAACTCAATATAAATAAATATAATAAAATCGTAATACTAGTGTTCCATATTAACAATTTGACTTCTTTACCTTTCAAAAAATAAGCTGCAAATATTGGGTTCACAAAATAAAAATATACACATCCTACAAAGGTATATATTACCAATCCTAAAGATAAATCTATTTTTTTCTTTTTGATTTTAATTTGAATACCTCCTTTTTTAAAGCATTGAAAGTTTCTAATCCACTTGGAATTTTTGATAAATAATCTCTAACTTCTTCTAATGGAATTAACCAAGTATAACCTGGATTATAAGTAATTGTTGCCCCCATCTTTTTAACATTATTAAAATCTTTAAGATTTTTAGGTCCTAATTTAAAAGAACCTGAAATTGTTCCATCAAATCCTGCTGATAATCCTACTGAAAGTCCTGAAAATCCAGCATTTACACTAAAAGATTGTCCAAATCCCGCAAAATCCTTTATTGTTTTAGCATTTGGATTCATACTTGATACTGGAACTAGGATATCTATTCCTCCACCTACTCCAAAACCAAAAGAACCACTCAAACTTTTAAATCCTGTTATTCCACCTTTATCATCTAAAACGACTCCTACTGTTACATTACCACCTATAGAAAGTATTTTTGATGCACTTCCCCCAAATGAAATTCCAGCACTATATGTTGTGTCCCCAACATGAGTACCCAGCTTGCTAGTATCAATCTTCCCGTCAGACTTATACGTCATATTCTGGTTGCTTCCCTTGTACTCTTCCTTGAAGTAAGCATTTGCAGCCCTTCCTGTGCTTTCCAGTCCTTTTTCTTCAGTTCCAGTCGCTATCTGTCTTCCTGCCACTCCATTTACAATATGGCTTGCCTCTTCTGCAAGTGTTCCGATTAATCCTGCCTTTGTTGAGTTCTCTTTTGCATTTATGTTGATTATTATTGTATGTACTCCATCTTTTGAAACGTAAGCTGTTCCTGCCTTGTCTTTCATTTCAGGAGTATCTTCACCAGTTGTATATTTTACATCAAGGTTGTATCCTAAATCCTTGTAGGCATCTTTCCAGGCTGCAACAACATCTTCTGATTTTTGAGCTTCATTAAGTCTTTTACCTGCTATATTATTCACAGTTTCATTAAGCCTTACCTCTCTAAGCTGCCCAAAGAAGTTTCTGTTGTCATCTCCCCTGTCATTGATTGATTCCTTTATTGCTGTTGTTACATCTGAGATTTCTTTTTTAGCTTTCCCAATATCCTCTTTCAGTTTACCAGGATTAGTAAGATATTCTATAACCTGTGGCTCTACATTGATATTTGTGCTGCTATGAGTGTCCTTCGTTACTTCATTGGCTTTTCCTAAATCCCTGTTTATTGGACTTCCTTCAGCTTCTGCTATTTCAACATCTCCGACTACTGTATTTCTTGTGATTCCTTGCTTATCCCTGCTGTCCTGATTGAATCCAACGTTAGTAATTTTTGGTTTTCCTCCAAGTGAAACTCCTATTGAACCTCCTGTTGTTGTCATTGTATCATAATTTTGGATATCTTTTCCAGCATAAGTATCTATCCTGAATGTAGAGTTCCCTTCCTTACCAATTACAGCTCCAGTATTTTCAACTGTTCCAACATGAAGATTGCTTCCTTCTCCAACAATGAATGTGCTTTGGTTGTCTACGAATGCTCTATCTCCATTTGTTCTGCTTCCGTTTATGTTTACAGAGCTTGGTACTCCGTTTGCACTTATTCCAAGATTCACTCCTTTACTGCTTCCTGTCGTTGTGCTTGTGTTCTGTCTCGAAATAACTTCAACTTTTCCAATGTTTCCTGTAACTTTTCCGCCTTCCTGATTAAATCCTGAAAGTGTCATTGTTCCAGTATTATTGTGAACTTCATTTACATTTTGAAAATTACCATTTTGATAAATAGTTTCAGTTGTATTTTGATTACTTTTACTTGCTGAAATACTTCCACCGTTTCCTGTTGTCTGTATTTTGTGTCCATAACCTACTGTTGCACTTGCATTTATTCCTTTACTTGAACTGCTTGATGTATAACTGTTATGAAGTTCCACAGCTTCCTTCTGAATGTTTGCCACATTATTGTAGATGAATGTTCCGCCTTGTGCCTGTGTTCCTTGATATTCAATATTTTTTACATTGTTGTAAGTTATGCTTGAATTTCCATCAGCAGGTTTCATAGTTGTCACTACAGCACTTTCTGTGTGTGAATTTGAAGTACTCTTAGATTTAGAGATTCCAGCATTTACTCCAATATTGGCATAAAAATTATTGTTGGCTGAAGCATTTTTTACTCCTTGTTTTCCAACACTTCCACTAGCATCATAGTTTGTTTGTCTTGTTCCTTGATTGTCTGAAAGCCCTTTAATTGTACCAGTCGCAGCATTTATCGCTTCCATTGCTCCACCAGCAGTATCGCCGTTCTTAACCTGCTCTACAGCTCCTGCAACCTGTTTTGCCCTGTCCAGCATTGGGCTGTTTACTCCTGCTGAAATTCCGAAACTGCTGCTCTTACTTTCCGTATGCACATCTCTTGTATCAATTCTTGCTCCATATTTTACATCGCCATTATTTATCTGAATATTCCCATATTCAAAATTTGTGGCTGTAATTTCTGCTCCCCTGTTTAATACTGAACCCTCTCCAATTTGAAGGTTGGATTTTGCATTTACTGTACTTTTCTCATCATATGAATTTTGTGATTTTCCATAACTTAATGATGCTGTTCCGTGACTTATTCCTCCTGAGAATCCTTTTTTCCTGTTCTCTTCAAAATAGCTATTGTGTAGTTGTTGTGCATCTGTCGTAACTTTTCCACCTACATATGTATTTTCTCCAAGAACAATGTTACTTCCTATACCTTCAATATTTCCTTTGATTACAGCATTTTTCCCCAGCATCAGGTTACTCGCTGAATTTTCTTCAGTATGTGAATTTCTGTAGCTGCTGCTTGATGACATAAATCCTTTGCCTGTGCTTCTCGATTCATTTTCATAGATGTTTACTTCCGACTCCGCTTTCACGTTTCCTGTTACTGTAAGTCCTGTCGTATCTTCTGCGATAAATGACGAACCTTTCAAGTTCATGTCTCCAACTGTTCCTGAAGCTGAAGTTGCTGATACTCCTGCTCCTAAATGCGTTGTTTCTGCATATCTGCTGAAGTTGCTTCCTCCTGAACCAAACTTGTCTTCTCCTGAAAGGGATAAGGCATTCAGGTTTACTTTGTTCACATCTAAGGCCAGATGATCTGCACTTAACATTCCGCCTGTTGATTCATAACTGTCCGCTTTCACAAATACAGTTCCATTTGAAGAAATTGTTCCAATAGATTTCACTTCTTCATGCCTAGTTCTGTCAAATTCGCCATTGTAATGGCCAAATGTTCTCTTAGTCGTATCATTTATCACTTTTCCATTGTCAGAAATTAGGGCAACTGCTTCATTACCGTTTATTCTTCCACCGATATTTTCGATGTTTCCTACTGACTGAATGAAAGTTCTGTCTCCGGTAATTTCTGAAAGTAAATTTGTCGCAGTTTCATTTCTTACAGTGTTTGCCTGGACATAAGTAACTCCTCCATTACCAATTTTCATTCCGTTATTTACAAAATTATCAGTTTTAATGTATGTCCCGTTAACTCCACCAATTTTATTACGGCCATCTGCAGTTACTGTAGCCAGAGTGTCCCTGCTCAAGTAAATTTTTGGCACTAATACTTCAACACCATTAACATTTTGAGTAACATACCATATTAAATCTTTAGACAGTCCACTAATCTGCTCAGGTGTCAGCTCTTTTCCAACCTGCAGTCCCAGTCTTGAACTTTCCATCCCTGCGTTATCCATCAATGATTTTATCAATTCCTCATTAGATTTTCCATTGATAAATGCTGTCCCTAATCGCTCTGTCAATGCCCTAGTTATCAGCTGGTTTTCATAATATGCATCTCCAAGTCTTCTAACCCTGTTCCAGCCAGGCGTATATCCTAGTCTTGATAAAAAGTAGTCACTTCCATAATATTTATTCAGGTCAACATATTTACTTCTTGTTTCCAGCAAATATTTTGAACCAGGATTCATGTTCTGAGTAAACATTGCACCAGTCAATAAAGGATTTACAGAAATTGTCCCAGTATTTAAAATTGCCTGAACAGATGACATATTATTCGCAACCTGGACAGTACCATTTGCTGAAGAAATTCCTTTGCCAACCGTACCTGTGAACAGGCTCCCTGCAACTCCGTGTGCTACACTTCCGATATTGATTTTCCCATTTGCTTCAGTAATCGGAGATGTAATAACCGGAACAGTTATATTTACTGCCGAACCTTCTATAATGCTTGGCTGTCCGGCTTCATAGGCAATATCTCCATTTTCAAGAAATCTAGTCAAACTTGCAGCCATTCTAACTCTTCTTTTCTTTGGTCTTGAAATATCTATATCCATTCTTTCAATACCGTACTTAACATTCACAGCATTTCCAGTTGTTACTGAATTTTCAAGACTTGGAGAGTTGATATTTACAACTCCTCCACCTGAAATTATACTATCCTTGTTTTTCACATTTCCTGAATTTATTGTAATATTTCCACTTGCTAAAACTTTTCCATATTCCGTTGTAGCATTACTTTTCAATATTCCTTTTAATGCTCTTTCGGGATCATCTGTACTATCTGTCTGTTTAAGAGGATAACCTCCTCCTAAACGATTTCTCCAGTAAGTTTCTCCATATTTATCAAGCAATAATGATTTTATTCTACTTGTATTATTAGTTTTAATAATATTTTCAAAGTGTCCTTTTTGTTCTTTTCTAGCTTTTTTCCCTCTACTACCTGTTGATCTTTTTGTCCAACTATTTCCTATTTCGCCTATCCATTCATTATTTACTTCATTTTCGCTTAATTTTATTCCATCCCAAGTCTCATAATATTTCTCATACTTATCAAGGTTGCTGACTCTCCCAACATTCTGAAAGTCACTAGAAGTAATCAGGATATCTCCTGTTGCCTGAATTATCCCGACATTGTTCACAATTTTACCGGCATCCAGTGTCATATTTCCACCCAGGATTTCCCCTTCATCATTCAATATCCCGTTTCCTTTGATGATTAATGTCTGTCCACCGTAAATCGTCTTATCCTTGTTGTTTTGAACTTTGTTTTGAGCATTAATTTCAAGATACTTCTCAAATGCAACCAGATCATTGTTTGTAATGTCATTTCCACTAATTTTCCCGCTATCTCCAGTAATCACTGCATTGTTCACAATATTTCCTTGCCCGTTGATGATAACCGTATCCGAAGAAAGGTCACGGTTATTTGTAAAGTCATTTGATGTAATCTGAATAATTCCTGCACCTGTCGTATTTCCATTATTTGTGATATTTTTTCCTGAGATGGCCAGCCTCTGCTCCCCATGAAGGTTTCCAGTTAAATTAATATCCTGCGTTGTTGTCAGTACAGTGCTATTAGCCTTAATTGTCCCAGTATTATCAAACTTCTGGGCATTCTGCATTGATATATCGCCTGACAGTATCTCTCCTGTATTCGCAATCTTTGAATTATCAAGTAAAATCCTGTTGTTTGATGCGATTTTACCGTTATTCGTAACATCTGCACCAGCTGAATTCACATCATTTACAGCCAGGATTTCTCCTGTATTTGTCAGTTTCTGAGTATCAAAATCTACATCCCTACTTGAATGAACCTGCCCACTGTTTATTACTTCATTCACTTTAGACCTTATATTGCCGGCACTGATTTTACCGGCATTTCTTAGCTCAGATCCTTTAACTTCAACATTTTTCCCTTCTATATTTCCGCCATTATGGTTTACAAGTGAATCTGAAACCAAAATATCAGAGCTGGTAGCGGCTGTTCCAGAATTTTCCAATTTCTTGGCTGAAATTTTATCTCCTGAAGCTATTTCCCCGGTATTTTTTACATTTTTAGCTGTAAACTTACCCTTTGCAAGCATTTTTCCACTATTATCCACATCATTCGCCTGAATATTTTTCCCAAAAACTTTTCCTGACGATACAACATTTTTAGCCGTAAAATCATCATTTGCAGATATCTCTCCTGTATTTTTTACATCTTTTGTGACTGTAACTCCATCTGCTGAAATTAATGATCCGCCATTATCCAGTTCTCCTGTAATCTCCACTTTTTTTAAAACTTTAACTTTTCCTGTGTTAGTTAATTTTTTTGTTTTCAGATTTCCGTTTGTAAGTATCTCAGAAGCATTTTCAACATCCGCATTCAAACCAACATTACCGACAGCCTGTGTCTGACCTGATAATTTTACGGTATTTGCTGTAATATTAATATCACGGTCGGAACTGGCCAGTTCTGTCTGTGTATAGTCAGAACCTTTAATTTCAATTCCATTCCCCTTTATTTTAGCAACATTGATTTTACCGTCAGCTGTAATTTCCAGCTTCTCATTTTTCGAATAAATTAATGCCCCCGAATTTACTCCAGCACCTTTATCCGTACTGACTATCCTGACCTGTCCGGCATACATTGACCCAAGATTTCCTGCATCTATGGCCACTGAATTTATTCCACCTTTTGAAGTCACTGCTCCATTATTGTCTACAAAATTTTCCCCTAAAATTACATCAACCCTGTTCCCAACAAGATTCCCCTGCATTTCCAGAGATTTTGCAATGATATTGACATAGTCAGTATTTGTCGCATCAAAACCATTTGCCCCAATTACAACTCTGCCTTTTTCCACATCAATTCCTACAACATCCCCATCTTTCAGCGTAACCCTACCTGTTGCCGGTGTAAATTTTCTGACATTTATTGTTCCGGCTCCGTTCAAGTAAATTCCGTTTTCATTGGACAGTACCACATCCACCCTGTTACGGCTCAGGGCTTCTATATATCCCTCTATCTGGGAACGGTTTGCTCCGTTTACCTGCAGAATGATTAAATTTGCGGCCTGATTTGGACCTAAATTCGGATTTGCATTAATCATTCCTGCTATATGGCTCCGTCCCATATTATCAGCATTATTAAGAACCTGACCTTCATGACCTACATTATACTCTAAAAATTCATTAATACTCACACCCCGATTGTTCGGAGTAGATATATTAATGATTGGCGTCCCATTTGCTGAAGTGTCCAGTTTCGTATTGTGCTGGGAATTAGGATCCAGCATCAGATTTGTTCCAAACATGTTTATGTTCATTGCTATTAACAGCATAAATGCCACTAATTTCCTTAAAATTTTATTTTCCAAGTATACGCCTCCTCTTTTTTCTCTTTTTTCTCTTATTCCTTCTAAACTTTTTCCTTAATTTCTATCATAGTTTCTTTCCTAAAAAGATACCTTCAATGCCATATTAAAATACATTTCCTGTTTCTCCGGATTCAGATATTTTGAATATGAAACAGGTTTCGCATATCCAAAATTAAAGTCCAGATATTTAGTATCCAGTCTGACACCCGCAACAGCTCCTGATATGTATCCCTTCCTGTATTCCGACTTGTCATTGTTTATTCTCACATATCCATAGCCATATCCCAGATATGGTGACAGGACAGCTATTTTCTTTACAGGAATATTGTAAGAAATTTCATTTCCAATCTCAACTGCCTTGTCTCCTGATACTGTACTCCTGTGAAATCCACCTACACTTCCTGCTCCCCCTATTGACTGCCTCTCGCTTCCATACAGTGTATCATCTGATAAACTTGAATAAATATTCCCCCTGTATACCATATGCTCTCCGATAGGCCTGTAATAGCTCATATCAAGTGTATATTTGTTAAACTGGGCTTTTGGTGCTGTACCCGTTTTTCCTCCATCTCTTTCTGCCCCAAAAATTTTAAGCCCTCTTTCATATCCTAAATTCAATCCAAAAATTCCCTTAAACAGCGATGTCGTGTAGCTGATATTCGCCGTACCCACAGTCAGTTTCCTGTCTGATAAGACTGCCCCTTCAAGATAATTGTTATTGTGCTTTCTTTTAATCCCTATTCCTGCAGTCAGTTTACTTTTCTGATTTCTAAAGAGTATTTTATCCAGATTCATGGAAAGCGTATGACTGGAAGTATACAGGTCATAAACTGTATTTGATGCATAAAAACTGCTTTCCTGAATGCTTCTTGCTGAACCCAGTCTCAGTGTGTAGTCCCTGAATTTCATCGTATATCCAAAATTAAACATGTCCAGCCGCCTTTTATACGGCAGGGTATCCCCCTTTGACGGATCATAGCCGGCAGGCCCGATTGGCAATATTTCTCCTGGCTGAAGCTCATCCGCACGTTTTTTCCAGTTCCTGTCAGGATTTTTCCTGGAGACTGTCAGATATGTAAAATACAGATTATCTCCTATACCTGAAGGACTGTCAATATTAAGGCTGACACCTTTCCTCCAAATCCCGTCCTGCTTATTATCCCCATAGTTATTTGAAATTAAGCTTACAGAATATTTATTTTTAAGGATATTTCTCACTTGAATTTTTGAAGTATTTTCTTCTTTCCCGGGCAGTACTTCCATTGTCATGCTGTTCGCCTGTACCGAATTAAAATTTTCCGTAGCCGTATCCAGATCCCTTATATTGAAAATGTTACCTTTATTCGTTTTAAACATGAAAAATTCTTTTAATCTGTCAAGACCATTTCCCGAATTAATCACTATTTCCCCTATTTTCCCCGGAACAACTGCCAAATTTAACCTTCCTGACGTTAAATCATTATCCGGCATAACGGTCACCACCGAAGTTGAATATCCTTTTGTTATTAATTTATTTGTGAACTCTGTCAAAAGATTTGTTATATCTGCTGAATTTAATTCAAGATGGATATACTTCCCAATAATCTTTGATTTTTCTTTTTTAGTCAGTAAATTATATTCATCCCTCAGATTAATTTCAGTTATTAAAAATTTTTTAGAATTGTCAGAAGAAACTGCCTCTTTTACCCCAATTTCCGAACTGTTTTCAAATTTAGTATTTTCAAGTTCTGTCTGCCTTTGTTTTTGTTTTAGTTTAAGCCTTTCATGTTCCAGCTGCCTCTCCTGATTTTCAAAAATCTTCCCCGCTGCATCTTTAGGTGCTGACATTCCCACAATATGAATTAATACTACTAAAATCATTGCAACTTTTTTCATCTTTCCTACCTCCTCTTCTGTATACTTTATTTTTGTAAGGTTATTCTATAGTTTTTTTTTAGTTTTGTCAAGTTTTTTTATCCTTTAAATGAAAAATCATTGACAACAAAATTGTACTGACCCCAAAAAGTTGTACACAAGATTTTGGGTGCAGTACATTTTTTAGCTTTTCACTAAACTATCACTCAGAAATGAAGAAAACTTTATTATATGTTTATAATATCCCCAGATACTGAAACATCTTTTAACTCTTCAAGCTCCGGATTATATCTTTTAATTAAATCTGCAACATATTCACTGAAATTCTTTCCTGTTTCTTTTAAAGTCCTATTCTCTCTGCTGTAATGATATACTTTTAAATCATTATCCCTTGTAGTTATAAAAATGTATTCAGACCTATTTTTTAATCCTATCACAAAAAACTTTCCACAAGCAACATCATAAAACTCATCTTCTATTAAATATTCCTCAAGTGTAAAGTTTGTCAATACTACTTCCCTTACACTACAATCATTATAAAATATCAATTCTTCTTCTCCTAATAATCCTCCCAAACTTTTTCCTGCTATACTTAAAAATTCCCTAAAATCTCCCTTCACTTCTATATCATATAATTCTTCTATTCCTCTTATCTCATCATCATTGTATCCTATAAATTCCTTCTTGCTCTTTTCAAGATATCTTTCAAGAAGAATAAAAAGTTCAGAGTGTT
>CALEXX010000069.1 GCA_937925095.1 uncultured Leptotrichia sp.
TTATATATTATATTTAATTTTTACTATTTTGAGACAACCTCTTTTATATTTGTGACAGTCTCTTTTTTTACTATTCTTCCCAATTTTTAGCTTTTTCTACAGCTTTATGCCAACCTTTAAAATATTTTTCACGCAGGCTTCCTTCAAGCTGTGAATGAAATTCCCTATTTAATTTCCAGTTTTTCTTTATATCTTCCCTATTTTCCCAGAATCCTGTAGCAAGTCCTGCAAGATAGGCAGCTCCTAACGCTGTTGTTTCTATAATTTCAGGTCTTAATACATTTTTATCTAGTATATCCGCCTGAAACTGCATTAAAAAATTATTTGCAGAAGCTCCACCATCCACCTTTAGAGATTTTATCTGAATCCCTGAATCTTCCTCCATTGCCTTTATCAAATCCTTCGACTGATAGGCAATCGATTCAAGTGCAGCCCTTATAATATGATTTCTGTTAGCTCCTCTTGTAAGTCCTGTTATAGTCCCTCTAGCATACATATCCCAGTAAGGTGACCCTAGTCCTGTAAAAGCTGGAACAAGGTATACTCCACCATTATCCTCTACTTTCCCTGCAAAATATTCTGTGTCTGCCGCATCTGAAAACAGTTTCATTTCATCCCTTAACCACTGAACTACCGCTCCTCCAACAAATATACTTCCTTCCAGTGCATATTCAATTTTCCCGTCTATTCCTATGGCAATTGTAGTCAGAAGACCATTATTTGATTTAATGAACCTGTCTCCCGTATTCATTAACATAAAACAGCCTGTCCCATAAGTATTTTTTATTTCCCCACTGTTAAAACAGGCTTGACCAAACAATGCCGCCTGCTGATCTCCGGCAATTCCTGAAATAGGTACTTTTGTTCCTTCCTCTTCTCCCATAGTTACTCCCATTTTTGTTTCACCATAGATTTCACTGGAATTTTTCACAGCTGGAAGCATATTTTCAGGAATACCAAGTAAATCCAATATTTTTTTATCCCACTCCAGAGTTTTTATATTATACATCATTGTCCGTGAAGCATTTGTATAGTCAGTTACATGTACTTTTCCAGCTGTTAATTTCCATACAAGCCATGTGTCAACTGTTCCAAATAGCAGTTCTCCTCTTTCAGCCTTTTCTCTTGCACCTTCAACATTGTCAAGTATCCATTTTATCTTAGTGGCAGAAAAATAAGCATCTACTATAAGTCCTGTATTTTCCTTTATATATTCTTCAAACCCTTTACTTTTAAGTTCTTCACATATTTCTGCTGTTCTTCTGCACTGCCAGACAATTGCATTGTATACAGGTTCTCCTGTATTTTTATCCCATACTATCGTTGTTTCCCTCTGATTTGTAATCCCTATAGCTGCAACATTTTTAAGGGAAATCCCTGATCTTGCAATAACTTCTGTAAGAACCGATCTCTGACTGGACCATATCTCTAACGGATTATGTTCCACCCATCCAGGTTTTGGATATATTTGAGAAAGTTCCTTCTGAGCAGTTAAAACAATATTCATATTTTTATCAAAAATAATAGCTCTCGAACTTGTTGTTCCCTGATCCAGTGCTATGACATATTTTTTACTTTCTACCATTCCTGCCTCCTGATATATTTATATATTGTTTAATGTGACTTTATATTCATATTTATCTCCTCTGGCATAGGAAACTGTGTATTCTATTATTTTACTTTTTTCATATGTCAACCGTTTTATAAGCATACATACCGCTTTATTTTTATATCCCAAATAATTTAAAATTTTTTTATTCTCTACAAGTACAGGTGAGAAAGATTCCATTGCTTTTTCAAAAGACACATTGTACTCTTCTCTAAATATTGAATACATAGGCTTTTCATTTAGCATCTCTGCATCAAAACCTTCAAATCTATTTAAAGGAATAAATGTATCTTCGTATATTGCAGGTACATTATCAATTAATCTTAATCTTTTTATATGAAGTATATTTACTGATGACGGAATTTTAAAAATTTCTATCATTTCTTCATCTGCATTTATTATGTCATACCCCAGAACTTTTGATGATGGTATCTTTCCTGTTTTTACCGTTTCTTCATAAAAACTGTAAAAGTTTGTCAAATCTTGCTGAATAATTTTATTTGATACAAACGTTCCATTTCCATGTATTCTATATATATAATTTTCCTCTTCCAATTTTTTCAATGCCTGTCTGACTGTTTCCCTGCTCACTTCAAAAATTTTAGCTAAATCCCTTTCAGGGGGCAGTCCTTCTCCCTCCTTCAGTTCTTCAGTCCTGATTTTATTTTTAAAATAATCATATATCTGATAATACAAAGGTGTTTTCTTCTTATTAACGTTTATGTCCATCCATCTATTTCCTTTTCTTAAAATCCGAAATTAGTATTCTGTCAGATTACCTTTGGCAACAGTTCCTTTTACTTTATATTCTTTGTCAAAATATGTCAGATCAGCTATATATCCTTCTTTTATATATCCATATCTGTCATCTACTGACACTGCCTTTGCTGGATATGAAGTAGCCATTCTTAAAGCTTCTTCCTGAGGTACATTTATATGTTCCACAAGATTTTTTACACCTTCGCTCATTACTAATGCTGATCCTCCCAATGTTCCTGAAGGTGAAATGCATTTACCATTTTCATATAACACTCGATTTCCTTCAAACATGAACTCCTTCATATCTGTTGTTCCTGCTGGACTTACTGCATCAGTTACAAGATACAGTCTTTCCTTTAATATTTTCTTTGCTATTTCTACTGCAGGATATTCCATGTGAAATCCGTCAACTATAATTCCACAATTTGTAGTATCGTTGTTGAAAAGGAATCCTATTACACCAGGTTTTCTCGATTCCAACGGACTCATTGCATTATATAAATGTGTTGCACAGTTAAAATACTCCTTCTTTTCCATACATTCTTCATAAGTGGCATTTGAATGTCCTATAGCTATATTAATTCCTGCATTTTTCAAAGTTTTCAAATGCTTAACTTCAGCCTTTTCAGGTGCTATTGTTATTATTTTAGTTACTTCAGGTCCTGCATCTGCTATCTTTTGTACTATTTCATCAGAAAGCACCCTTATATATTCAGGACGGTGTATCCCCTTTTTTTCCACACTTATATAAGGTCCTTCAATATGAAGTCCTAGAACTCCTATTTCTTCCTTATCCCTGTTAGCTTTTATTAATTCAAGAGCCTTTTCTATTTTTTCGTCAGGAGATGTTATAAGTGTTGGTAAAAACGAAGTACATCCAAACTTTTTATTTGTTTCATTCATTATTTTAAGAGCTTCCATTGAAATATCATCATTGAAAAGTACTCCTCCGCAGCCATTTATCTGAAGATCAATAAACCCTGGAGACAGTACCATTCCATTTATATCTATAACTTCATTTCCATTGATTTCATCCTGTGTAAGTTCACTGGCCTTCAATACTTTTTTTATTAATTTTCCCTCAGTAATCACTGCATTTTCTTCAATGAACTTTTCCCCGTCGAAAATTTTTGCATTTTTTATAATCATTTTTCTAACCTCTCTATTGTTTATTTTTTAAATCTATTAATTTTTTTCTGTACTCATCCAAGTCAAGATTTTCAGCTTCTATTTCCTTAAAATATCTGTATGTTTTAACTTTTATGTCTGAAACTGCTGTTTCATCAATTACAAGAAGCGCCCTTCTATGAAGCTGCAATGCAGAAACTGTCCACAGATGATTTACCCCACCTTCTATTGCGTGATATACAGCTCTTGCTTTCTTATATCCTTCAGCAAGTATCATAATTTCTTTCGAATCCATCAATGTTCCTACTCCAATAGTAAGTGCAAGTTTCGGAACCTTGTTTATATCATTGTCAAAAAATCTTGAATTTGCTAAAATCGTGTCATAAGTCAGTTCTTTATCTCTTGTTCTCGAAGCTAATGAAGATCCTGGCTCATTAAAGGCAATGTGACCATCTTCACCTATTCCACCTAAAAATAAGTCTATTCCACCAACAGCTTTTATTTTATCTTCATATCTCTGACATTCTGCCTCTATATCTTCTGCAAGCCCGTCAAGTATATTTATATTTTCCGCTTTAATATCTATATGTTTAAAGAAATTTTCATGCATAAAATAGTGATAACTCTGTTCATGTTCAGGTGCCAGTCCTACATATTCATCCATATTAAATGTTATTACATTTTCAAATGAGATTACTCCTTCCTTATTAAGATTAATAAGTTCCTTATATGTTTCAATAGGTGTAGATCCTGTTGGCAACCCCAATACAAAAGGTTTATCAGGTGTAGGATTAAACCTCAATATTTTTTTTGCTATCTGATACGCACTCCATTTCCCTATTTCCTTTTTATCCTTTAAAATTATTACTCTCACTTTTTTCTACCTCCTGATTTTTATTATTTTTTTAAACAATTTAATGTTGATTTAGGATGTTTTCCTATTACAAGTCTTCCATTTTCGACGTACTCTTCTTCCCTTCCATTAAGACTTTCTATAAGATATCTTCTTAATTCCTGAATAATTTCCGAATATTCTTTTTCATTAATTAAATCTTTTCTCTCATCAGGATCTTTCTTCAGATTGAAAAGCTGTTCTTCTCCCGTCTGGGAATACCATATATATTTCCATTCCTTTGTAAGTATAAACTGTGTTGAATATTCTCCCATTTCATGTTCTCCATGCAGGAAATCATGGATTTTCCCTTTAATGGATGTCTTTTGACTGCCTGAACTTTCATTTTCAGTATCCATTAAAGCTGCAAAAGATTTTCCGTCAGTTCTGTTTTCAATTTCCCCAGTTCCCAGTTCAACAAGAGTTGGCAATATATCCCTAATTTCAATAATTTCATCTATTGACTCTTTCTGCAAGATATTCTTTTTCCCTTTTTCATAAACAATCAGAGGAATATGTATACTTCCCTGATAAGGATAGGCTTTCCTGAATAAATTATGTTCTCCCAGCTGATCTCCATGATCTGACATAAATACTATAACTGTATTTTCAAAAAGATCATGTTCTTCCAGTCCTATCAGAAGTCTTCCTATCTGATGGTCTATATGAGTTATGGAACCATAATATGCTGCTATTGCTCTTTTCAGTTCGTGTTCAGGAATAATCCCTTTTTTAGCAATTATGGAATTTGTTGTTTCTGAATATCCTGTTGCTTTCTCCCAGTTTCCCGATATTACTTCAGGAAATTTATCTGCCTGCTCCATATACATATTAAAGTAATATTCTGGTGGATCCAGCGGTGAATGTGGCCTTACAAAAGAAAGTTTTAAAAAGAAAGGCATTGTCATGTCCCTTTTTCTCAAAAATTCCAGCCCTTTAGTTACAACCCAGTTTGTAGGATGATATTTCTCTTCATATTGCCATGGCCTTGCCACCCAGGAATTACAGTCAAGTCCTAAATCAGTAAGATCTACATCATTTCCTAATTTTTCCTGTACCCATTCCAGATAATCATCTGTCTGTGCAAACTGTTCTCCATACTTCTTTTTAAATTTTCTATTTGAATGTAAATATCCGTCATGCAGATCTATATGATGAAAACCGCACAGTTTTCTCGCAGGGTATACATGCATTTTTCCTACACACTTTGTATAATATCCTCTTTCTGAAAATACTGTTGCCAATGTTAAAGGGTAATTCCATTCAACTTCATCTTCATAACCCACTCTGCCATGATTTTCCGCCTTAAGTCCTGTTATCAGGCTGGCTCTTGCAGGAAGACATGACGGAATAGTAGAATAAGCATTTGAAAAATTGTACCCTTCTGATGCCAGATAATTTAAATTTGGTGTTGAAATTATGTTATTTCCATTTATTCCCATACAGTCATATCTCATCTGATCCACTACAATAAGAATTACATTTTTTTTCTCTTTCATTTTTACTTATCTCCTCTATTCTATTTATGATTTTTATTATATATCCATAATAGAACTATCAGTCCTGCCAAGCCTGCAAACATACGAAAGAGATAACTTAGAGTCTGCTCTTTCAGACCTGTTATAATTAATGCTACAAATATCAGAAACAATATAATATAGACACTTCTTCTTAAAACTGTATTCATTGCAGTTCCTCCCATATTATTTCTCCTGGATTTAATTTTATACTTTTTGAAGTACCTATTTTATCATAAACTTCTGTAACCTGTTCTTCTGTAGAGTTATTTATATAGGCAATTTTATTTTTCTCAGGATATACATGCACTTCACAATAAATATTTGTACAGTTCCATTTATTAAATTCATTTTCCTTATGTGCCGCATAATGTAAAGCTCTCCATAGCAATCTTGTGTTTTCATCACTGTAAGGTAATCCCGCTATGTATATTCCCCTTCCTTTTCCAAAATCATGTGAGGAAAGATGAATTTCACCATTAGAAAATTCAAGGATTTCAGTATTTTCATATAAAGCATATATATTTTTCATACTTTCACCAAAAAATATATCTTTTCTGTTTTCTGAATCCTTTCTTACATCTTCTATTATAAAATGCTGTTCCTTTTCCTTTGTAAAGTATTTATCAGTGGAAAGACTGAATCCCAGTTCCTTATCTACACCTAATATCTGTGCCAGCTGGAAAAATCTTCCTCCATGTTCATAAGCAGAAGGTTCTCCTATACCTATAAATCCACCTCCATTGTAAACCCATTTTCTAATTTTTGCAACCAGAGTTTCATTTTTCCAGATTTCTCCCCCAGAAAAAGCTGTCCCTGCATCTCCTGCATTTATTACAACATCAAATTTATCAAGTATATCAGAATCAATAACATCATCAAAACTTATAAATGACACATCTACTGCCATACCTGAAAGCGATTCCAGCACTCCAAGATAAGAATATATCTGTTTATAATGTAAGGCATGTGCCACCATATGAGTCTGCCATGTTCTCAGTTTTCCCCACGAATTTAATATTGCAACCTTCATTTTACAATAGGGATTTCCACCCTTAACAATATCATATATTTCCCTGAATTCATCTGCTATTTTTTCCACACAATCTACAAATTTAGGAAACTTGTAAGCCAGACTTAGGTATCCCCCATAACCTATACGGTCTACAGGATTTCTCAAAATAGCCCTTCTCGCAGTTATCCAGTTCTGTATTGTTTCAGGTAAAGGATCATTTCCTTCATAAAATGTATCAGGAAAAAAATAAGGCAGAAATCTTCCTTCAGTGTATTTTACATGAGGAATATCAGCTATCATTCTGAGAGTTGCTCCCCCACCTACAGAACCTGCAACTGCATCAAGTCCTATTTGCTCAAAATATTTTCCATAAGGTTCCGTACCTATCCAGTTATCTCCCAGAAACATCATTGCTTCTCTTCCATCTTCATGGACTATATCTACAAGTTTTTTTGCTTCCTTTGCCACAAATTCCTGAATAAAATCTATATAATCAAGGTACTGCTTTGTAGGAACTCTAAAAGCTGTATTATAATATCCCTTGTCTATAATGTCCTCTGCCCTTAGCCTGTATCCTCTTGATTCTGCAAATGCTTCCAATGCCGCAACGGAAACACTAGCTCCATAACCAAACCATTCAACAAATTTTTCTTTTCCAAGATTATTAAATACCAGTGTAAAATGATAAAAAAACGTTGTAAATCTGACTACATCAGTATCAGGATTTTCCTTCAGCCATTTTTTCAGATAATCACTCATAAAAACATTTGAAGAAGGCTGTCTTACATCAAAAGGGATATCATGAGGTTTGTCCCCCCAGTTATTTGTAATATGATTATACATTTGAGTAGGATCCCAAATCATATAAGCTAAAAAAGAAACTGTGTATTCATGAAAAGGTTTTGCATTTTTTACATGAACACGATTTTTTTCCTTGTCCAGTTCCCATTCTGAAACAGGTACGATTTCATCTGATGTTCTGTCTATTACTTCCCAGTAAACTTTTTCATCATGTACATAGTCTGGTTTAATCTGTTCCAGGAAATACCCTTCCAAAAAATCTATATAAAGTTCATTTTTTTCCGCCATATTAAATTTTGACATCAGATAAAGCTGCTGACACTCTTCCATATGCTTTTCAGCAAATTCATTGTGTGCCCTTGCAACAAAATAAGTTGTATATATCTTAGTGTCAAGTTTCTTTATTTCATCATCAAGTTTTGTTCCATCACTATCACGTATAGCATCTGCTCCCCACTTTTCCATAATTTCTTTTATTTCATCAAAAAAATTACTTTCTCCAGGTAATGTGAATCTTCCTTTTCTTTTCATTTCATTCCTCCTGTATTTTTCTTACTATTCTTTTGAGCCTCCTAAAGTCATCCCTTGAGTCAATTTATGCTGTACTAGAATATAAAGAACTAGTGTAGGTAACATTACAATTACCATCCCTGCATAAAGAATTCCATATTGTGCCGCACCTTTACTTGCCGCCATCAGGCTCATTAAACCGACAGGTAAAGTCTTCTTAGGTCCTGGAAGCAATGTCAAAGCTATAATATATTCATTCCAGAATGCCAAAAAATTGAACAAGATAACGGTAATTATACTCGGTCTTGCCATAGGAGCCATTACTTTTACCATAGTTGTAAAATGATCAGCACCGTCAATAGCTGCAGCTTCCTCAAATGTAGACGGTAAAGACTGAAAAAAGTTTGACAATAGATAAATTGTAAATGGAAGTGCCGTCGTCATATAAATAATGGCAAGTACAAACAAGTTATCCAGAAAAAAACTTTTTTCTATAATTTTTGACTGCCTCAATATTTTATCTCCACCCAGCAACATTAAAAATATAGGAATTACAATATAGTTTACATTTATGAATAATCCTGCCTTCATAAATGAATTCCAGAATTTCTTCCCTCTAAACTCAAATCTTGCTAATACATATGAAGCCGGTAAAGCCACTATAATAAGCAGAATTAGTGCAAGAAATGTTACAAATACTGAATTAAAGAGACTTTCTCCCATTTTTGCTTTCTGAAATGCATCTACAAAGTTTTGAATATAAAATCCTTTAGGTAACTTCCAAGGACTTCCTACAAATTCTGAATTTTCTTTTAACGATGCAATAAAAACCCAGGAAACTGGAACAATTATTGAAATTGCAAATGTTATTAACGCAGTATAAACAAATATTTTATATAATCTGTCAGCACTCTTACTTTCTCTCTTCATAGTATCCTCCTAATATTCTAATATTTCACGGTTAGTTACTGCACTTATTAAACCGGACAAAGCAAAAGAGAAGACAAATACCATAACACCTATTGCCATTCCATATCCATAGCTCTGATTTGTATAAGCCTGTTTGTACATGTAACTTAAAAAAACTTCAGTTGCTCCATCAGGTCCTCCATCTGTCAAAGGAACTACAAGTAAAAAACTCAAATTAATTGTGCTTATTATGAAAAAAGAAAGAGTTGCTCTTATATTAAGCCATACAAGTGGCAATGTTATCGTAAAGAACTTATTTATTTTTCCTGCTCCGTCAAGTTCTGCCGCTTCATAAAGGCTATCCGGTATATTAGCCATTCCAGCCATATACATTACCATATAATAACCTACTGCCTGCCATATTAAAGCCACGGCAATTGAATAAATGACTATACTCTGATCCCCAAGCCATCCTGCTTTCGGTCCTCTTAATCCAACTATCTGCAATATACTGTCTATCAATCCTCTTCCTGGATCATATATTGCTGAAAAAATACCTGAAACAACTACTATGGATAATATATTTGGAATATAAAAAATTATTCTAAAAAAATTACTTCCTCTTATTTTTTCAGTTGTAAGAATTGCAGCGAAAAATACTGCTAAAACAAGAGTTACAATTGTAACAACAACAATCAGAAGTATAGTATTCTGAAAAGATCTGATAAATGCCTTGTCCTGAAAAAGACTTATAAAGTTATCAAATCCCACAAATTTCTCCTTTTTAGATAATGCACTCGTTTTAAAAAGCGACATTCTGAATACCTGAAAAGTTGGAATAATTCTAAATAAAATGTATAAAATCATAGCAGGTGCCAGTGAAAAAAATATAAATAAACTTTTTGAATATTTTTTACTTTTCATAATTTTCCCACCTTAAAATTTTTTATTAAATTTTTAAATTGTAAAAGGCTGTTTTAAAATTAAGAACTATTATTTTTCCTTCTAATTTTTAAACAGCCATTTTCATCTACAATATTTTATATTAATTCATTAAGTTAACTCTCAGTTTTTCCATCATTTCATTAACTTCCTTTTGCCATTGTTCAGGCGTTTTTGTACCGTTAACAACAGAATTGAAAGTTCCATACAATGTTCCTTTAAAATCAATACCTTCTACAGGTTTTGTAGTAGCAAATCCACCAACAAGTGCTTTTGCTCCATTTTTATAGATATCATAGAATATTCTGTTTTCTTCACTCAATTTATCATATGGATAATTGCTTATAGGTTGTACTGCATTATATTTTGCAAAAATTTCTGCTGCTTTGTCAGAATACAGAAAAGCTATAAATTCTTGTGCTTCTTTTATATTTTTAGCCGCTTTTGGAACCCATATCTGTTCGAAATAGCTTAATGCATATTTGTCTCCACCTTGTGCAAATGCAGGATAAGGTGCCATTCCCCATTTAAAATCTTTAGGTGTTGTTTCAGCCATTTCTCCTACTATCCAGCTTCCATTAGGCATAAATAAAGCTTTATCATCAAGTACAAGCTGCTGATTCTTTTTAAATCCTTCATTAGTAGCATTTGCAACAGTTGTAGGCTCTACATATTTAGCGATTTTTCCAAGTGTAGCAAAAACTTCTGTCATTTCAGGAGAATTCCATATTCCCTCTTTAAAGTTCATTGTATCTTTAAATAGCTGTTCTCCACCTTTTCCAGCTATAATTGAAGGTAAGAATGAATCCAGATATCCTGTTGTTGGATATGTAAATAATGAAATTTTCTTTTCCTTAGCTTTTTCAGCTAATACAAACATTTCATCCCATGTTGTAGGAACTTGCCATCCATTTTTTTCAAACAGTGCCTTATTATAGAACAATCCTGTAGGACTATAGAACATAGGCATTAAATATACTTTACCATCTGAATATGGATTTGTAATTGTATTTCCTGTGAATCCAGCTAATAATTTTTCTTTTACAGTTTTTTCTTCTCCTGGAACTTTAGTGTCCATTACAGGAGTTAAATCTGCAAGTTCTTTTTCTTTTACAAAGTTTTCTGGAATTCCGTCTTTTCTTCCCATTGCAAGCATAATTACATCAGGATAATCTTCTGCCTGAAATTTTGCTGGAAGACTTGCTTCAATATCCTTAGCCTGTGTCAATTCAATTTTTACATTTGGATTTACTTTTTTGTATTCCTCAATTATTTCAGGCCACATTTTATCTCCATAACCTGACTCAAGAGCTGACATCTTTAATACAACTTCTTTTCCTCCTGAAGAAGCTTCTTCTTTCTTTTCTTCTTTTTTCTCACCACATGCCATTAAAACGATTATACTCACTAATGACAGTAACAACAATTTAATTTTCATTGTTTTCCTCCTAAATAATGAAATTTTTTTTCATTCTATATTTAAATTATAACTTATTTTTTCAAAAAAACAAGATATAAAATAAGAATTCTATTAAATATTTTAAATTTTAATATCTGTTTTCACTCATACACATTTTTATTTTTTCTATTACTACCTTTTTCATTTCTTCCTTAGCTTTTGCCATATATTTTCTAGGATCATTTGCTTCTGGATGTTCTATCAGATATTTTCTGAGTTCATCTGAAAATGGTATTTTTAATTCTGTTGCTATATTTACTTTTGTTATTCCCAAACTGATACATCTTCTTACGTCCTCAAAACTGACTCCTGAAGCCCCGTGCAACACTAACGGTACTGATACTTTGCTTCTTATTTCTGCAAGTCTTTCAAAATCCAGTTTTGGTTCACTTTTATATAAACCATGTGCTGTTCCTATTGCAACTGCCAATGAATCTATTCCTGTTCTTTCCACATATTCAACTGCCGCATCAGGATTTGTATAGAAAGAGTCCTTTTCATCGACTACAAGATCATCCTCCTGTCCACCAAGTCTTCCTAACTCCGCTTCAACTGTTGCATCAAATCTGTGAGCGTATTCCACCACTTTTTTTACCAGTTCTATATTTTCCTCAAAAGGATGATGGGAAGCATCTATCATAACTGATTTTGTTCCCAAATCCACAGATTCTTTTATACTTTCAAATGTTTCATGATGATCCAGATGTATTGCAATCGGAATATTATATTTCTTTGAAGCTGTTTCCACTATAGCCTGTAAATAATCCCTCCCTCCATATTCAAAGGTTCCTGGTGTTCCTGCCAGTATGACAGGAGACCTCATTTCTGCAGCTCCTTCGACAATTGTCTGAATAGTTTCCAAATTGTGAAAATTAAATGCTGGAACTGCAAATTTCTCTCGTTGCGCTCTCAAAAGTATTTCTCTAGTACTTACTATCATTACTCTTAATTATAGACAAAATTATATATTATAATTTGTCAATAATACCTCCTATCTTAATGTGTTTTTATTATTCATTTTTAAAATTTATGAACTTTAAATTTTTTCACTACTCTGTTTACTTCTCCACTTGGAAATGGATTATCTGTTGTATTTCCCAAATACTGTGATTTAAAGAAAGCGTATATTTGACCATAAATTAGATAAATAAATAAACTTGCAAGTTCTCTATTTTTAATTTTTTGTCTGTCGGTTTCATCAAGTTTAATAACTTTATACGTACTTTCTTCTATTAAATCATTACTGCTTATATTATAAGCTATCAATTTATCTGCTGATTTATCTTCTGACATTTCTTCTAATAAACCTTCATCATACTTCACTGCATATTCATCTTGATTTATCAGTTCAAAAACTATTGTCTCGTTGTTTACAATTGCTTTTGGTCCATGTCTGAATCCTAATGTTGTATTACTGACAGAAACTACTTTCCCTGCACTCAATTCCATAACTTTTAATGACAGTTCCTGTGCTAATCCTTTTAATATACCACTACCTAAAACAACTATTCTTTTATGCTCCTGTTCCGCTATTTCTTTGATTTCTATATATTTATTTTTTAGTTCTTTTTCAGCTATATCTATTATTTTCAACATTTCTTCAATTACTTCTTCACTATTTTTACTAAATGCTAGTATTCCTGATAAAAGCATACAACTAAAACTACTAGTCATTGCAAATCCTTTATCATTTGATTCTTCAGGCATTAAAAGAAGAAATATTTTTTCATTTCCTTCCGCCCTTTTTGCAAGGGCACCTTCCTTATTACAAGTAATAAACAAGTGATAGACTTCATCTATTAGTTTATCTGCTATATCTATAACTCCTGCACTTTCAGGAGAATCTCCTGATCTGGCAAAAGATACAACTAATGTCTTCTTATTTTTTTTCATATAATTTAAAGGATTATTCAGAATATCTGTAGTTGCAATTGATTTAAATTCACCTGTTTCATTTTTATTAAGTAACGGTTCCAATATATTTCCTACATATTCAGATGTTCCTGCTCCTGTAAATACTATATCAAATTCTTTCCCAAAGCCTATTTTTTTAAAATATTCCTTTAAGGATTTTTCTGAATTTCTAAATATTTCAAGAGTTTCTTTCCATAATTTTGGTTGCTGTAATATCTCTTTTGCTGTATTGAATGATTTCTTTTTCTCCAATGTCTCCTTGTCTATTCCAAAAAAATTGTTCATATCCTTCCTCTTTTCAATTTTCATATTGGTACATACCATTTTCATATTATAATTATAATATGATTTTTTATTTTGTCAATAACCTTTTTTAAAAAATTTTATATTAATTTGTAAATTAAAAACACATACAATCATTTAAGTTTCTTGATTATATGTGTTTATTCCATCTATAACATTTTTATATTTTTGGTTTAATCATTTATTATTAGTGCTGCTGCACCTTTTATTCCTGCACTTTCTTTTAATTCACTATATGTAAATTTCAAATTCTCAAGAGTCATCTGTAAGGCATATTCAGGTAAATATTTTTTTATTCCCTCCAGCATTATATTCCCGGCTTTTGAAACTCCTCCACCAAATATAATTATTTCAGGATTAACAATATTAAGCAGAGTTCCTATTCCATGAGCCAGATTTTCACAAAATTCATCAACTATTCTTAATGCCACTTTGTCTCCTTTTTCAGCCTCCTGAAATATATGGTAGGATTCCAGATTATCTAAATTATTATTTACCACTTCATACAGGGAACTCCCTCCATTATTTTCAAGAATTATTTTTGCTTCTCTTACTATACCTGTAGCAGAACAGTATGTTTCTAGGCAGCCTTCCAATCCGCATCCGCATTTGTGTCCTTTTCTCTTTATAACAATATGCCCGAATTCTCCTGCTGCTCCAGCAGCGCCTGAAAGAATTTTTCCATCAATTATTATTCCTGCTGCAATCCCTGTCCCTATGGCAATGGTAATACTGTTTTTATACCCTTTTCCTGCTCCATACAGCTGCTCTCCTAAAGCTATAACTTTTACATCATTACCTATTTTTACTCTCTTTCCTGTTATTTCAGAAAACATCTTCTTAGCAGGAAAATCATTTCCCCATGAAAAATTCGCAGCTATCTTTACAGTTGATTCATCCACAACAGGACCAGGTATTCCTACTCCTATACCTTCTATTTCTTCCGGTTTAACTTCTATTGCCTCAGATATTTTTTTTATAGTTTCCCAAATCCTCTTAATAGTAGTTTCAGCACCTTTTTCTGATTCAGTCTTTATACTTTCCTGTACTAAAATATCTGCATTTTCATTTAAAATACCAATTTTTGTGTTAGTCCCGCCAACATCAACTCCTGCAAAATATCTCATCCACTATTCCTCCTAAGAAAACTTTCAAAATATAAATTATAACCTTAAAATGCCCAGTTTCCTTTTCTAAATACAGGCTCCCTAGTACCGTCTTCATTTATTCCGTCTATATCCATTTCAGCATCTCCAATCATAAAGTCCACATGAGAAATTGAACTGTTTACATGTGCCTTGTCAAGCTCTTCTTCACTCATATTTGAACCATTTACAACATTTGTAGGATATGCCGCTCCTAAAGCCAGATGGTTTGCCGCATTTTCATCAAATAAAGTTTCATAGTAAAGTAGTCCTGAATTTGATATTGGTGAATCATTTGGAACAAGTGCAACTTCTCCTATTCTTCCTGATCCTTCATCTGTTTCAATCAGCTGTTTTAATATATCGTAACCTTTTTCTGCTTCAAAATCTACAACTTTTCCGTCTTTAAAAGTAAGTTTGAACCCATCAATTATATTTCCCTGATAAGACAGAGGTTTTTTATTGGAAACATATCCGTCCACTCTGTATTTATCTCCTGCAGTAAATATTTCCTCTGTCGGCATGTTAGGCATAAAATCTACACCTTTTTCATTTTTACTTCCTGCCGCTATCCATACGTGATTTTCAGGAAGACCTACAACAAGGTCTGTCCCTTCCGCCTTGTAGTGAAGTGCCTTATAGGCTTTCTTATTAAGGTAATCTGCCTTTTCAGTTAATCTTCTGCTATGTTCCTTCCATGCTTCCACCGGATCTTTTTCATTGACTCTTATTGTTTCCAGTATTGCATCAAGAAGTTTTGCCTGTGCCTTTTCAACATCGCTTTCTTCAGGGAATACAAGTTTTGCCCATTCAGGTGAAGGGTAACTTACAATAGTCCATGAATTTATATCATTCATTACACGTGAACGGTAGTATTTCAAAGCTGCTCCTCTGTTTTTAGCATATGCTCCAAGTTTTTTCGCATCAATTCCTGAAAATAATTCAGGAGAGCTGCTTAAAATATGGATAAAAACTACATTATTATCTAAATAATCATTCATTTCATCTACAGTCCATTTTGGAATAGTTGAATATTCTTCAGTTGACTGGTATTCTGCATGCATACGTCTTAATTTATCGTCAGCAAGTTTTACATTTACATTACTTGCTCCCGCTTTATATGCCTTTTCTGTTACTTTATAAACAAGTGGCAGCGAATCTGTTGTACAGTTTATCCAGACTTTCTGCCCCTTCTGAACATTCGCTCCTATTTTTATAATTACTTCAGCAAATTTATCCAGTTTTTCTTCAAAATTTTCTACATATTTCATTTGTTTTCCTACCTTTCCTGTTTTATTATAAAAATAGTATAGCACAAATTATAAAAGATTTACATCTATTTTAAATACTACTTTTTTTGCAGGTTCAGACTTTTCAACCTGTAATCCCGGCATGTGTACATCTTCAGGATAGAATACAAGTACATCTCCTGCCTTTAACAGTACTCTGAATAGTTCAGGACCTTTATGTTTAAGAAAATCATTTTCAACAATTCTTTCTGTTTCTTCAAGGTTATGAATATTATTAAATGCAATATATTCCTGTCCTTCAAGCATTATCTGAACATCAAGGTATTTAAGATGGCTTTCCCATCCTCCCTGTTCTTCAGATTTAGTATTATAATGATCTATATTCATTTTTATTTCTGTTCCTGGAATCTCGTATTTCCCAGGTTCATATGACTTTAAATCATTTTCTTTTGTAAATTTTATACATTCATATATTTTTTTTGCAAGACTTTTATTTTGTAAATCATCATTTAAATTTGTAAAAATCATATTTTTCCTCTCTCTGTATCCATTTCTCATGTTATACAATATATTTAAATTTTATTATTTCATTCCATTGACAAATCTCTGGGCAATTTCAAGAGGTCTTGTTATTGCACCACCCACTACTACTGCATAAGCTCCCAGTTCAAGCATTTTTTTAGCCTGCTTAGGTTCATGTATTTTCCCTTCAGCTATTACAGGGATAGATAAATTTTTTACTAATTTTTCCACAAGAGCGAAATCAGGTCCATCAGATTTTTCACTGTATGGAGTATATCCGCTAAGAGTAGTTCCTACAAAGTCAACTCCTGCCTTTTCGGCATTTACTCCTTCTTCAAATGTTGAAATATCTGCCATAAGTAAAATTCCCGGATATTTTTCCTTTATCTGTTTAATAAATTCATTTATCGTTTTCCCGTCCACTCTTTCCCTTAAAGTACAGTCTAAAGCCACTATATCTGCTCCTGCTTCCATAAGTTCATCTATTTCCTTCATGGTAACAGTTATATGCTGTGGAAATCCTTCATATACTTTTTTTATAAGTCCTATTACAGGTAAATTAACTTTTTCCTTTATACCTTTTACATCAAGTACACCATTTGTTCTTATTCCTGCTGCTCCCGCCTGTTCGGCAGCTAAAGCCATAAGTGGCATAAAACTTCCATTTTCTATATACAGAGGTTCTCCAGGTAATGCCTGGCAGGAAACTATCAATTTCCCTTTTATTTTTTTCAGTATTTCTTCTTTGTTCATTTCTATCCCTTTCACCTAGTAGTTTTTATTTCCTATTTAACCCCGCTATTTTTCCTTACTACAGCTTCTGCCGTATTATGTTTCATCTTCAGCGATTCATCTTTATTCTGGAGTGCATATCCTGTACACAGCACATCTATTATATATAACTGGGACATTTTTGCAATCAGTGATCCTCCATCAATAAGAGTTTCCCTTCCGGCAGTCAGAAGAACATGGTTTGCCATCTGTGCCGCAGCTGATAAAATATGATTTGTAATTACTATTATTTTACTTTTATTCTTTTTAGCCACTGTTAATGTTTCCAAAATATCAGGTGTCTCTCCTGAAAGAGTTACTGCTATTACTACATCATTTTTCCCTGTAACTGCGGCACTCATTACCTGAAAATGGGTATCTGTATATAACAGTGCTATTTTCCCAAATCTTAGAAGCTTATTCTGAAGCTCCTGTACAGCCAATCCCGAAGATCCTACTCCATACAGAAACAGTCTTTCTGCCTTTGCAATCAGATTTATCGATTTATCAAGCTGTTTTCTGTCAATAAGCAGCTTCGTATTTGCAATTGTATTATTTATATTTGCCTCGATATTGTCTATGTAATCTTCATAAGTAGTTTCAATCATAGGAAAATCTTCCTTGGCAATATTTATTTTTAAATCCTGAAATCCATTAAATCCTATCTTTTTTACAAATCTTACTATGGTTGCTTCACCTACGTTGATTTTCCTTCCTATTTCCTGAAGTGACTGATAACTTATTTTCCCCTTTTCTTCAAGTATATAGTCAGCCACCTTCTTTTCCTGTTTGCTCAAAGAGGGATAAAATGACTCTATAATATTAATATATTTCATATAGTGTCCTCCTTCATAAATTTAGTTATATCCCTGTTTTCCTCAAATTATTCATTTATTTTATAAATGGAACATGAGGGCATGACAATAAGCCCCCATTAACCATTTATTCTTATTTTACCTTTTCAATAAGATCTTCTATTGTCTTATTTAATTTTTGAAGTTTTTCTTTTACTGCTTCATCAGTTATAGGAAGCATAGGCAATCTTGGAACTCCTGTTTCAACCCCTCTTAAATGAAGGATATACTTACACGCTCCATACAATGATCCCACAGAAAGTAGACCTTTTATAATTTCATTTACTTCATTTTGTAATTCTCTTGCTTTATCAATTTCCTGATTATTCATGTATTCATTAAGTTTCATAAACAGTTCAGGCATAACTCCATATGTTCCACCAATTCCAGCATCTGCTCCTATAGCCCTTCCTGCTACAAACTGTTCATCCGGACCATTGAATACTAGGAAGTCTTTTCCTCCCACTGCTTTAAACTGCTGT
>CALEXX010000070.1 GCA_937925095.1 uncultured Leptotrichia sp.
TTGTAATCAGTAATTTCTATGAACCTGAAGTGGAATTTGAACTGGAAGGAAACGGAGTTACAGGTCTGGAAAATGCTCAAGTTTTATTATCAAACTATGAAACAGATCCTGAAATTCGAGATGGAAAAATTATTTTGAAACCATACGAATCAATTATTTTTAAAAAATAATGAAAATTATGAATAACAAAAAATAAACTTTACCGTTAAATAGGATTCTCATTTTTGAAACTTATTTGACGGTATTTTAAATAAAAAATGAAGAAGGAAATTAAAATGAAAACAGAAATTATATGTGTTGGAACAGAATTATTAGTTGGAGATATTGTAAATACGAACGCACAGTATATTTCAGCAAAGCTCACAAATATTGGGATTGATTTGTATTATCAAACTACAGTTGGAGATAATTACGGACGGCTTATGGAGTGTCTGGAAAATGCTTTTAAAAGAGTTGATTTAGTAATTACCACTGGGGGACTTGGACCTACAATTGATGATATTACAAAAGAAGTTGTGGCTGATTATTTTGGAGAAGAGCTGGAAATGATTGAGCGGTATTATGATTTGATTGTGAAAAAATATAATGCGAGAGGCTTTGGAGAAGTGGCTTCTGGTGGAAGAAAGGAAGCATCTATTTTAAAAAATTCAAAATTACTGGAAAATGAAGTTGGGCTTGCACCAGGATTTTTTTATGAAAAGAATGATAAAAAAATAATAGTATTGCCAGGACCCCCAAGAGAGATGACGTGGATGGTGGATAATCAAGTTTTACCATTTTTAAAGCAATATTCAAATGATATTTTGCTAATGAAAACTCTTGAAATAAAAGGAGTTCCAGAAGGGAAAATTGACGATAGGCTAAAAGATTATTTTGAAATGTCTAATCCAACTGTTGCTCCTTATGCAAAGGAAGGCTGTGTTCACGTAAGAATTGCAATGAAAGGCGATAGAGGGAGTACCGATTATCTGATTGCTGAAATTGATAAAATTGCGAGTGAAATTATTGAAATTTATCCGCAGGCAGTAGAAATTAAGGAAGATTAGTTACAAAAATTTAAAAAATAAAGGAGAAAAAATATGGATAATGCTGTAATAAAAGTCATCGGTATTGGTACAGCGGGAAATGAGGTTTTGAATAAAATTGCCCACAGAAAAATTTCAGGAGTTGAGATTGCGGGAATTGACACGAATCATGAAAATTTGAATAAAGAAGTTGAAGTTGTATTACAAAATTCAGATTTAGTATTTATTTTGATGGAAATGTCGGAAAAGAAAAATAGCGAGATTAACGCTATTGTTGCACAAACTGCAAAAGCGAAGGGAATATTGACAATGACTGTAGCTGTTACATCAGTTAATTTAAATGGAGAAACTGAAGAAATTGAAAAATTGAAAGAAATTTCTGACACAGTTATAGTTTTATCACTTAAAAAATTAGCTGAAGCAGATCCTAGTGCAACTTTTGACAAAATATTTGAGAAAAGAGATGAAAGTTTTATAAAAAATGTAGAGTTTATTGCAAATGTGATAAATAAACAAGGGGTAGTAAATCTTGATCTTGATGATGTAAAAAAAATGTTAAAGGATTCCAAAACTGCTGTAACGGTATTTGGTAAAGGTGAGGGGCAGGATAGGATAAAACTTATTTTAGAACAACTATCAAATTATCCTTTTTCAAAAAATCTTTCTAAAAAAGCTAGAAAAATAATGATAAATATTGTGGGTGGAGCGGATATTGGATTGCAGGAAATACAGGAAATAGTTCAGAAAACATTTCAAAAATTCGGAAGTGATAAAACAGGTGTATTATGGGGATATAATATGAATCCTGAAGTTGAAGAAGAAATTGAAGTGGGAATATTAATGACAGACTTCTCTGATTAAGATAATCTAAAAGGGTCCCAAATACAATAAAAGAATTAAAGTCGGAAACTGAAATAGTTTATACAAAAAGATTTGAAAAAATAAACAAGAAAATTTAAAAATTTCAAAAGAAAATTAAACAGTTAAAAACTGAAAAAAGAGGAAGAAAATTATTATTATTATAATAGGGCGTGTCTAAAAACTCTCAAAATCATGAATCTTTAACAAATCTTTTCAGAATCAGAAATATATAAATACTGATTTTATCGTGATTTGTACAATTTATGAAATCAAAAAAACATTAAAAATAACATAGATTCTGAGTTTTCAGACACAGCCTATTAAAAAAATTCTATTCTTCTGAATTAATTACCGAATGTAGTCAAAAGTCTCCAAAGTCAAATTTCTATTCCCATTTCCATAGAAATATACTTTAAATATTGTTCCTTTTGAGAATTTATAATAAGTCTGGTCAACAAGTCCTGTAAAATTAAATGTTTTTCCTGACTGAAGGCTAATGCAGTTTGCGAATCTTTTACCATCTTTTGTTATACCTCTTGAAGTTACACGACATTTTTCTACTGTCCGTAAAGTTTTTTGTGCTGCAAAACTGTAAATACTTCCTAATATTAAAAATGCAAAAATAATTTTTTTCATAACAAATCAACTCCTATTATTACAATCTTTAATCATTCATAAAAATCTATATATATTTCTTTACTTCCATTTCTTTTAATTTTTCAGTTTTTATATTTATCTGATGTTCCATGATGATGTTACTATTTCCAGTAATTTCGTAATGTTATTTGGCTTTGCAATTACTGCTACATAATATACTTCATTTTCAGCATCTATAAATATCATTGAAGCCTGAAGATTATTATTCACTGTTTCAGAAAATATCAGATAAGCCTGATGGCCATTTATACTGTTTTGATAAAGTTTCAGGTTTTCTTTTTTTTGACCCTGATTTACTAGCTCCGCTATCATTTGTGTTGCTGCTTTTCCTGCATTTACTCTTTCTTCAGATGGTACTTTATCCAGGATAATCATTTCATTCTCATCATTTTTTATTCCAGCACTTGTAGAATTTGTATTATTCTGGATTTCATTCCAGTTTCCCTTTGGATAATTCATAAATCCTACTGTTTCATTTCCAAATCTACCGTTATTTGTGTCCTGTATAACATCACTTTTCTGAAAACTGTTATTTTCTGGTACCTGCTGCACAGAACTGTTTTTATTTTCAGAAATTTCATTTTCAGGATTTTCATTATTTTTCTGATTGTCACTCTTCATGGCACACGATAAAAACATCAATATTGTTAAAAATATAAACAGAACTTTTTTCATTTGTAATCTCCTCTTTTCCCTTTAAAACTCTATATTTATTACCATATTACTCCCAGCCTTTTTGCAAGTTGTACATAATTTGCAGGAGGCATCCAGTATTTAATAATTTTTTTGTTTTTATTGAATACATCCAGTGCTTTTTCTTTTTCGCCTTTTTTCAGATAAACATCTATCATAATTCTGAACAGTTCATTCATCGGATGATTTCTACTACTTTCATAAACAAATTCCGGATATTTTTTTGTATCGACATTTTTATATGCTTCAATTCCTTTTTGTGCATAATTCAATATCTCTGAATATTTATCAGGATAATTATGATAAATAAAATCTGTCATAATGAGATATCCTTCTGGATAATCAGGGAAATTTTCTATTAATTTTTGCGATATTCTTTTAAAGTTAATGTTATCAGGATTTTTTACCGGCGAGTAAAGCATTAGAAGCAGTTTATAATCATCAATTTTTGCTGTTTTATTTCTTATTTTTTCCTCTTTTTCACTGATTAAAAGTTTTCTATCATCATCATTTCCCGGCGTTCTTACAATTTCTCCTATGGTTTTATCCATTCCTTTTATTTTATAGCTGTCAAGTGAAAGAATATTTATAAACTCTATATTCTCATCATAAGGAATTTTCCATTTTTTAAGCGGATAGAAGTACTCAAATTTTACAATCATTTCTTTTTCGATATATTTTGTGTCATTTTTCTTTAATTCATTTTTCAAAAAAGAAGAGATTTCCTGTTCTATTATTTCTAGCTGTGTAGATCTGCTTTTTCCTCTTACCAACGAATTAAAGTCTTTGTTTTTATAAAATTTAGACATTGTATAGTTTAAATCGGGATATTTTAGTGACACATTTACATAAGCCAGTTTTATATCCCTTCCGTTTCCATTTTTCTGCTTCGTTAGTTCAATTTTATTTATTTTATAAGTAAGATATTTATAACTTTCTTGTGAAGTACGCCAGATATTAAACCACATTAAATGATATTCACTAACTTTTTTTGTATCTTCATTTTTTGCTGCATTGATATAATCGCTAAAAGCCGATGCTACTGCCTTTTTATCATCATTTTCAGAACTTTCACTAATTCCACAGCTTGTTATAAACATAATTGCCAGTAAAATAAATGATATAAATCTTTTCATGATTCCTCCTGATTTTTCTAATAATAAATTTCTGGTTACACTAAAAATGCTATATTTTTTAACTTTTTAATCAAAAAGTAAACTATTTTTTCATATTTTCTGGAGTAGATGTCACATCTTTGGAAAATGTCATTGAAATTCCTGTATCCTGATTATACTGCACTTTTCCATTTTTTACAATAATTTCATCTGATTCCTTGCCATTTCCTACAAGAATGTATCTCCCGTTGCCCTTACTTTGCATATCATAGGTTCCTGCCTTTGTTATACAGTTCCCATTAACTACATTGTTAAGGCTTATATAGGCAATATTTCCTTTTATTTCAAAATATGAATTTTCAAAACATTCCTGACCTGCCACCTTTACAGTCTGCCCTTTTGTAGTCAGCGTTTCCACATTATATTTTCCTGAAATACTGCTTTGGGAAGCTTTCCCCTTTGCTTCACATCCCATACTCATTAAAATCATTCCTGCCATCATAGCTAGATTTATTTTTTTATTTTTCATTTTTTCACCTCTGTCTGTATTTAACTATTCAAAATTCCATCAGCTATTTCTTATCCTATTAAAATAAATGTATATGTGCTTTGCTTCCATATAACAAAACGAATGTGATAATCGGCATAAAAGGTATAAAAAGAAGCATACTCTGCATTATCTTCATTTTAAAAAGCCTAAATTTTACTTTTGGAATCTGCTTTTTCTGAATTATGTCTATCATGTTGTCCACAATTTCTGAGATTCTGCTATTTTCTATCATTATATCTGTTTGCAAAGATCCTTTTAAGTTTTTCTCAGGCACAAAACAGATTTCCTTTTTTCCATCAAGAAGATAGATGTGAGATTTAGATCTGATTATTCGAGTGCCAAATAGAGGAAATAACTCAGTACCCCAGTTATAGCCTTTAATATCCAGTAATTTTCCATTTAAATAAAAATCTTCATTTATTATCTCAAGCGTATCTTTTGTTTTTTCTTTTGGATAATAATATTTGTTCCCGTATGTTATACTTATTACAGCACAGCTAAGTAAAAGCAGTATTCCAATTTTTATCCCGAAAAATATTAATATTTCTGTTATGGTAAAGCAGATAATATTTAGAAGAACTGCTTTTTTCAGATTTTCAGACACTTCATAAAATACCGTTCCTGTTTCTGTTCTTTCACGGTAAACTGTATCAGCTGCTAAAATTCCAAGTTTTATTTTCTCTTTAGCTTCATCTTCATGCTTTTGAATAATCTTACGTAAATTTTTTTTGATTTTTCTATTTTTCATATCAAAAATAATTATTATACTCAAAACTGCAAAATATATTAATGCAAAAACTAAACTATATAGCATTTTAAACTCCCTGAATTAATAAGATATTCCTTGCAATGTTATATGAATTCTGTCAGCATCCACTTTTAAAATTGTTTTCAGTACCTGTTTTTACAAAGATAATATTGTTATACACCATATATGCTACCATTATTTTACTAAAATAAATACATATATGCTTTGCTTTTATACAAAAAAACAAGTATCACAATTGATATAAAAAGTAAAAAAAGAAGTATGCTCTGCATTTTTTTCATTTTAAAAAGTTTGAATTTTACTTTTGGAATCTGTCTTTTCTGGATTACATCAATAATATCATCTATAATTTTAGAAATTCTGTCATCTTCTATTATTATATCTATTCGAGATCTTTTTAACTGTCTTTCAGGTACAAAACAGATTTCCTTTTTGCCATCAAGAAGATAAATATGGGATTTAAGTCTGATTATTCGAGAGCCAAACAGGGGAAATAATTCAGTACCCCAGTTATAGCCCTTTATATCCAATAATTTTCCATTTAAGTAAAAGTCTTCATTTATTATTTCAAGTGTATTTTTTGTTTTTTCTTTTGAATAATAATATTTATATCCGTATATCATACTTATTACAGCACAGACTATTAAAAGCAGTATTCCAATTTTTATTCCCAGAAATATTAATATTAGCATTATGGCAAAGCAAATAAGATTTAGAACAACTGCTTTTTTCAAATCCTCCGGCACTTCATAAAATACTCTTCCTGTTTCT